>NZ_JBWKJZ010000003.1:0-418469 GCF_056431945.1 Streptomyces sp. NPDC045778
AGGTCGTCCAGGTCGCTCTTGCCGATGATGGAGCGCAGCGAGGTCTGGGCCATCTGCGAGACCGCGAAGCGGTAGTCCTCGACCTGGATGATCGCGTTGGCCGCGTCCACGACCTTGAAGTAGACGACCGCGTCCACGCGGACCGTGACGTTGTCCCGCGTGATGCCCTCCTGCGCCGGCACCGGCATCGTCACGATCTGCATGTTGACCTTGCGCATCCGGTCCACGAGCGGCATGACCATCGTGAACCCTGGCGGGCGCGGCCCGCCGTGCAGCCGCCCGAGCCGGAACACGACACCGCGCTCGTACTGCTTGACGACACGTGCGGCCGACGCCGCGTACAGCAGGCCGGCGGACAGCGTGGCCACACCGGCCGCGAGCAGTTCCTCCAGCATGACGACCCCCTGTCTTCCGAGCCGTCCTTGATCGCTGAATTGTCCCGTATTTAACGATACGCCCCGTTCCGGTGCTGGGGCGAGGGGCTGCTCGCGGCCGGGCCGTGCCGTGCGAGGACCGTCAGGCGGCCTCGGGCCGGGACGTGTACAGGCGGGTGTAGTACCGTCCCGCGGCCTCGAAGCCCGTGGGGTCGTCGCCCGCGGCGGTGACCCGGTCGACGGCGTCGCGCTGCTCGTCGGGGCCGGTGAACAGGCGCTGCGGGTAGAGGTGGTGCGGGTCCGTCGTGGTGGTGAGGCCGTGGGCGGCGAGGCTCTCGGCGATGCGGTCGTACGGCACGGTGCGCAGCACGAACGCGCTGACCCACAGGGGGAGTCGGACGTGCTCCAGGAGGGCGTCGAAGGTGCGGTGCGAGACGTAGCCGATGCCTCCGGTGACGGTGATCAGGCCGACCCGGCCCATGGCGCGGGCGAGCCCGGCGCTGGGCGGCACCCGCTCCAGGTTCTCCGCGTACGCCTCGTCGAGCAGGCCGACGGCCAGGGCGTAGGCCGTGGCCTGGGCCGCCGTGTCGACGCCGATGATCCGCACCGCGTCCGGGCGGCGCCGCTCGGCGTAGAACTCCTTGTCGCGGTCGATGAGTTCGCCCGGCGTGAGCCGGTCCGTCGCCTCGTCGGTGTAGTGCGCGTACAGGTCGGCGAGTGTGAGGTCGTGGTTCAGGAGCGCCGCGTTGATGCCGTACGAGCAGCACAGGTCGAGGACCGTGACGCGCTCGCCGGGCGGCCCTCCCTGCTCGCGCTCGGCGAGCGTGCGGCGGAAGACCCCCTGGGCGTGCTGCGGGATCTCGTAGGCGAAGGGCGCGAGGCGGCGGAAATACGCCCTCGGGTCGGGGCGGTCGTAGATGTCGTCGAACCGGGTCTTGCCGGCCATTTCCGTCATCGCCGGGCCGGTGCCGTCGGGTGTCCTGCGTGCGCACATGGGAGTACCTCCGGGGCGTGGGATCGGGTGTGCGGCAGTTGAAGCTGTACCCGACGCGTTTCCCGGCCCGGTAGACCGCGCGGCGGTTCCCGGCCAGGCGGACTCATTAGGCTGTGCCGGTGTTCACCTCCCAGGGCCCCTCGCTCCGCGAACTGGCCGTCCAGGCGCTGTCCTCCACCGAGCACGGCTACGACCTGCTGGCTCCCAAGTTCGACCACACGCCGTTCCGCACGCCCGACCGCATCCTGGACGCCACCGCCGGGGCCTTGCGGCCACTTGGCCCGTTCCCGGCGGGTCTTGACGTGTGCTGCGGCACCGGGGCGGGCGTGCGGGCCCTGCTGCCGCTGTGCCGGGAGCGGGTCACCGGCGTCGACTTCAGCGCCGGGATGCTGGCCGAGGCGCGGGCGGCGCTCCCCGTGAGCGGGGCGGGTCCCGCGGTGGACTGGGTGCGGGCCGACGCCCGCGCGCTGCCCTTCGCCGGCGCCTTCGACGTGGCCGTCAGCTTCGGGGCCTTCGGCCACTTCGTGCCGTCCGAGCGGCCCGGGCTCTTCGCCCAGGTGCACCGGGCGCTGCGCCCCGGCGGCCTGTTCGCCTTTCCCCTCGGCGCACCGCAGCCACTCACGTCACCATGGTACTGGGCCATGCTCGGCTTCGACGCGGCGATGCGGGTGCGCAACGCGCTGCTCAGGCCGCCCTTCGTCATGTACTACCGCACGTTCCCGCTGACCGGGGTGCGGGCGGATCTGGAGCGCGCCGGATTCGCGGTGCGGCTGCTGCCGCTGGAGGAGTTCGGGCGCGCGGACGACGGCAGCCCGCGCTGGCGCCTCGTGGTGGCGCGCAAGGCGGGCGGCGCGCGCGAGGAGTGAGGCCTCAGCCGTCGGCGGCCGTCACCTCCTCGTCGTACGCCGCCCGCGCCGCGAGGACCACGTCCATGTGCTCCTCGGCCCAGCCCTTGATCGCCCCCATCAGACCGGCCAGGCTCTCGCCGACCGGCGTGAGCGCGTAGCTGACGCGCACCGGGACGGCCGGGGTGACGGTGCGGCTCACCAGGCCGTCGCGCTCCAGGTTGCGGAGGGTCTGGGTGAGCATCTTCTGGCTGACGCCCGCGAGGCGGCGGGCCAGCTCGCTGTAGCGGTGCGGCCCTTCGGCCAGGGCCGTCAGGGCGAGCGAGACCCACTTGTCGGCGATGCGGTCGAGGAGCTGACGGGTCGGGCACTGCGCGACGAAGGCGTCGTACGCGGCCCGCGCCTCGGCGCGGCGCTGTGCGGCGGTCCGGGTGGTCACGGGTCTCCTCCGGGTGACATAGGCACTCTGAAGTGCGTACTTCCCTGTGGAGAGCAACTCTCCCTACGTTGGGCGGCGAGGTCAACCGGCCGCCGACGGGGCGGCGGGCCGACGAAGGAGGGGCCATGAGCGCGACGAAGGTGATGCGGGCTGCGGTGGTGCGGACGCCGGGCGGGCCGGAGGCGGTGGAACTCACGCGGGTGCCGGTGCCCGCGCCGGGCCCCGGCCAGGTGCGGATCCGCGTGGCGGCGGCGGCCGTCAACCCCGTGGACCTGCTGACCCGCGCCGGGGCGCTCGTGGCCGCCGGGCGGATGGCGCCGCGCGAGACGACCGGGCTCGGCTGGGACGTGGCGGGCGCGGTGGACGCGACGGGCCCGGGGGTGACCGCCTTCGCCGTGGGCGACGAGGTCATCGGCCTGCGCGACCTGCTGGACTCCTCCCTCGGGACGTACGCCGACCACGTGGTCCTGGACGCGACGGCGGTGGCACCGGCCCCGGAGGGGCTGCCGCCGGCGGCGGCGACGCTCCCGCTGAACGGGCTCACGGCGTGGCAGTCCCTTGCCGCCCTCGACCTGCCGGCCGGGGCGGCGCTCCTGGTGACGGGCGCCGCGGGAGCCGTGGGCGGGTATGCCGTGGAACTGGCGGCGGGGCGCGGCCTGCGGGTGGTGGCCGTCGCGGGCGCGGCGGACGAGGACCTGGTGCGGGGCTTCGGCGCCGAGTGGTTCGTGCCGAGGGACGTGCCGGACCTGGCGGTGGCGGTGCGCTCGGCCGTCCCGGGCGGCGCGGCCGGGGCCCTGGACGCGGCCGGTGTCGGCCTGCCCGCACTCGCGGCCGTGCGGGGCGGCGGGGCGTTCGTCGCGGTGGCGGCGGACGCCCCGCCCGGCCTGCGGGGCATCCGCTCCCTGAACCACTGGATCGCGGCCGACGGCGCGGCCCTCGGCCTGCTGTCCGCGCTCGCGGCGGCGGGCCGCCTCACGCCGCGCGTGGCCGGCACCCTGCCCCTGTCCCGCGCGGCCGAGGCCCACGCCCGCCTCGCCGCGGGCGGCCTGCGCGGCCGTCTCGTCCTGGTTCCCGAAGGGACTACGCCCGCGCCCCGAACGCCCGCCGGTACGCCTGCGGGCTGACCCCCGCGACCCGCTTGAAGCGGTCGCGGAACGCCGTCGGCGAGCCGAAGCCGACCTGCGCGGCGATGCGCTCCACCGGGTGGGCGGTGGTCTCCAGGAGGTGCTGGGCGCGGCGGACCCGCGCCCGGTGCAGCCACTGCAAGGGGGTCGTGCCGGTCTGCTCGCGGAAGCGGCGCAGCAGCGTGCGGCTGCTCAGGCCCGCGTGCGCGGCGATGTCGTCGAGGGTCAGTTCGCGCGCCGCGTTCTCGTCGAGCCAGGCCAGCAGGGGTTCGAGGGCCTGGCCGCAAGGGTTCGCCGGGGGCTGGTTGACGATGAACTGGGCCTGGCCGCCCTCGCGTTCCAGCGGCATCACGGACGCGCGCGCGGCGTCGGCGGCGACCGCCGAGCCGTAGTCGCGGCGGATCATGTGCAGGCACAGGTCCATCCCGGCGGCGGCGCCCGCGGAGGTCAGGATCTGGCCGTTGTCCACGTACAGGACGTCCGGGTCCACCTCGATGTCCGGGTAGGCCGCCGCCAGCTGGTCCGCCGCGTACCAGTGCGTGGTGGCCCGCAGCCCCTTCAGCAGCCCGGCCTGCGCGAGCACGAACGTGCCGACGCACACCGAGGCGATCCGCGTGCCCGCGGCGGCGGCCTCACGGAGCGCGTCGAGGACGTCCTCGCGCACCGGCGCCGAGGGGTCGTGCACGCCCGGCACCATCACTGTGTCGGCGTCGGCGAGCGCGGTCAGGTCGTGGGGCGCCCGCAGCGTGAACGCGCCGCCCGCGTCGACCTCGTCCTCGGCCGCGCACACCCGCACCCGGTAGGCCGACCGCTCGCCGGGCAGCCGGGTGCGCGCGAAGGTGTCGATGGGCATCGCCAGGTCGGAGGAGATGACATCGTCCAGGGCGAGGACAGCGACCGTGTGCATGGCGGAAACGTACGGCACCACCGGCATTACGCCAAGGCGGGAAGCCGCACGCCGACGCCCGCGCACCGGGCGATGACCAGGCGGCTCGGCCCTGGGGCGCCGTGGCGATATCCCGTTGAAAGCTGTCATTACAGCCACTGTCGGGGCCCGAGGCCCCCTGGCTAGCCTCGGCGGTGCCCGAGCCCCTCACCACGGAACGGAACCCCGGCATGCGCGTGCAGGCAGTACTTTTCGACGGCTTCGACCCGCTGGACGTCCTCGGACCCCTGGAGGTCCTGTACGCGGGCGGTCACGCCACCGACGGCGCGCTCACCGTGGAACTGGTCTCGGCGGAAGGCCCCCGCGACGTCCCCAGCGGCCTGGAGGGGATCAGCCTCAGGGCCGCGGCGAAGCTCGATCCCGAACGCGCCGACCTGGTGCTCCTTCCGGGCGCCGCGGGGGCGACCGAGCAGCGGGCCCCCGACGACGACAGCATCCCCTCGCGGCTCGGGCGCACCCTGCGCACCGAGCTGCCCGGGCTCCTCGGCGAGGCCCTGGCCCGCCCCGGCGTGACCGTGGCCAGTGTGTGCGGCGGCTCCCTCGTCCTGGCCATGGCCGGGCTCGTCAAGGGCCGCCCCGCCACCGGGCACCACGCCGCCCTGGACGGCATGGAGGCGCTCGGCGTGCGGACCGTGAGGGCCCGCGTCGTCGACGACGGTGACCTGGTCACGGGCGGCGGCGTCACCTCGGGGCTCGACCTCGGCCTGCACCTGCTGGAGCGCGAGTTCGGGCCGCGCGTCGCCCACGCCGTCGAGGAGCTGTTCGCGTACGAGCGCCGCGGTGTCGTCTGGCGCGACACCGGCACCGAGCCGGTCGCGATCTGAACAGCCCTCACCCCGCCGCGCCGGGAACAGCCCCCCCCCGCGGCGGAGCAGCCCTTTCCCGCCGCCTTCCCGAAGGTCTCCCGAGAGCCTCTGATGTCGAAACTCTTCCTCACCCTGCACGTGCTCGCGGCGATCGTCGCCGTGGGCCCGGTCACCGTCGCCGCCAGCATGTTCCCCAGGGTCCTGCGCGAGGCCCTGGCCGCGCCCGACGACCCGCGCCCCGTCACCACGCTGCGGACGCTGCACCGCATCAGCCGCGTCTACGGGGGCCTGGGCATCGCCGTGGTGGCCTTCGGCTTCGCCACCGCGAGCAGCATGGACGTCCTGGGCAGCCCGTGGCTGGTCACGTCGATCGGGCTCACCTTCCTGGCCGCCCTCATCCTGATGCTGCTCGTCCTGCCCCGGCAGGAGACGGCCCTGGCGGCGGTGGCCGGACCGGGTGCCGCCGCCGGTGGCACCGGGGCCGGGGACGGCACGGCCGCCGAACCCGAGGGCGCTGTCGCCGTACGCCTCGACGCGCGGGCCGGCGCCCGACTCGCCATGGTCACCGGCGTCTTCAACGTCCTCTGGGCGACCGTCACCATCCTGATGATCGTCCGGCCGGGCTCCACGACGGGGGCCTAGCGGCGGCTCAGGCAAGCAGCCGGGCCCGCCGGGCGGACACGGCGTGGGCGAAGCCGTCCCCCGCCGCCCAGCGGGCCACCTCGCTCACGGCGAGGTCGGTCAGACGGCGCCACTCGTTGCCCTGCGACCCGGCGAGGTGCGGGGTGAGCAGCACGTTCTCGCAGTCCCACAACGGGTGCCCGGGAGGCAGCACTTCGGGGTCCGTGACGTCGAGCACGGCCCGGATCCGCCCCGCCGTCACGGCCTCGGTGAGCGCCTCCTGGTCGACCACCGCGCCGCGCGCGGTGTTGATGAGCACCGCGTCCCGGCGCAGGGCGGCGATGAGGTCCCGGCCGACGAGCCCGTGCGTCCCGGGCAGCAGCGGCGTGTGCACGCTCACGACGTCGCTCTCCGCGAAGAGCTGCCGCAGGCCCACGCCGCGCACGCCGAGGGCGGCCGCCTCCGCCGCGTCGACGTACGGATCGTGCAGCAGGACGCGCATGTCGTACGGGCGCAGCAGTTCGATGACCCGCCTGCCGACGTGCGAGGCGGACAGGATGCCCACGGTGCGGCCGTGGTTGCCGAGCGTGCGGGGGACGCGCAGCGGGTCGTCGGGGCGGCGCGCCGCGGTGTGGGCGCGGGCGCGCTCCAGGACCCGCTTGCCCGTGAGCAGGATCATCGCGAGCGTGTACTCGGCCACCGGAAGGGCGTTGGCGACGGCCGCCGACGACACCTCCACGCCACGCTGCCAGCACGCGTCCGTGACGTGCCCGCGCACGGAGCCCGCCGTGTGCACGACGGCCCGCAGGCCGGGCGCGGCGGCGAGCGCGGCCGCGTCGAGCGGCGGGCAGCCCCAGCCGGTGACGAGCACCTCGACCCGGCCGAGGACGTCCCGGGCCGCCGCCGTGCCGAAGTCGTCGAGCAGCGGCGGATACTCCAGCGCGCAGACCGCGTCGAGCGCGGCGAGCGCCTGGTCGTCGAGCACGGCTGCGGCGGCGTCACGCGCCATGGCGAGCGCGGCGCGGGGCCGGGAGGCGGGGCGGGGCTGCGGCGTGGTCATGGTGCTCCAGGTATACGGGGCGCGGCGCGCGCGGCACAGCAGGAGGCCGGACAGCTTCGGACGCGCCGGACTCAGCCGGCCGCGTTCGGGACGGTGAGCCTGACCTGGTAGCCGCCGTCCGCCGTGGGGCCCGCCTGGAAGGTGCCGTGCAGCAGCTCCGCGCGTTCCCGCAGGCCGATGAGGCCCTGCTGGGAGCCGGGCAGGGGCAGCGAGGGGCGCGTGGGCGGGCTGTTGGTGACCGTGACGCCGAACTCCTCGCCGTCGTCCCACAGATGCACGCGGGCGCGGGCTCCCGGCGCGTGCTTGCGCACATTGGTGAGCGCCTCCTGGACGGTGCGGTACAGGGTGCGCTGCGCGGGCGTCGCGATGTCCGGCGGCAGCGCGCCGGTCAGCTCCGCCTCGATGCCGCTGGAAGAGACCAAGGTCCGGAGGTCGGCCAGGGTGGGCTGGGGCGTCAGCTCGGTGGCCCGGCCGCCGGACGCGCGCAGCAGTGTGACCATGTGCCGCAGCTCGTCGAGGGTGTTGACGCTCAGGGAGCGGATCGTGCGGGCCGCCTCCCGTGAATCGGCGTCCTTGGCGGCGACCTGCCAGGCACCCGCCCGCACCGCGATCAGCGACACCTGGTGCGAGACGACGTCGTGCATCTCGCGGGCCAGCTGCGCGCGCTCCTGCGCGAGCACGGCCTGCGCGTGCAGCGCCCGCTCGTGCTCGCGCGCCTCCTCGATCTCGGCCAGGCGGCGCGACAGGTCCCGGCGCGCCTGGGTGAGCTGGCCGAGCAGCACGGGCGCGGCGGCGGTCGTCAGGGCGTAGACGAAGTAGATCAGCGTCCAGGTCTGGTCGCCGGAGCTGAGTGAGCCCGGCGGCCACGGGAAGGCGGCCGCGGCGCCGGACAGGATGGCGCACGCCGCGAGGAGCCTGCGGTCCCGGGTCCGGTCGGCCAGCGTGAACAGCGCGGCGAACGGCGCCACCGTCAGCTCGACCATCAGGCTGGCCGGGAGCGTGAGCAGCACGACGGCGAGCGGGAACCGCCGCCTCAGCAGGAGCGCGGCGCAGGCCACCGCCGCCGCGGTCAGGGAGGACGGGGTGTCGTCGTAGAAGTCGGTGGTGAAGGCCATGTCGATCGCCGCGCAGACGAGGATGACCAGATCGATGACGTAGGGGGCGACGCGGCGCGGCCATCGGAACCAGGGCGCGGCGAGCGTCCCCCCGCGATCCGTGGGCGCGGGCCCCCCGTCCGGGCCGGGGGGCCGTGCCGCCGGGGCGTCCGCGTCCGCCCGCTCGCTCACCGCGGCTCCTCCGCGCGGCCCGCCGCGTCCAGGAGCCCGGCGCGCTCGGCCAGCAGGGCCGCCTGGACGCGGCTGGTGACGCGGAGCTTGGTGAGGATGGCGCTCACGTGGTCCTTGACGGTGCCCGCGCTGAGGTGGAGGCGGACGCCGATGTCGGCGTTGGTCAGGCCGTCGGCGATGAGGACGAGGACGTCGCGCTCGCGGCCCGTGAGGCGCTCCACGCGAGCCCGGTCCGCGTCGGACGCGGCGCCGCCGCCGGGGCCGGGGTGGGCGCGCAGCATGGAGCGCGAGGCCTTGGGCGACATCACCACGCCGCCCGCGGCGAGGGTGCGCACCAGCTGGGCGAGCTGGTCGGGCTCGGTGTCCTTGAGCAGGAACCCGGCGGCCCCCGAGCGCAGCGCGGTCACGATGTACTCGTCGGTGTCGAAGGTGGTCAGCATCGCCACCACCGGGGCCTCGGGCAGCGACCGCAGCTCCCGCAGGACGGTGAGGCCGTCGACGTCCGGCATGCGGATGTCGAGCAGCACGACGTCGGGCCGCTCGCGCCGCACCGTGTCCACGGCCTCGGCCCCGGCGGCGGTCGCGACGACGCGCAGGTCGTCGGCCGCGTTGAGGATGAGTTCGAAACCGGACCGCACCAGGGCCTCGTCGTCCACCACCACTACCCGGATCACGCTGTCCCGCCTCGCCGCCGTCGTCGCCTCGCGGGCCGGCCGCCCGGCCGTCCGCGAGGGGGACCGCCCTCGTGATCGTCCCCGTACGACTCTAGGCGGCGGCGCCCGCGGCGCGCGGGGGCGGTCCCGGACGGCAGCCACCCGGCGTGGGGGTTCCAGCCGTTCGGGGGGAGGGGCGGCCCGGACGGCGGAGCGGTGCCGGACGACTGCCGGATACCCCGCGCGGAGCCCGCCGCGAAGGCTGGCCGGCATGACACAGAACGCAGTGGCCACGGCCCCGGCACCGGCCGTGTCCCCGCCGGGGGCGGGGGCACGGTCGACCGGCCGTCTCATCGGCGTCGACCTCGCCCGTGGCCTCGCCGTCTTCGGCATGTACGCGGCCCATGTGGGGCCCGACCCCGCCGTCGCGGGCGGCGTGCGGGGGTTCGTGACGGAGCTGGCGCACGGCCGGTCGTCCGCGCTCTTCGCTTTCCTCGCGGGCTTCTCCGTCGTCCTGATGACGGGGCGCCGCGTGCCGAAGACCGGCCGGGAGGGCCGGCAGGCCGTGGCGAAGGTCGTCCTGCGCGCCGTCGTCCTGCTCGCGCTCGGCACCGCTCTCACCATGAGCGGCACGCCCGTCGAGGTGATCCTCGCCTTCTACGGTCTGTACTTCCTGCTCGTCCTGCCGCTGTACCGCCTCTCGGCGCGGACGCTCGCCGAGATCGCCGTGGTCGCGGCGCTCGTGCTGCCCCAACTGCTGTACTTCGTCACGCACGCGGTCTACTACGACGGCGCCCTCGGCGGCGGCACCACGGGCCCCCTGGCCTGGCCCCG
Organism: Streptomyces sp. NPDC045778; assembly: GCF_056431945.1. Classification (NCBI taxonomy): domain Bacteria; kingdom Bacillati; phylum Actinomycetota; class Actinomycetes; order Kitasatosporales; family Streptomycetaceae; genus Streptomyces; species Streptomyces sp. NPDC045778. Next base: position 9,983 of record NZ_JBWKJZ010000003.1, read on the forward strand.
CACCGGGGACGGCCTGGTCGCGCTGCTGTTCACCGGCTCCTACCCGGCTCTGGCCTGGCTGCCGTTCGTCATCGCGGGCATGGCCGTGGCGCGGCTCGACCTGGCGGACACCGCCGTGCGGATCCGCCTCGCCGCCACCGGCGCGGGCCTGGCCGTGCTCGGCTACGGCGGGTCCTGGCTGGCGCTGCACCACCTGCCCGGCGTCGCGCGGGCCCTGAGCGACGCGGGCTTCCAGTCCGGCGGCACCGGCACCGCCTGGTGGTCCGACGTCGCGGGTTGGCCGGAGGAGGACACCTGGGGCTGGCTGTTCGTCGCCGCGCCGCACAGCGAGACGACCCTGTCGATCGTGGCGAACACCGGCGTGGCCGTCGCCGTGCTCGCCACCTGTCTGCTCGCCGTCGACGCCCTGCCGCGCTTCCGGCGCCTGGCGGGCCCGGTGATCGCGGTCGGCGGCATGTCGCTGAGCGCGTACGTCCTGCACATCGTCGCCATCCGTTTCCTCGGCGGGGACGAACTGCCCCAGTCGTCGGTGGTGCTGCTCGCCTTCGTCGCGGGCGTCACCGTGTTCGCGGCGCTGTGGGCGCGGTTCTTCCGGCGCGGCCCGCTGGAGGAACTGCTCCGGCGTGCGACCAAGGTCGCGGAACGCGTCCCCTGACCGTCCTTGCGACCCCCGCCGAACGGCGGGGGTCGCTCCCGCCGTTCGGCGCCCCGGGTTCAGCCCCCGGCGGGACGATTCCGGACCCTCCCGGCAGAGAGGGTGTATGAACCACGGACATCTCGGACGACATCGACCCAAGGGCCCCACGTGACCTAGACCCCAGCGCCCGCCCACCTCCTCCACCCCCCAGACGAAGCCCACGGGACAGCCCCCTCATGAAGATCACCTTCCTGCTCTACAACGCGTACGGCATCGGCGGCACCATTCGCGCGACGGCGAACCTCGCCACCGCGCTCGCCGAGCGCCACGAGGTCGAGGTGGTCTCGTACTACCGCACCGCCGCCCGCCCGAGCCTGCCGTTCGGGCCCGGCGTCACCCTGCGCCCCCTCGTCGACCTGCGCGCGGGCTCCCGGCACCACGACGGCCGCGACCCGGCCCAGGGCGAGCCGGGCACCGTGTGCCCGCACGACCTCATGTACAAGGGCAAGACGCCGCCCAGCGCCCTCGGCGAGACGCGGCTCGCCGAGTACCTGCGCCGCAGCGACGCGGACGTCGTCATCGCGACCCGCCCCTACCTGGTGTGCTTCCTCGCCGAGCACGGCCGCGCCGACCAGCTGCGCATCGGCCAGGAGCACGTCACCCACGACTTCCACCGCCCGGGCCTGCGCCGCGACCAGGACGCCGCGATCGCGCGCCTCGACGCGTTCGTGACCGTCTCGCACGGCGACGAGCGCGCCTACCGCGCCGCCCTGCCCGACGTCGCGACCCGGCTCACCCACATCCCCAACTGCTGCCCCGCCCCCGAGGCCGAGGCCTCGTCCGGCGACACCAGGACGGTCGTCGCGGCGGGCCGCCTGGTGCCCGTGAAGCGCTACGACCGCCTGATCGGCGCGTTCGCCAAGGTCGCCGCCCAGCACCCGGACTGGACCCTGCGGATCTACGGGCAGGGCCGGGAGAAGGAGAAGCTGCGCCGCCGCATCCAGGAGCTGGGCCTGCACGACCACGTGTTCCTGATGGACGCCCGCTCACCCATCGACACGGAGTGGGCCAAGGGCGCCATCGCCGCGGTCACCAGCTCCACCGAGTCGTTCGGCATGACCATCGTCGAGGCCATGCGCCTGGGCGTGCCCGTGGTCAGCACGGACTGCGACTTCGGGCCGCGCGAGATCATCACGCACGGCGAGGACGGACTGCTCGTCCCCGCGCAAGGACCGGACGCCGCCGTGGAGGAGGGCGTCGCCGACGCGCTCTGCCGCCTCATCGAGAACGACGCCGAGCGCTTTCGCATGGCCCAGGCCGCGATCCGCTCGGCGCGCCGCTTCCGGCCCGACCACATGGCCGCCCAGTACGAGGCGCTGATCGACGACCTCAGGCCCGGCGCGACGACCGCCCGCCGCTCCCGTACCCGCCCCGCGCGCACGGCGCCCGGCCGCACGCCCCGCCAGCGCGTGGGCGCCCTCGCCGAGCGCGTCGGCGTGGCCGCCTGGCTCGGCAAGGCGCTGCCGCCCGTCGCCGTCGGCTGCCGCGTGGCCCCCGACGGCTCGCTCTACTTCCGCGTGCCGGTGGCGGAACTCACGCACGGCGACTGGCAGTTGGTGCTCAAGCCGCGCGCCGGAACGGAGGACGAGGAGGTCCGCCTGCCGTTCCGGTTCACCGCCGACGACACCGACCCGTACGTCAAGCTCCTGCTCCACCGCAGCGGCCGCCCCATGGCCGAGGGGTACTGGAACGTCCACCTCCAGCAGGGGCGCAAGGGCCGTGTCCGGCGGGCGCGGGCCGGGCTCGTGGAGACCGGAAGGCTGCTCGGGTCCAGCGTGCCCCCGCACCCCTCCGGCGCGGGCTTCGCCACCGCAGTGCCCTACCGCACCCAGGACGGCAACCTCTCCCTGCGCACCTGGAGCAGGCCGGCCCACGCCGAACTGGAGTCGCTCGCCGTGGGCGAGGACGCGATCACCCTGACCGGCACGGTGTGCGGCGCGGCGGCGCACGGCCACCACTACCGCTTCAGGGCCCGGCTGCGCGGCGGCGACGCCACGTTCGAGGCCCGCTGCCAGGTCGACGAGGCGGGCTGCCTCACCGCCGAGATCCCGCTGTCAGGCCCCGCGGGACAGCACCCGGGCGGCGAGGCGACCTGGGACCTGGGCCTGGAACCGTACGACGAGCAGGGCGACCCCGTCCGGCTCGCGCGGCTGCGCGGCGACATCGTCGAGCGGCGCCGCACCGACCTCTTCCCGAGCGCCCGCACCACCACCGCCGACGGCGGCGTCCTGGAGCTGCGCCCGTATCTGACGGTCCACAACGACCTGGCCCTGAAGGCGGTGCCCAAGACCGTGGCACCCGCGCGGGAGTCCGTCGTATGATCGGCGGCGTACCGCATCGCATGGCGGCCTCCTCGACCGACACGGCCCGACCGGCCTTCAGCAGTGAGGTTCGCGCATGTCCGCGCTCCAGGTACGCCCCTTCCACCGCGACGACCGCGACCAGCTCACGGAGCTGGTGAACGCCCATGTGGCCGCCGTCGTCCCCGGCGCCTCCGTCTCCGTGAACACGGTCCTCGGCCAGCTGACGCGCAGGCCCGACGAGTTCATCATCGACCCGTGGGTCGCCGAGCGCGTCACGCTCGTCGCCGAGCAGCGGTCCTATGTCGTGGCCGCCGCGCACCTGCTGCGCTACCGCGCCGACGCCGAGGTCGGCCCGGACTACCGGCACATGGGCGTGATCGACTGGTTCGTGTCCCACCCGCCCGCGTCCTTCTGGCCGGACGCGGACACGGCCGCCGACCTGCTGATGAGCGCCTGCCTCGCCCAGCTGGCCCGCTGGGACGTGCGGGTGCGGGAGGCCGACGGGGCCCTGCCCGCGCCCGCCGTGTACGGCCTGCCCCGGACCTGGCCGCACGTCCGCGCCGTCTACGAGCGCGCCGGGTTCCGGCACACCGGGCACACGGAGGTCGTCCTCATCGCCGCGGTGCCCGACCTGCCGACGCCCCCGGCCCCGGTGGACGGCCTCGGCGTCCGCCGCACCCTCGGCGAGTGCGGCACCCGCCTCACCGCCCACCTGGACGGCCGCGACCTCGGCTTCATCGAGGTCGACACCGCCCTCGGCCGCCCCGAGCGCCAGGCCCGCAACGGCACCCTCGCCGACGTCGGCAACCTCCGCACCGAGCCGGGCCACGGCGTCGAAGGCCTGGCCGCCTGGCTCCTCGGGGAGGCCGCCCGGTGGCTGCGCCTGGCCGGGGCCGACCGCCTCCTGGCCTACGAGTCCGCCGACGACGCCCAGGCCCTCGCGCTCCTGAAGGACCTGGGCTTCACGGAGCTGGTCCGCACGGACCGGGGCTGGCGGCACCAGGGCTGACCGGCGGCCGGGGGACCGGCGGGCACCCCGGCGGGCGCGCGGGCCTCAGCCCTCGACGCCGGTCGACGTGTGGGCCGATCCCACCGGCTTGGACTCCGGTGAGCCGCGCTGGCGCAGATAGACGGAGAAGATCGCCATCGACCCCACGGCGAGCAGCTCGGACTGCCAGTTCTGGAGGGTGCGGTCCCAGAAGTCGGCGGCCGTCAGATACGCGGACCAGCTGATCGGCGCCTGGAGCTGCCGCAGGTGCTCCTCGTTGTACGCGGCCACGCCCGTGACGGACTGCGCCAGCCAGGAGAGCAGGAACAGCGTGCACATCAGCATGCCGAGGGACCGGGAGTACCAGGCCTGGCGGACGCCGCCGACGGACGCCCAGCGCGGCGAGTCGGCCCGCGCGTACCGGCCGACCTTCTGCTCCCGGTCCGTCTCCGGGCCCGCCTTGTCCAGTTCCTTGGACTCGGGCGAGCCGTGCTGGAGCAGCCAGACCGTGCCGAAGATGTAGAGGAAGAACTGGAGGTATTCGGACTGCCAGTTCTCCGTCACGTCCACCGCGAAGTCGGAGGTGAGCAGATAGCCGCCGAAGCTCACGGGACGCAGTTCCTCGGCGACGAGGCCGTTGTTGAACTCGGCGTGCCCGGCGACCGCCTGCCCCGCGAGGGCGAGCAGGAACCCGAGCCCGAACGCCAGCGTCAGGCCGTTGTGGCGCAGGAACCGCAGCACCCGCTTCACCGTTGCGTCAGCCCCAGCACCGTGCAGTAGGTGAGCCCGCCGAGGACCACCACCAGATACAGCGTGAACAAGGTCCGCATCCGTCAACCACCCTTGACCAGACATCGATACGGCTTCTCCGTGCGGGCCGCACAGCCGGCGGCCGTGACCCTCCAGCCGCCCGGGAAGTCGGGGAACGCCGAGAGGAAGAGCGTGTCGTGCTCCGCCACGACCCGCGCCTGACCGCCGTACACGTCGACGGAGCGCACCGGGCCCGCCGCGGGGAGACCCGCGGCGGGCAGCGCCTTCGCGCACGGCTGCTCGGCGGACTGCTCCAGTTCGTCGCGGGTCCCGGGGGCCAGGGCCGCGCAGCCGCGCACCGCGTCGGACGCGCGCAGGCTCGCCTCGAAGCGGGTCGCCGCCGCGACCGCCGCGTCCTCGCGCCCGGCGAGCGAACCGCAGGCCGTCAGCGCGCAGAGCAGTACCCCCGCCAGGACCGTCGCGCCACCGCCACGCACCAGATCTGCTTCCTTTCACGGGCCCACCGGTTCCGGAAGCCGCCTCCCGGGCGGGGAACGCACGGATGTGAGCACTGTGACGATGCCGTGCGCGGTCGTGATCGGCGGGCGGCCTGGCGTCCGACACGCCCGGGTGCGCCCGATCGGGCCGCGGCCGATCGGCCGTTCCTGATTCACAGCGGCCGAGCCGGGAACCCGTTCACCCTGATCGAAAAGCCGGACCGCGGCCCGCTCCGGTGGTGGCCGCGCTCCATCCGGCGGAGGGTGGGACGGGACGGGCCGCGCCTTTTCTCCGCCGGACGCGAACTGCCGGGAGGTTTCCCTTGCTCGACCACACTCTGCCGCTGCTCGTCCAGGGCTACGCGTGGCTGCCCGACCTGAGCCGCCGCCGGGGCCCCGGCCCGGTGCGCACCCGGCTGCTCGGCAAACCGGCCGTCGCGCTGCGAGGACCGGCGGCCGTCGCGTTCTTCTACGACGAGGACCATGTGCGGCGGCGCACCGCCCTGCCCGAGCCGGTCCTTGACACCCTCTTCGGCCAGGGCGCCGTGCACACCCTCGACGGGGCGGACCACCGGACGCGCAAGGCCCTGTTCGTGTCGCTCCTGAAGGACGCGCGGGGCGTGGCCGCCCTCGCCGACCGGGTGGCGGGGGAGTGGGACCGCGCGTGCCAGGAGTGGCCCCACCGCTCCGAGGTGAGGCTCTTCGACGAGGTGAGCGTGGTGCTCACCCGGGCCGTCTGCGCCTGGGCGGGCATCCCCCTCGCGGAGTCCCCCGACGACGAGGCCCGGCGGACCGCGCGGGACCTGGTGGCGATGGTCGACGGTTTCGCCACCGCGGGGCCGCGCCACCTGCGGGCCCGGCGCGCCCGGCGGCGCCAGGAGGAGCACCTGGCCCAGCTGATCGAGGACGTACGGTCGCAGGCCGCCGCGGAGCCCTCCGCCGCGGCCGGGAGCGAGCAGCCGCGCTCCGCGGTGCACGCCGTCGCGGCGCACCGCGACGCCGACGGCGAACTCCTCGACCCGCGCACGGCCGCCGTGGAACTGCTGAACATCATCCGCCCGACCGTCGCCGTCACCTGGTACACCGTGTTCGGCGCCCACGCCCTGCACCGGAACCCTGAGCTGCGCGCGTCCCTCGCCAAGGAGGGCGAGGACTACGCGCGGGCGTTCGCCCACGAAGTGCGGCGCTTCTACCCGTTCGCGCCCTTCGTCGCCGGGCTCGCCCCCCGGGACCTGGAGTGGCACGGCGAGCGGATCGCCGAGGGCACCGTGGTCCTGCTCGACCTCTACGGACAGAACCACGACCCGGACCTGTGGCAGGCGCCGTACACCTTCGACCCCGAGAGGTTCACCAGCCGCCCGCCCGGCCGCGACGAACTCGTCCCCCAGGGCGGCGGGGAGGCCGCCACCGGCCACCGCTGCCCCGGGGAGGACGTCACCCTCGCGGTGCTGAGCACCCTGCTGCCCCGCCTGGCCCGGCTCGACTACCGCGTCCCCGACCAGGACCTGCGGATCCCGCTGAGCCGGATGCCGACCAGGCCCCGCAGCGGCTTCGTCATCACGAACGTGCGCTGACATCCCAAGGAAAGGAACGCCATGACGCACCACCACGGCCACAGGACCAAGCCCGGGCAGCCCGCGGAGACGGCCGCCGAAGAAGTCTTCGAGGAAGTGGAGGAAGCGGCCACACGGAACCCCGGGGACGAGCGGGACCCCGACAAGGACGGCGAGGCCGGCGACGCGCTCACGCCGAATCCCGAGGCCCAGGAGGACGCCCACCGCCACGACCGCGGCACGAGGGCGTAGCGCCGTGCCGCGCGCAGCGCTCTTCGACGTCGACGGGACCCTCGCCGACACCAACCACCTGCACGTGGTGACCTGGTGGGAGGCGTTCCGGCAGGCAGGCGAGCAGGTCGCCACGCACGACATCCACCACGCGATCGGGCTCGGTTCGACCGATCTCGTCGCGCATCTGCTCGGCGACGACCGGGACCGTGACCAGGACGCGGAGCTGAGCGCCGCGCACGGCACCCTGTACGGCACGTACTTCGAGCGGATCGCCGCGCTGGACGGCGCCCGTGACCTCCTGTACGCCCTCGCGGACCGCGAATGGCGCATCGTCCTCGCCACCTCGGCGGGCGGCGGCGAACTGGCGGCGCTGCGCCGGGCCATCGACGCCGACGACGTGATCAGCGGTGTCGCGAGCGCGGACGACGTCTCCTCGGGCAAGCCGGCCCCCGACCCCGTCCACCGCGCCCTGGAGATCGCGGGGTGCGAGCCGGAGGACGCGGTGTTCGTCGGCGACACGGTGTGGGACATGCGCGCGGCGCGCCGGGCCGGGGTGCGTGCCGTCGCGCTGCTCTGCGGGGGCATCCCGCGGCGCGACCTGGAGGAGGCGGGGGCCGCCGCCGTGTACGCCACTCCGGCCGAACTCCTGAAGCACGTGGACAGCGGGGTGCTGACCGGGCCCGGGTGATCCGCGCCGGCGTGCGGGACGAGCCCGCGGCACGGCGGAGTGCTCAGCCGAACTGGACCGAGCGCTTGGAGAGGCCGAGCCAGGTGCCCTCGATGACGCTGCGCTGCGTGCGCAGGTCGTCCGCCGCCGTGCCGAGCGTGACAGCGAGCGGTACGAAGTGCTCCTCGCGGGGGTGGGCGTAGCGGGCGCCGGGGGCCTTGTGCGCGAAGTCGAGGAGCGCGTCCACGTCCCCGGCCGCCAGGGTGCGCCTGCCCCAGTCGTCGAACTCGGCCAGGACGGAGGGCACCTGGTTCTCGGGGTTGATGGCCCGGAGGTTGTGCGTGAAGTGCCCGCTGCCGACGATCAGGACGCCCTCGTCCCGCAGCGGCGCGAGCTTGCGCCCGATCTCCATCAGCTTGCGCGGGTCAAGCGTCGGCAGGCTCACCTGGAGCACCGGTACGTCGGCGTCCGGGTACATCTCCCGCAGCGGTACGTACGCGCCGTGGTCGAGGCCCCGGTCGGGCAGGTCCTGCACCGGTGTGCCGGGGCCGCGCAGCAGCTTGCGGACCTGCTCGGCGAGCCGGGGGGCGCCGGGGGCGGCGTACCGGACGCCGTAGTAGTGCTCCGGGAAGCCCCAGAAGTCGTAGATGAGCGGCACGGTGGTGGTGGCGCCGAGGGCGAGCGGGGCCTCCTCCCAGTGCGCGGAGACCATCAGGATCGCCGTCGGCCGCGGCAGCTCGGCGCCCCAGCGGGCCAGCTCGCCCGGCCAGACGGGGTCCTCGGCGAGGGTGGGCGCGCCGTGGCTCAGGAAGAGGGACGGCATGCGTTCCGGGGCTGCGGTGGTCATGGTCGGCTCCTTGCGGGTGCACGGTCGGCGGGCGGTGCTCGTACGACGGGTGAGGGGTGACGGGTACCAGGCGCCGGGGCGCCGGGTGGTGGGCGGGTTCAAATTTGAACCACCTCTCGCACCGTACTCGATGGTTCGAATTTGAACAACTGCCGTAGTCTGGTGCCATGCCCGAGACCCACTGGCTCAACGACGACGAGATGGCCGCCTGGCAGGCCTTCCTGACCGCGGGCGCGCTGCTCAACCGGCGCGTCGAGGAGCAGCTGAAGGACGAGTCCGGCCTGTCCCACCTCCAGTACGAGGTGCTCGTGCGGCTCTCCGCCGCCGAGGGCGGTGAGCTGCGCATGGCCGAACTCGCCGCGGTGGTCGTCACCAGCAAGAGCGGGCTCACGTACCAGATCACCCAGCTGGAGAAGGCGGGCCTGGTGCGCCGCCGCTCCTGCGCCGCCGACGTGCGCGGCGTGTACGCGGTGCTCACCGACGAGGGCCGCCGCCGTCTGGAGGCGGCCGCCCCGGGCCACGTCGACGTGGTGCGCGCCCACCTCGTCGACGTCCTCACGCCCGGCCAGCTCACCGCCCTGAAGGAGGGGCTCGGCGAGGTCGCGCGGCGCCTGGGCGCGGGGTGAGGGGCTGATCCCCGCCCGCGCCACCCGGCCCACCCGCTGCTGCTCGTGACGCGGCGTCGGAGAAAGCCGGGACATACCGGGCCGGGGTCGTGGACGTACGGGTATCGGCTGCCCGATGCTCACGGCCATGATCCTGCGCCCCACGGACCTCACCCCGCACACGGCCGGACGCGGCCCGCGCCGCCGTGCCGCCGCCGCCCTCGTCGCCTGCGCGCTCGCGCTCGGCGCGGCCCCCGGCGCGGCGGCGGTGGTGGCGCGCGAGGCGCCCGGGCGCGACGCCGCCGACCGCGCGCACCGCGACTTCCTCGACCACGGCCCGCGCGCCAAGGTCATGACCGCCGCCCACCGGGGCCAGTGGCGTGAGGCGCCCGAGAACAGCCTCCGCGCGCTCCGCCGGGCCTTCGTGGCGGGCGCCGAGATCGTCGAGGTCGACGTACGCCTGACCAAGGACGGCGTCCCCGTGCTCCTGCACGACGAGACCGTGGACCGCACCACCGACGGCAGGGGGCGCGTCGCCGACCTCACCCACGCCCAGGTGCGCGGCCTGCGCCTGCGTGAGGGGCTCGGGGGCAAGCAGGCGGCCCTGACCGACCAGCGGGTCCCCACGCTCGCCGACGCCATGCGGGCGGCGAAGGCCCGCGGCCTGGTCAACCTCGACAAGGGCTGGGACGTCCGCGACGCGGTGTGGCGCGTCCTGAAGGAGACCGACACCGTGCGCAACGCCGTCTTCAAGTCCCACGCGCGCGTCGCCGAGGTGCGGTCGTTCCTCGCCGAGCACCGCGGGGCGCTGTACACGCACGTCGTCGACGACGACAACGCCGGCTCCGTCGCGGAGTTCGGCGATGCCCCGCCGCACGCGTACGAGGTGGTCTTCGCGCGCGTCGAGGACGCCGTGGTCGACGCCGCGTTCCTGCGGCGGCTGCGCGCGTCGGGGCGCGTCTGGATGAACAGCGTGGGCGGCGGCCTCGCCGCCCGGTTCACCGACGAGGCCTCGCTGATCGACCCCGCGCGCGGCTGGGGCGCGCTCATCGACAAGTACGGGGCGAACGTCCTCCAGACCGACGACGTGGCGGCGCTGGAGACCTACCTGGCCACGGGCGCGGCGGGCAAGGTGCCGCCCGGGGCCGTGCGCGTCCAGGGCGAGGCCTACGCCCCGGGCGGCGAGGGCGTCGGCTACCACGACACCGACCCGGGCAACCGCGGCGACGGCCCCGGGCGGCCCGGCGAGGGCGTCGACGTGTGCGACCAGGAGGGCGCGGTGGCGGTCTGCTGGATGCGCGGCTCGGAGTGGCTCAAGTACGACGTGAGCGTGCCCCGGAGCGGACAGTACGCCGTCATGGCCCGGGTCTCGTCACCGTACGCGCCCGCCGGGACCTATCGGCTCGCCTTCGACCGGGCGGCCCCCAGCGGACCCGTCGGCATCCGCAACACCACGGGCCACAGCGCCTTCGCGCTCCAGCCGAGCGGGGTCACGCGGCGACTGGACCGGGGCCGCCACACCCTGCGCCTGTCCCTGGACGCGAACGCCTTCCAGAACTGGAACCTGGACTACCTCCAGCTGGAGCCGGTGGGCGGCTGAGCGGGCGGGCGCCGGTCAGGCCGCGGCCCGCTCGGCGCGCTCCTGCTCCTCCCGGTCGGCAAGCCGCCAGTGCAGATCGCGGACGCCGGGCTCCAGGGAGAGCCGGGTCACCAGCTGCTCCATGTCCGCGCCGGGGGCGCCGTCCAGGGTGACGGCGGCTTCGAGCGCGGTGGTCCCGTCGTCCTCGCCGCGCCGGATCCGAAGCCCGTCGAGGCGCGGGTCCGCGCTGCTCAGGAGCTGGATGAGCAGCGCGCGGACGTGCCCCTCCGCGCGCCGCTCGCAGGTGACGTGGAAGGCGACCCGCGTGGTGGTGTCGGCGCTCGCCTGCGGGGCCCGGTCGATGAGGCGGCTGGTGGGGCGCAGGACCAGGTGTACGCCGATGACCGTGACCGCGCCGAGCAGCGCGAGCGCGAGCCGCCCGGAGGCGGCGAGGACGCCCGCCGCCGCCGAACACCACAGCGTGGCCGCCGTGTTGAGGCCGCTGATCGAGGCGCCCTCGCGCATGATGACGCCGCCGCCGAGGAAGCCGACGCCGGAGACGACGTACGACGCGACGCGGGTGGGGCTCGTGGGGTCGGCCATCGCCTCGCTGTAGAGCACGAAGAGGGTGGCTCCCGCGGCGACGAGCGCGTTGGTGCGCAGGCCCGCCATGCGGGCGCGCCACTGGCGCTCCACCCCGATGAGGGCGCCGCAGCCGACGCCTGTGCCCAGGCGGGCAGCGAAGTCGAACGTGGTCAGGGCCTGCATGGCGGCACCTCCCGGTGGCGCGGCGGTACGGAGTGCGATCTCCCCGAGGTCGGGACGCGAGTACCTCCTGGTCGGAATGCGATCACCCCATAGTTGCACAGTTGCGCAACTACGCACAAAGGTCATCGACGGCCCCCGTTGCCGGGTCTCGCTTATTTGCGTATCGACGCAAAGAAGCGCACACTTCCCGTGGTCCACCGGGCCCCTGTCCGGCACATCACCGAAGGAGGCAGCCATGGGCGAAGACCCTCCCAGTAGCGGCCGCTGCCTCGACGGCGGCTTCCGAACCCGCTAGTCAATTCACTTATGCACACCGGGCATCGCCCTGTGCCCCGCCAGGCCCGCCGCGCTCTGCGGTCGCGGCCGGGGGTCCGCTGTGCCCACAGTGTGGTCGGAGGTTCTTGTGATGTCGTTCCGGACAAGGGACGGCGGCCCGCGTGCTCCGCTCGCCTCCCGGTTCGCGGGGCGCCTGTCCCGCATGACGTGGGTGGACGTGGTGGTCGCCGCGGCCGTCCTGGTGCTCCTGTATCTCGTCCTCAAGGTCGGCCAGGGCACCACCGTCCGCTTCTCGGGCGAGCGCCCGGTGCGGGTGGACACCGATCCCGCGCGGCTGCCGTACGACGCGGCGCGCTCGCTCCTGCGCATGTTCGCGGCCCTCGCCGCCTCGATCGTCTTCACTTTCGTGTATGCCTACGCGGCGGCCAGGAGCCGCCGCCTCGAACGGATCCTGATCCCGGCCCTGGACATCCTCCAGTCCGTGCCCGTGCTCGGCTTCCTGACGGTCGCGGTGACCGGGTTCCTCGCCCTGTTCCCCGGCTCCATGCTCGGCCTGGAGTGCGCGTCGATCTTCGCGATCTTCACCTCGCAGGCCTGGAACATGACGTTCGGCTTCTACCAGTCCCTCACCTCGCTGCCCCGCGAACTCGACGAGCTGTCCCGGTCGTTCCGCTTCACCAAGTGGATGCGCTTCTGGAAGGTCGAGGTGCCGGCCGGGATGATCGGCCTGGTCTGGAACGGCATGATGAGCTTCGGCGGCGGCTGGTTCTTCCTCGTCGCCTCGGAGGCCATCAGCGTCAACAACAAGGAGTACGCGCTGCCCGGCGTCGGCTCCTACGCCGGAGCGGCCGTCACCGACGGCGACCTCGGCAAGGTCGGCTGGGCCGTCCTCACCATGGCGGTCATGGTCATCGGCGTGAACTTCCTCTTCTGGCGGCCCCTGACCGCCTGGGCGGAGAGGTTCAAGAACGAGCAGTCCGAGGCGAGCGAGGTGCAGCGCTCGGCCGTGCTCGACCTCCTGCGCCGCTCCCACTGGCCGCGGCTCCTCGGCTCCCTGCTCCGCCCGGCCGGCCGGGCCCTGGGCCGGGCCGCCCGCGTCCTCGGCACCGACGACCGGCCGCTGACGCACGACCCGGCGCGGCGGCGCACCGGCGACCTCACCTTCGCGCTCGTCGCGGGCGGCCTCATCGCCTGGGGCCTCGCCGACCTCGGCGGCTATCTGCACGACCGCACCGGACTCGGCGTGTTCGGCGAGCCGCTCCTGCTCGGCCTCGTCACGCTCGCCCGCGTCGTCGTGCTGGTCGCCGTCGCGACCGTCGTCTGGGTGCCCGTCGGCGTGTGGATCGGCCTCTCGCCGCGCCTGACCCGGATCGCCCAGCCCGTCGTGCAGGTCCTGGCGTCCTTCCCCGCCAACTTCCTGTTCCCGCTCGCCGTCTGGTTCTTCCTGCGGACCGGCCTGTCCCTCGACGTCGGCGGCATCCTCCTGATGGCGCTCGGCGCCCAGTGGTACATCCTCTTCAACACCATCGCCGGCGCCATGTCGATCCCGAGCGATCTGCGCGAAGCCGCCGACGACCTCGGCGTACGAGGGTGGCAGCGCTGGCGGCGGCTGATCCTGCCGGGCGTCTTCCCCGCGTACGTCACCGGTGGCATCACCGCGTCCGGCGGCGCCTGGAACGCCTCGATCGTCTCCGAGGTCGTCACCTTCGGCGGCACCACGCTCACCGCCACCGGCCTCGGCGCGTACATCGCCCGGGCCACCGCCGACGGCGACTTCCCGCACCTGATCGCGGGCGTCGCCGTGATGAGCCTGTACGTCGTGGGGCTCAACCGGCTCCTGTGGCGCCGTCTCTACCGCCTCGCCGACAGGCGCTACTCCCTGTGACCGGCGCCGGTCACATCCCTCGGACCTCCCGCCCCGCCTGGAGAACTGGAGCCTCCCTGATGGCACTCAAGGCCCTCCGCGCCCTGCGCACCCCGACCCCCCGCCCCGCCGCCCGGCCCCCGCGCGCCGCCGACGGCGACGTCCTGCTCGAAGCCACCGGCCTGACCAAGTCCTACGCGGGCGCCGACGGGGAACTGCCCGTGCTCGCCGGGGTCGACCTGAAGATCCGAGCCGGTGAAATCGTCGCCCTGCTCGGCAAGTCAGGCTCGGGCAAGTCCACGCTGCTGCGCTGCCTCGCCGGCCTCGTCCCGGCAAGCTCCGGCTCCGTCTCCTACCGCGGCGAGCCGCTGACCGGCGCCAACCCGGGCACGGCCATGGTCTTCCAGACCTTCGCGCTGCTCCCGTGGCTGACGGTGCAGCAGAACGTGGAACTCGGCCTCGAGGCGCGCGGTGTGCCCGCCGGCGACCGGGCCCGCGCCGCCGTCCAGGCCATCGACCTGATCGGCCTCGACGGCTTCGAGTCGGCCTACCCCAAGGAGCTGTCCGGCGGCATGCGGCAGCGCGTCGGCTTCGCCCGCGCCCTCGTCGTCGAGCCGGACGTGCTGATGATGGACGAGCCGTTCTCCGCGCTCGACGTGCTGACCGCAGAGAACCTGCGCGGCGAGCTGATGGAGCTGTGGGAGTCCGGCCAGTTCCCGACCCGGGCCGTGGTCCTGGTGACCCACAACATCGAAGAGGCCGTCCTGATGGCCGACCGCGTCGTCGTCCTGGGCTCCCGCCCCTACGGCACCGTCCGCGAGACCATCGAGGTCGGCCTGGACCGCCCGCGTGACCGCGACGCGCCCGCCTTCGAGGAGCTGATCGACCGCGTCTACCGGGTCATGACCGGGCGCCCCCGCGAATCCCGGCTGCCCGGCCGCTCCGGGGCGGCGGAGCCGGACCGGCGCACCGTCGCCACCACCCCGCTGCCCCCGGCCACCGTCGACGGCCTGTCCGGCCTCGCCGAGACGGTCGCCCACCGGGGCGGGAGCTGTGACCTCGCCGACCTCGCCGACGACCTCGGCCTGGACGTCGACGACCTGCTCCCGCAGGTCGACGCGCTCGACCTGCTCGGCTTCGCCCACGTCAGCGGCGACGACCTCGTCCTGTCCGACGAGGGCGCCGCGTTCGCCGGGGCCGACGTCCAGACGTCCAAGCCGCTGTTCGCCCGCGCCGCCCTGGAGGTCCCGCTGGTGAAGCTGGTCACCAACAGCCTGCGCCGGCACCCCGACGGAACCGTCCGCGCCGGCTACTTCCGCGACCTGCTCGCCCACCACTTCACGAGCGAGCAGGCCGAACGGCAGCTGGAGACGGCCACCGACTGGGGCCGGTACGCGGAGCTGTACGCCTACGACGCGGGCTCCGAGGAGTACCGGCTCGACGACGCGGACGAGAGTGCCCCGTAGGCGCGGGCAGCCGCGCGACCGGCCACGTCGGGCCCGCAGGCCCTCAGGCGGCGGCGACCGTCATGTGGCGCTCCGGGCCGGGCGACTCCAGCTCGTCGACCACGGCGACCGCCAGGTCCTCCGCGCTGATCCACGAGCGCCCGTCCGCGCCGGTGAGGAGGGTGTCGGTGCCGCGCACATAGCGGCCGGTGCGGTCGCCGGGTTCGAGCAGGGCCGGAGGGCTCAGATAGACCCAGTCGCTCCCGGTGTGCGCCTGGCAGGCCCGCAGCTGGGCCACCCCGGCGGCGGCGACGGCCGTCACCGCCGCGGGCACGTACGCCGGGTCGTCGGCGACCAGCAGGCCCTCCCCGCCCGGGCTGCGCAGCGCGCCCGCGCCCCCGACCACCAGGACCCGCAGGCCGAGCCGCGCGGCGCTGTCGAGGACCGTCCGCGTGGCCCCGACCAGGAACTCCTGGTCGACCGGCATGGTCCGCAAGGTCACCACGACCGCGTCCGCCCCGGAGGCGGCGAGGGCCGCGCGCAGGGCCTCCGGGTCGCCGGCGTCCACCGCGACCGGGGTCACGTGCGGGTCGCCGACCGCGGGCTTCCGGGACAGGGCGAGCACCCGGTGCCCGCGCGCCCCGGCTTCTGTGAGGACCCGGCTGCCCACCATCCCGCTGGCGCCGAGCACGGCGATCGTCATACCTGCCTTCATGGAACCTGCCCTCTTCATCGAGGTGTTCATCGCGTCCGTTCTCCTTGCGTCAGGGTTTTCGTACGGGGGCGTGGGGGAGTGAGCTGCGCGGCGAGCAGGGCCGCGAGGGCGAGGACGAAGCCGAGGCTCTGCGTCAGGTTGAGGGACTCGCCGAGCGCGACGCCGACGACGGTGGCGACCAGCGGCGAGAGGAGCACCAGCGGCGCGGACGCGCCGACCGGCAGCTCGCCGACGCCGCGGAACCACAGTGCGAACGAGACGACTCCGCCCATGCCGCCGAGCCACAGGTAGCCCGCCACGGCTCCGCCGTCGATCCCGTGCGGCAAGCCCTCCACGACCAGGGTGAGCGGGAGCAGCAGCAGCCCGCCCGCGGTCAGTTGCCAGCCCGCCAGGGTCAGCGGGCCGGCCCCCGCGGGGCGGCCCCAGCGCTTGGTGAGGACGATTCCGCCGGCCATGCCCGCCGTACCGCCGAGGACGGCGAGGACGCCGACGACGTCCAGGCGGGCCTGCGGGCCGAGCACGACGAGCCCTACGCCGAGCACGCCGAGCGCGCCCCAGGCCCACTGCCAGGCGGACGGCCGGTCGCTGAGGACCACGATGGAAAGCCCGGCGACCAGCAGCGGCTGCGTGGCGCTGAGGGTGGCGGCCACCCCGCCGGGCAGCCGCTCGGCCGCGAGGAACAACAGGGGGAAGAGCGCGCCGATGTTGAGCGCGCCCAGGACGGCGGCCTTCCACCACCAGTCCCCGCGCGGCAGGACGCGGGTGACCGCGAGGGCGAGAAGGCCGGCGGGCAGGGCGCGCATCAGGCCTGCGAACAGCGGCTGCCCCGGCGGCAGCAGCTCCGTGGTCACCGCGTACGTGGTGCCCCAGGAGGCGGGAGCGAGTGCGGTCAGCGCGACGGTCGACACACGTGGCGCCGATGAGGCCCGCGAGGGGGTCGGTGACCGCTCGGTCAGGGTTGGCATGCGAGGAGTCTCGGGTCAGGACCGCCATGACTCCAAAGCATGGTTGTCATCACAGCCATGAACGAGGACGATGATCGTGTGGACCTCCAGCAGATGCGGTACGTCGTCGCCGTCGCCGAGACCCGGAACTTCACGCGCGCGGCCGAGCGGTGCGCCGTGGTGCAGTCGTCCCTCAGCCACCGGATCGCCGGTCTGGAACGGGAGCTGGGGGTCAAGCTGTTCGCCCGGTCCAGCCGCCGCACGGAGCTGACCAGCGCGGGGGAGGCGTTCCTCGTCGGCGCGCGGGCGTGTCTCGCCGCCGCGGACCGCGCGGCCGCCGACGCCGCCGCGGCGTCGGGCGTGGTGCGCGGCAGGCTCGCCGTCGGTGTGATCGTGACCACGGCGGCCGTCGACGTGGCCGAACTGCTCCAGCGCTACCGCGCCCGGCACCCGGACGTCCGCGTCTTCCTGCGGGGCGGACGCAGCGACGAGCTGACGGCCGCGGTCCGCAGCGGCGACCTGGACATCGCCTTCCTCGGCCTGCCGGAGGGCGATCTGCCCTCCGGGGTGGAGACCCTCGTCCTCGACCACGACGAGCACGTGCTCGTGGTGCCCGCCGGGCACCGGCTCGCGGGCGCCGGCCGGGTCACGCTGCGGGAGATCGCGGGGGAGACGTTCGTGGACTTCGCGGCGGGGTCGCCCGCCCGGGCCCAGTCCGACCAGGCGTTCGCCGCGGCCGGGCTGGTCCGTGACGTGGCGTACGAGGCCCAGGTCGCCCTGATGGCCGGGCTCGTCGCGCGGGGCCTCGGGGTCGCGCTGCTGCCGTCGGCGTTCGTCCGGCCGGTGGCCGCGGCCGATCCCGCACTGGCCCTCGTCCCGGTCGTCGACGGGCCGCGGCGCGTGGAGTACCTGGTGTGGAGCCGGTTCAACCCCAGCCCGGCGACCCGGGCCCTGCTCGGTGTGCTCGGCGTGCCCGGCCTCGGCGGGCCGGAGGCGCCCCCGTCCTGACCGGCGGTCAGTGCTCGGTCGCCGGGCGGCGGCGCGCGGCACGGGCCGCTCGTCCTCGCGGCGCGCGGGCGGGCGCCGTCCGCTCGGCCGCCTGCTCCGCGGCGGTGGTGTCGGCGGCACCGGTCCCGGCCCGCGCCGTCGAGGCCTGGGCCACCAGGGCCGCCTCTTCGAGGAGGCCGCCCACGTCCGTGGCGCGGTAGTAGATCCGGGTGCCCTCGCGGCGCGGCACCACGAGGCCGGCCGCCCGCAGCTTCGCCAGATGCTGGGAGGTCGCCGCCACATGGGCGCCGAGCAGCTCCGCGAGCGCGCTGACGGGCAGCTCCTGCCGGCTGAGGGCCCACAGCAGCCGGTAGCGGGAGGGGTCGGCCACTGCCTTGAGCACTGCCACGGCCCGGTCGGCGGCCGCCGCGTCCCACGACTGTCCTTGCGCGTCCATGCAAGTAGAGTACGTCGACTCCCGCGCGGGCGAGCACCTGCCGCCGCGGGCTCCGGGGTCTCGCCCGCCGATATCCTCGGCGTGACGTTCGGGTCCCGTACGGATTTCGGCGCGCTGCTCCCGTTCGTCGAGCTGCGGCTCAGGGCAGCCGCGTCACGTCCAGTTTCCGTGCCGCGTCCACCTCCGCGCAGCCCGCGAGGCCGAGGGCGTCCCGGAGTTCGGCCGCCAGCAGGTCGAGGACCCGGCGCACCCCGGACTCCCCGCCCACTGCGAGGCCCCACAGCGCAGGCCTGCCCACCAGGACCCCGTCGGCGCCCAGGGCCAGGGCCTTGAGCACGTCCACGCCGCCGCGGACGCCGCCGTCGAGCAGCACCTCGCAGCCGCCGCCCGCCGCCGCGACGGCCTCGGCGACGGCGGGCAGCGCCACCACGCCGGGCAGCGCGCCGTCGAGCTGGCGTCCGCCGTGGTTGGACACCACGACCGCGTCCACGCCGAGCCGCACCGCGCGTGCCGCGTCGGCCGGCGCGAGCACGCCCTTGAGGATCAGCGGAAGCCGCGTCAAGGAGCGCAGTTCGGCCACGTCCGACCACGTCAGGGCCGCGGAGAACGCGGTGGCCGTGTGCGCGGCGACGGCCGAGCCGCGCCCCGGCGCCCGGTGCGCGGCCGAACGGGCCCCCGCGTCGAGGTGCGCGGCACGCACGTGCCCGGGCAGCGCGAAGCCGTTGCGCTCGTCCCGCGCCCTGCGGCCCATCCATGGCACGTCCACGGTGAGCATGAGCGCGGCGCAGCCCGCGTCCTCCGCCCGGCGCGCGAGGTCGAGGGTGCGCCCCGGCTCGCGCAGCCAGTAGAGCTGGAACCACACCGTGCCGCCGGCCGCCGTGACCTCCTCCACGGGCACGCTGCTGAGGGTCGCGACCGTGAACGGCACGCCCGCCGCACGCGCCGCCCGCGCGGCGGCCAACTCCCCTTCGGGGTGCAGCAGCCGCTGATAGGCGACCGGTGCGACCGCGACCGGCAGCCGCGCCGGACGCCCGAGCAGCGTCGTGTCCGTCGAGCACGCCGAGACGTCCCGCAACACCCGCGGCGTGACGTAGAGACGGTCGAACGCCTCCCGGTCGGCCGCCAGCGTGCGCTCGCGGCCGCTGCCGCCGGCGACGAAGTCCCGTACGTCGTGCGGCAGTACGGCCGCGGCGGCCCGCTCCATGTCGTCGAGGTCGTACACGTCGTCGAGGTCGCACGCCGTGGATATGTCGCGCACATCGGACATGCCATGCACACCGGGCGTGTCATGCGCACCGGGCGTGTCTTCGAGGGCGTCCGCCGCCCCGCCGTCAGCCTCCGGCACGGCGGCCCGTCCGCTCCAGCTCCACGGCCTCGTACAGCGCCTTGATGTTGGCACTGCCGAACGTCCGCGCGCCCTGGCGCTCGATGACCTCGTAGAAGAGCGTGCCGCGCGGGTGCGCGGAGGCGGTGAAGATCTGGAAGAGCTGGCCGCCGTGGTCCTCGTCCACGAGCAGGTTCGTGGCGCGCAGGTCGTCGAGGGCGTGCGTCCTCACGTCGATCCGCTCGTCGAGCAGGTCGTAGTACGTGCCCGGGGTCGTCAGGAACGTCACGCCGCGTGCGGCGAGGGCGTGCACCGCACGGACCGCGTCGGCCCCGGAGAACGCCAGGTGCTGCACGCCCGGCCCGTGGTGGCTCTTGAGGAACTCGTCGATCTGGCCCGGCTGCGCCCGCGGGTCGGGCTCGATGAGCGTCAGCGTGACCGCGCCGGTGACCGCGCTCTGCACCACCTTGGACTCCATCGCCTGCGCGCCGACGACGATGCGCTCCTGGAAGATCTCCCGGAACCCGAACGCGCGCCGGTAGAACATGGCCGTCGCGTCCAGGTCGCCCGCCTCCAGGCACACCGCGATGTGGTCGACCTCCACGAGCCCCACACCCCCATCGAGCCCGTCGCACCCGTCGCGGGGCTCCGGAGCCGGTACGAACCCGGCCGGGAGGCCGGGGCCCGCGCCGGGCGCGCGCTGCACCAGCGTGTGCGTCACGTCCCCGAAGCCGCCGACGGCGGCCGTGACGGCCGGCCCCCCGCCCGAGTGCCGCGTGGGCCCGCGCACCGGGCGCGCCCCGCCCGCCACCGCCCGGGCGAAGGCGGCGGACACGTCGGCGGTGCGCAGCGCGATGTCGGCCACGCCGTCGCCGTGCGTGCTGACGTACGTGGACGCCGGATGCCGCTCGGACATCGCCGCCGTCAGGACGAGAGTCGTGCGGCCCTGGCGCAGGGCGACACCGCGGTGCTCGCGACTGCCTCCGGTGCCGACGACGGTGAAGGCGTAACGGTCGACCCAGTCGGCCACCGCGGCGTCCAGGTCCTCGACGTACAACTCGACGTGGTCGATGGTCAGATCCGTGACCCCGGGGAGGTCACCTGCCATGGCCTGTTCGGGTGAAACCGTCATGAGGGTTCCTCGCGCTTCCTCTTCCGTGGTGTGTCTTTACCGCCGGGCGGGGAGGCCGAATACTTCTCGTGCGGCCCCGATCGTACGGTCGTGCGCAGGACCGCCGCATCCGTGGAAGTGGAACGGGCGGAAAGCGGGCCGCGCGCCGCTGCGGCCCCTTGTCGTGTCCGCCTCCGAAAACCGCTGCCGATGAAGGACTCAGGTGAGGGAAATCCTGGAATCGGAAATCGTCCGCGCCGCGTTGGACGCGGCCACCCTGCACGCCTCGCTCGGCGATACGTCGATGGAATCCATGAACCTCCTGAACGAGGTGGCGGGCACGTACCCGGACGCGATCTCCTTCGCGGCGGGCCGCCCCTACGAGGGCTTCTACGACGTGGAGCTGATCCACACGTACCTGCGGACGTTCTGCGCGCACCTGCGTGCCGACCGCGGCATGAGCGAGACCGCCGTGGCCCGTGCCCTGTTCCAGTACGGCGACACCAAGGGCATCATCGCCGACCTCGTCGCGCGCGGCCTCGCCGTGGACGAGGGCATCGAAGCCGACCCGGAGTCGGTGGTCGTCACCGTCGGCTGCCAGGAGGCGATGTTCCTGGTCCTCCGCGCCCTGCGGGCCGGGGACCGGGACGCGCTCCTCGCGCCGAGCCCCACCTACGTCGGCCTGACCGGCGCCGCCCTCCTCGCCGACCTGCCGGTGCTTGCCGTGCGCACCGGGGAACACGGCATCGACCTCGACGACCTGGTGGACCAGTTGCGCCGGGCGCGCGCCGCGGGCCGGCGCGTCCGCGCCTGCTACGTCACGCCCGACTTCGCCAACCCCGTGGGCGTCAGCATGCCGGTCGCCGACCGGCACCGGCTCCTCGACCTCGCCGCCGCCGAGGACCTGCTGCTCCTGGAGGACAACGCGTACGGGCTGCTGAACAGCGCCGCCGAGCGGCCACCCACACTGAAGGCCCTCGACACGCGGCAACGCGTCGTCTACCTGGGCTCCTTCGCCAAGACCGGGATGCCGGGGGCCCGCGTAGGCTATGTCGTCGCCGGGCAGCGGGTGACCGGGGGGCGCGGCGGCAGCACCCTGCTCGCCGATGAACTCTCGAAGATCAAAAGCATGCTGACCGTCAACACCCCGCCGATCGTCCAGGCGGTCATCGGCGGCAAGCTGCTCTCCCACGGTTGCAGCATGGCCGCAGCCAACCGCCGTGAGACGGAGGTCTACCGGCGCAACCTCCAGCAGGTCCTCGACGGCCTGGGCCGGCGCCTCGGGGACCGCGCGGGCGTCAGCTGGAACGCGCCGACGGGCGGCTTCTTCATCGTCGTCACCGTCCCCTTCACCGTCGACGACGCGCTCCTCGCCCACGCGGCCCGCCGCCACGGAGTGCTCTTCACACCCATGCGCCACTTCTACGGCTCCACCGCGGGCCACCACCAACTGCGCCTGTCCATCAGCACGTTGACGCCCGACCGGATCGAGCAGGGCCTGGACCGGCTCGCCGCGCTCGTCGACGAGTGCCTGGCCGAGGCGGCGGGCCCCAGGGAGCCGGGGGCCGTTCCGTGAGCGGCCGCCCTCGCGGTGCCGACGACGAGCCGGGCCCCGCAGCTCAGGCCCGGCCGCGACCCGACGCCGTGGAGCCGCGCACCACAAGCTCCGGCAGGAAGACGAACTCGCTGTGCGGGGCGGGCGTGCCGCCGACCTCCTCCAGGAGGGTGCGCACCGCCGCCTGCCCCATGGCCTGCACGGGCTGGCGGACCGTGGTCAGCGGCGGGTCGGTGAAGGCGATGAGCGGGGAGTCGTCGAAGCCCACCACCGAGAGGTCGCGGGGCACGTCCAGGCCCTGCTGCCGGGCGGCGCGGATCGCGCCGAGCGCCATCATGTCGCTGGCGCAGACGATGCCCGTGCAGCCGCGCGCGATCAGCGCTGCCGCGGCGGCCTGGCCGCCCTCCAGGGTGTAGAGGGAGTGCTCGACCAGGGCGTCGGCCTCCTCGGTGGTGAGGCCGAAGCGCTCGCGCATGCCGAGGCGGAAGCCCTCGATCTTGCGTACCACTGGCACGAACCGCCGGGGGCCGACCGCGAGTCCGACGCGCGTGTGGCCGAGCGAGGCCAGGTGCCGCACGGCCAGCTGGGCCGCCGCCCGGTCGTCCGCTGACACGAAGGGCGCGTCGACCTCGGGGGAGAAGCCGTTGACCAGGACGTGCGGGACGCCCTTGGCGCGCAGTGCCGCGTACCGCCCCATGTCCGCTGTGGTGTCGGCGTGCAGCCCGGAGACGTAGATGATCCCGGCGACCCCGCGGTCCACCAGCATCTCGGTCAGCTCGTCCTCCGTGGAGCCGCCCGGGGTCTGGGTGGCGAGCACCGGCGTGTAGCCCTGGCGGGTCAGGGCCTGCCCGATGACCTGGGCGAGCGCGGGGAAGATCGGGTTGTCCAGCTCGGGCGTGATCAGGCCGACCAGGCCCGCGCTGCCGTGGCGGCGCAGCCGGACGGGCCGTTCGTAGCCGAGCACGTCGAGTGCGGCGAGGACGGCTTCGCGGGTGGCCGTGGCGACGCCCGGCTTGCCGTTGAGCACACGGCTGACGGTGGCTTCGCTGACCCCCGCCTGAGCTGCGATGTCGACGAGCCGCGCGGTCATGCACGGGACTGTACCCGGCGGCGCGCGCCTTGCCCACCGCTTGCGCAAGCTTGCGGCAAGCCCTGAAAGCCCGGCCGTGACCGGACCGGCACCCACAGGACACGCGGCGGTAACGATCGTCATCTCTTGCAGAAAAACACCGCAAGGTCTTTCGGGACGTTTTCAAGCCTGTTACGTTCCTGCCAACCCGGCGCCGCGTCGAGTGCGGCCGACAGGAGACGCCCCTTTCGTCTCCCCTTGTTCCGGGTCATCCCGGGATCACCCCGGGTCATTCCGGGTCCAGTTGAAGGAGTTCACATGCGGCGTGGCATAGCGGCCACCGCAGTGGTCGCCGCCCTGACGATGACAGCGGCGGCGTGCGGCGGCGACGACGGCGACAGCGGGAAGAAGAGCGGCGGCAAGCTGTCCGGCACCGTCACGTTCTGGGACACCTCGAACGACGCCGAGAAGGCCACGTACGAGAAGCTCGCCAAGGGCTTCGAGGACCTCCACCCCGGTGTCGAGGTCAAGTACGTCAACGTCCCCTTCGGCGAGGCCAACGCCAAGTTCAAGAACGCCGCGGGCGGCAACTCCGGCGCCCCCGACGTGATGCGCACCGAGGTCGCCTGGGTCGCCGACTTCGCCAACCTCGGCTATCTGGCCCCGCTGGACGACACCGCCGCGCTCGACAAGCCCGACGACTACCTGCCGCAGGCCGCCGCCAGCACCAAGTTCAAGGGCAAGACGTACGCGGCTCCGCAGACCATCGACACCCTCGCGCTCTTCTACAACAAGAAGATGCTCAAGGACGCGGGTGTCGAGGTCCCCAAGACCTTCGACGACCTGAAGTCCGCCGCCAAGAAGATCAAGTCGAAGTCCGGCAAGACCGGGCTCTACCTGCGCGGCGACGACCCGTACTTCTACCTGCCGTACCTCTACGGCGAGGGCGGTGACCTCCTGGACACCAAGAAGAAGGAGATCACCGTCGACGACGCCGAGGGCGCCAAGGCCTTCGAGGTCATGAAGGACCTCGTGGACTCCAAGGCCGCCGTGACCGACGCGAGCGACGGCTACAACAACCAGCTCAACGCCTTCAAGGACGGCGACGTGGCCATGGCCCTCGACGGCCCCTGGTCCATCGAGGGCGCCCTCCAGGGCAAGCAGTTCAAGAGCGCCAAGACCAACCTCGGCGTCGCCCCGGTCCCCGGTGGCAGCGTACGGCAGGCCTCGCCGCAGGGCGGCTGGAACCTCGCCGCGTACGCCGGCTCGAAGAACCTGGACGCCTCCTACGAGTTCATCAAGTACATGAGTTCCGCGAAGGTCCAGCAGCAGACCACCGAGAAGCTCAGCCTGCTGCCGACGCGCACCTCGGTCTACGAGGTGAAGTCCGTCAAGGACAACCAGATGGTGCAGTTCTTCAAGCCCGCCGTCGACAAATCCGTCCAGCGCCCCTGGATCCCCGAGGCCAACTCGCTGTTCGAGCCGATCCGCCTCGAGATGCAGAAGGTGCTCAGCGGCAAGTCCTCGCCCGAGGACGGCGCCGAGGGCATCGGCGACGCCTACCGCAAGCTCCTCAAGGACTACAAGTAACGATGTCTGTCGAGAGCGGCCCCCGGGTCGCCCCGGCCGCGGACGCCCCGCGCGTCCGCGGCCGCGGCCCCCGCAAGAACCCCGGACGCCTGCGCAGGGCGCTGAGCACGTACTGGTACGCCTGGGCCATGGTCGCCCCCGTGGTGATCGTCATCGGCGTCATCGTCGGCTACCCCCTGGTGCGCGGCATGTACCTGTCGACGACGAACGCCAACGAGGCGAACGTCGAGCGCACCATCGGCGTCAACCACATCCCGGCGACCTACGACTCCGTCGGCCTGGACAACTACAAGGCGATCCTCGACGACGGCGTCTTCTGGGACCGCCTGACCTGGACCGTGGTGTGGACGGTGTCCTGCGTCGCTCTGTCGTTCGCGATCGGCCTGGTCCTCGCGAACATGCTCAACCGCAAGCTCAAGGGCCGCTCCTTCTACCGGATGGCGCTGATCCTGCCCTGGGCGGTGCCCGCCTTCGTCTCCGTCTTCACCTGGCGGCTGCTCTTCAACGAGAAGAAGGGCCTCCTCAACGCCGTCCTCGAAGGCGGCGGCTTCGACGCGATCCCCTGGCTGAACGACCCCACCTGGGCGAAGCTCTCGGTGATCGCCGTGAACGTCTGGCTCGGCGTGCCGTTCATGCTCGTCGCCATGCTCGGCGGGCTCCAGTCCATCCCCGGCGAGCTGTACGAGGCCGCCGAGATGGACGGCGCGAGCGCCTGGCAGCGCTTCCGCTACGTCACCCTGCCGGGCCTCAGGCCCGTCGCCACCACCGTGGTCCTCATCAGCGCCATCTGGACCTTCAACATGTTCCCTGTGATCTTCCTGCTCACCCGGGGCGGACCGGGGGACGCCACCGAGATCCTGGTGACGTACGCCTACCGCCTGTCGTTCGTCGTCAGCCCCCGCGACTTCGCCGGGTCCGCGGCCTGGGGCGTGCTCATCCTGCTGCTCCTTTCGCTCTTCGCGGTGGTCTACCGCCGCGCGCTCCGCAAGCAAGGAGAGGTGTGGTGACGAAAGTGGCCCCGAAGAAGGTCAGGGCGCGCGGCGAGCGCGGACCGCTCGCCTCCGTCGCCCTGCACACCACCCTGCTGATCGCCGGCCTCATCGCGGTCCTGCCGCCCCTGTGGCTGCTCGTCACCTCGTTCAAACCCCAGAGCGAGGCGTTCTCGACCGCGCTGGTCAAGGACTTCACCTTCGCCAACTACGACCACGTCCTGAACGACACCAAGTTCCTCGACTGGGTCGGCAACTCCCTGTTCGTCGTCGGCCTGACCACCGTCATCGGCGTGTTCATCTCCGCGACCACCGGGTACGCGGTCAGCCGGTTCAAGTTCCCCGGCATGCGGCCCCTGATGTGGCTGCTGCTCATCACCCAGATGTTCCCGGTCGCGGTGCTCATCGTGCCGCTGTACAACCTGCTCGCGAGCCTGGAGCTGCTCAACCAGCCCATGGGCCTCGTCCTCACCTACCTGACCATCGCGGTGCCCTTCAGCGCCTGGATGATGAAGGGGTACTTCGACACCATCCCGGTGGAGATCGACGAGGCGGGCCGCGTCGACGGGCTCAACCCGTTCGGCACCTTCTGGCGGCTCATCCTGCCGCTGGCCAAGCCCGGCCTCGCCGTCACCGGCTTCTACAGCTTCATCACCGGGTGGGCCGAGGTCGCCTACGCCTCCGCGTTCATGACCGGCGAGGAGAACCTCACCCTCGCGGGCGGCCTCCAGACCTTCGTCAACCAGTACACCAGCGACTGGGGTTCACTGACGGCCGCGGCCGTGATCGTGGCCGTGCCCGCCGCGGTCATCTTCGGCCTCGTGCAGCGCCACCTCGTCTCCGGGCTCACGGCCGGCGCGACGAAGTCCTGACGCTCCCCAGCAACCGCCACCACTCCTCAGGGAAGACATGACCCACCATCTCGCTGCCCCCGCCGCCGACCACGCCTCCGGTACGCGTACGGACTGGTGGCGCGAAGCGGTGATCTACCAGGTCTATCCGCGCAGCTTCGCCGACGGCGACGGCGACGGCATGGGCGACCTCGCGGGCGTCCGCACCCGCCTGCCGTACCTGAAGGACCTCGGAGTCGACGCCGTCTGGCTCAGCCCGTTCTACGCCTCCCCGCAGGCCGACGCGGGCTACGACGTCGCCGACTACCGGGCCATCGACCCCATGTTCGGCACCCTGGACGACGCCGACGCCCTGATCCGCGAGGCGCACGCCCTCGACCTGCGTGTCATCGTCGACCTGGTGCCCAACCATTCCTCCGACCGGCACGACTGGTTCCGGCGTGCCCTCGCGGACGGCCCCGGCTCCCCGCTCAGGGACCGCTACCACTTCAGGCCCGGCAAGGGCACCGACGGCGAACTGCCGCCCAACGACTGGGAGTCCATCTTCGGCGGGCCCGCCTGGACCCGCACCGACGACGGCGACTGGTACCTCCACCTGTTCGCCCCCGAACAGCCCGACTTCAACTGGGACCACCCCGCCGTCCGCGACGAGTTCCGCTCCATCCTGCGCTTCTGGCTCGACCGGGGCGTCGACGGCTTCCGCGTCGACGTCGCCCACGGCCTGGTCAAGGCCGCCGGCCTGCCCGACATCGGCCGCCGCGACCAGCTGAAGCTGCTCGGCAACGACACCATGCCGTTCTTCGACCAGGACGGCGTGCACGAGGTCTACCGCGACTGGCGGCAGGTCCTCGCCGAGTACGCCGACGACAAGGTCCTGGTCGCCGAGGCCTGGACCCCGACCGTGGAGCGCACGGCCCTGTACGTGCGCCCCGACGAAATGCACCAGGCCTTCAACTTCCAGTACCTGGGCACGCACTGGGACGCCGCCGGGCTGCGGGCGGTCATCGACTCCTCGCTCGCCGCGATGCGGCCCGTCGGCGCCCCGGCCACCTGGGTCCTGTCCAACCACGACGTCACCCGGCACGCCACGCGGTTCGCCAACCCGCCGGGCCTCGGCACCCAGCTGCGCACCCCCGGTGACCGCGCGCTCGGCCTGCGCCGCGCCCGCGCCGCCACCCTCCTGATGCTGGCCCTGCCCGGCTCGGCGTACCTCTACCAGGGCGAGGAACTGGGCCTTCCCGACGTCACCGACCTGCCCGACGAGGTGCGCCAGGACCCGTCGTTCCACCGCGCGCAGGGCCAGGACGGCTTCCGCGACGGCTGCCGCGTGCCCCTGCCGTGGACCAAGGACGGCTCCTCGTACGGATTCGGCGCGGGCGGCAGCTGGCTGCCGCAACCCGAGGGCTGGGGCGAGCTGAGCGTCCAGGCGCAGACCGGCGACCCCGCGTCGACCCTGGAGCTGTACCGCGAGGCTCTGCGGGTGCGCCGGGCCCGCACCGGACTCGGCGCGGGCGACGCCCTCCAGTGGCTGGACGCGCCCGAGGGCGTCCTCGCGTTCCAGCGCGCGGACTTCGTGTGCACCGCGAACACCACGGGAGCCGCCGTGACCCTGGCCGTGCCCGGCCACACGCTCCTGGCCAGCGCGGACGTGGAGACGGCGGGCGACGGCACGGTCGAGCTGCCCGCCGACACCACCGTCTGGTGGGCCGTGTGACGACCTCCCCGCGGCTCGCGGACATCGCCGCGCAGGCCGAGGTCAGCGAGGCCACCGCGAGCCGCGTGCTCAACGGCAAGGTGGGCGTCGCCGCGGCCACCCGGCGCCGGGTGCTCGCCGCCCTCGACGTCCTCGGCTACGAGCGCCCGGTGCGCCTCAAACGCCGCAGCGCGGGCCTGGTGGGCCTGGTCATCCCCGAGCTGACCAACCCGATCTTCCCGGCCTTCGCCCAGGTCGTCGAGCAGGTCCTCGCCGGGCACGGCTACACGCCCATGCTCTGCACCCAGCTGCCGGGCGGCGCCACCGAGGACGAGCTGGTCGAACAGCTGGAAGCGCGCGGCGTCAGCGGCATCGTCTTCCTGTCCGGGCTGCACGCCGACACCACGGCCGACCCCGGGCGCTACCTCGAACTGGCCGGGCGGGGCGTGCCGTTCGTACTCATCAACGGCTACAACCCGCACGTCCCCGTCTCCTTCGTCTCGCCCGACGACCGGTCCGCCATGCGGATGGCCGTGCGCCATCTGGCGGACCTCGGCCACGAGCGGATCGGCCTCGCCGTCGGCCCGAGCCGCTACGTGCCCTCGCGCCGCAAGGCGGAGGGCTTCGCCGCGGCCCTGCACGAGCACGTCGGCCTGGCGCAGGGGGAGGCCGAACCGCTCGTGCGGAACACGCTGTTCACCGTCGAGGGCGGTCACGCGGCGGCCAGCGCGCTCCTCGACGCGGGCTGCACGGCAGTGGTGTGCGGCAGCGACATGATGGCGCTCGGCGCGGTACGGGCCGCCCGCCAGCGCGGGCTCACGGTGCCCGGCGACGTGTCGGTGGTCGGCTTCGACGACTCGCCGCTCATCGCCTTCACGGACCCGCCGCTGACCACGGTGCGCCAGCCCGTGCAGGCGATGGCGTCGGCGGCCGTCGGCGCCCTCCTTGAGGAGATCGACGGAAACCCCGTGCAGCGCACGGAGTTCGTCTTCCAGCCCGAGCTGGTCGTGCGCGGCTCCACGGCGGCCGTACGCCGCGGCTGAGGGGTTTCCGCCCGGTGACGGGAGTGTGTCCGAAGGGTTGACCGGGGTTGTTGAGCGCCGTACGGTCACGGCGCAAACGGCGTTGCAATCTTTCTGCAACAACCTTCAACCCCCCAGGAGGACCCGTGACACCCCCCAGCAGCGGCACGCGCCGCGGCCGGCCAGGCACCGTGGCCCTGGCCCTCCTCGCGGCCGTCGGCGGCGTCGTCGTGGGCGCGGCCCCGCAGGCGCAGGCGGCCCCGCCCGGCGGCAAGGACGTCACCGCGGTGCTCTTCGAGTGGAGATTCGACGCGGTGGCCAGGGAGTGCGCCGGCCGGCTCGGCCCCGACGGCTACGGCTTCGTCCAGGTGTCGCCGCCGCAGGAACACATCCAGGGCCCCCAGTGGTGGACCTCGTACCAGCCCGTCAGCTACCGGATCGCCGGGCGCCTCGGGAACCGCGCTGCCTTCAAGAAGATGGTCGACACCTGCCACGGCGCGGGCGTCAAGGTCGTCGTGGACACCGTCATCAACCACATGGCGGCCGGGAACGGCACCGGCACCGGCGGCTCGTCGTACACGAAGTACGACTACCCGGGCGTCTACTCCCGCCCCGACTTCGACAACTGCACCGCGCCGATCAGCAACTACCAGGACCGCTTCAACGTCCAGGAGTGCGAACTCGTCGGCCTCGCCGACCTGGACACGGGGGAGGACTACGTACGCGGCCGCGTCGCCGCCTACCTGAACGACCTGCTCTCCCTCGGCGTCGACGGCTTCCGCGTGGACGCGGCCAAGCACATGGCCGCCGCCGACCTGAAGAACATCAAGGCGCGCCTGACCGACCCGGGCGCGTACTGGAAGCAGGAGGCCATCCACGGCGCGGGCGAGGCGGTCTCGCCGGACGAATACGTGGGCAACGGCGACGTGCAGGAGTTCCGCTACGCCCGCGACCTCAAGCGCGTCTTCCGGAGCGAGAAGCTCGCCTACCTGAAGAACTACGGCGAGGGCTGGGCCTACATGCCCTCCGGCAAGGCGGCCGTGTTCGTCGCCAACCACGACACCGAGCGCGGCGGCGACACCCTCACCTACAAGGACGGCGCCGACCACACCCTGGCCCATGTGTTCATGCTCGCCTGGCCCTACGGATCCCCGGACGTGCACTCCGGCTACGAGTTCACCGACCGCGACGCGGGCCCGCCGAACGGCGGCCGGGTGGAGGCCTGTTACCGCGACGGCTGGAAGTGCCAGCACGCCTGGCCCGAGGTCCGCAGCATGGTCGAGCTGCGCAACACCGCGCGCGGCACCGGCGTGACCCACTGGTGGGACAACGGCGACGACGCCATCGCCTTCGGCCGGGGCGACAAGGCGTACGTCGTCGTCAACCACGAGGGGACCGCGCTGAACCGCACCTTCCAGACCTCGCTGCCCGCGGGCAACTACTGCGACGTGCAGAGTGGCCGGAAGGTCAGCGTGAACGGCTCGGGCCGGTTCACCGCGTCCGTGGCGCCGAACACCGCCCTCGCCCTGCACACCGGCGCGAGGAGCTGCTGATGTCCCGCTCCTCCCTGACGGCGGCGGTGGCGCTCGCCCTGCTCGCCACCGCCGTGCCCCTCGCCTCCTCCGCCGCGTCGGCGGCGCCCCGGAGCGCGACGGTCGACCTCACGACATCTCGCGCGCATTGGATAGACCGTTCTACCGTCGCCTGGGACATCAACGGCTCCGGCGGCCACGACGCCGAGGTGCTGTACGCGCGCGACGGCGGGCTCGCCACGGACGGCGGCGAGATCAGCGGAAAGGCCGAGCGCATCCGCCTCGCCCCCGTCCCCGGCGGCCTCACCGGCGCGCAGCGCGCCGCGTACCCCCACTTGAAGGACTACGCCGCCTTCCGCGTGGACCCGCGTGACCGGGGCCGCGTCCGCACGGCCCTGACCGGGCAGCTCGCCGCCGTCCTGCGCGAGGCCGACGGCACCGCGCGCGCCGCCACGGGCGTGCAGGTCCCGGGCGTCCTCGACGACCTCTACGCGCGCGCCGCGACCAAGGCGGACCTCGGCCCCGTCTTCCGGCACGGCCGCCCTCGGCTCGCCGTGTGGGCGCCCACCGCCCAGGACGTCCGGCTCGACATCGACGGCCGCAGCGTTCCGATGCGCCGCGACGCGGCCTCCGGCGTGTGGTCGGCCACCGGACCCGAGAGCTGGACGGGCAAGCCGTACCGGTACGCCGTGAAGGTCTGGGCGCCCAGTGTGCGCGAGGTGGTCACGAACAAGGTCACCGACCCGTACGCGACCGCCCTGACCGCCGACTCCCGGCGGGCCCTGGCCGTCGACCTGGACGACCCCGCGCTCGCGCCCCGGGGCTGGAAGGACCTGCGCAAGCCGGCCCCGGTCCCGCTGCGCGCCGCGCGCATCCAGGAGCTACACGTGCGGGACTTCTCCGTCGCGGACCGCACGGCCCGGCACCCGGGGCAGTACCGGGCGTTCACCGACACCCGCTCCGCAGGGATGCGGCACTTGCGCAAGCTGGCCCGCGCCGGGACGTCGTACGTCCATCTGCTGCCCGTGTTCGACGTCGGCACGGTCCCCGAGCGCCGCGCCGACCAGGAGCGGCCCGACTGCGACCTGCCCGCCGCCGCGCCCGACTCCGAGGCGCAACAGGCGTGCGTGGCGCGGACCGCCGCGAAGGACGCCTACAACTGGGGCTACGACCCGCTGCACTACACGGTGCCCGAGGGGAGCTATGCCGGCGACCCCGAAGGCACCCGGCGCACGGTCGAGTTCCGCGAGATGGTGCGGGGCCTCAACCGCGCGGGACTGCGCACCGTGATGGACGTCGTCTACAACCACACCGTGGCGAGCGGCCAGAGCGACAAGTCCGTCCTGGACAGGATCGTGCCCGGCTACTACCAGCGGCTGCTCGCCGACGGGACCGTCGCCACCTCCACCTGCTGCGCCAACACCGCGCCCGAGCACGCCATGATGGGCAAGCTCGTCGTCGACTCCGTCGTCACCTGGGCCCGCGCGTACAAGGTCGACGGCTTCCGCTTCGACCTCATGGGCCACCACCCGAAGGCCAACATCCTCGCCGTGCGCGAGGCCCTGGACGCGCTGACCCCCGCGAAGGACGGCGTCGACGGCAAGAAGATCGTCCTGTACGGGGAGGGCTGGAACTTCGGCGAGGTCGCCGACGACGCCCGCTTCGTCCAGGCCACGCAGCGGAACATGGCGGGCACGGGCATCGCCACGTTCTCCGACCGGGCCCGTGACGCGGTGCGCGGCGGCGGCCCCTTCGACGCGGACCCGCGCGTGCAGGGCTTCGCGAGCGGCCTGTACACCGACCCGAACGCCTCGCCCGCCAACGGCGACCGCGCCGCGCAGAAGGCCCGGCTCCTGCACTACCAGGACCTCATCAAGGTCGGCCTCACCGGCAACCTGGCGGCGTACGCCTTCACCGACTCGTCGGGCCGCGCCGTCAAGGGCGCGGACGTCGACTACAACGGCGCCCCCGCGGGCTACGCGGCCGCCCCCGGCGACGCCCTGGCCTACGCCGACGCCCACGACAACGAGACGCTGTACGACGCCCTCGCCTACAAGCTCCCTGCGTCCACACCGGCCGCCGACCGGGCCCGCGCCCAGGTCCTCGCGATGGCCACGGCCACGCTCGCGCAGGGCCCCGAGCTGTCCCAGGCCGGCAGCGACCTGCTGCGCTCCAAGTCCCTGGACCGCAACTCCTACGACAGCGGCGACTGGTTCAACGCCGTCCACTGGGACTGCCGCGACGGCAACGGCTTCGGCCGCGGCCTGCCCCCGGCCGCCGACAACAAGGACAAGTGGCCCTACGCGAAGCCGCTCCTGGCCGACCGGGCCCTCACGCCCGGCTGTGCGGAGATCAGCGGCGCCTCCGCCGCCTACCGCGACCTGCTGCGGTTGCGCACCACGGAGCCCGTGTTCTCCCTGGCGACGAGCGAACGGGTCCAGGAGGAACTGGCCTTCCCGCTGTCCGGCACGGCGGGCGAGACGCCCGGTGTGATCACGATGCGCCTCGGCGACCTGGTGGTGGTGTTCAACGCCACGCCGCGCGAGCAGACACAGCGCGTGGCCGGGCTCAAGGGAACGCCGTACGCCCTGCACCCCGTCCAGGCGCGCGGCGCGGACCCCGTGGTCAAGTCAGCCGCCTACGCGAGGGGTTCGGGCACCTTCCACGTGCCCGCCCGCACGGTCGCGGTCTTCCGGCGCGGCTGACCCCAGGCCGAGCCCGTCCAGGACCGCGACGAGCCGGTCGCGGTCCGCGGGGGCGAGGCCGCGCAGCGGCCGGGGCAGGTTCGGCTCCGACGCGAGGCCCAGGTGGGCGGCCGCGGCCGACATGACGCGCAGTCCGCCGTGGCGCCGGAACAGCTCCCACAGCGGTTCGAGGCGCGCGGAGCGGGCGGCTGC
Organism: Streptomyces sp. NPDC045778; assembly: GCF_056431945.1. NCBI lineage: Bacteria > Bacillati > Actinomycetota > Actinomycetes > Kitasatosporales > Streptomycetaceae > Streptomyces > Streptomyces sp. NPDC045778. The sequence continues at coordinate 43,792 of NZ_JBWKJZ010000003.1, forward strand.
CCCGGCCGCGTCCCCGCTCCGCGCCGCCCGGGTGAGCGCGAGGGCCGTGCCGGGGAACAGGCCGCCGAGGACCGAGTACCACACGTCGCAGCCCGCGCCCAGGCCGGTGGCCGCCGACCAGTCGCCGCTGACGCCGAGCGAGACCGTGTCCGGGACCAGCGCCCGCAGCCCGGCGACGCGCTCGCGGGCCGCTGCCGGATCGCCGGGCACCGGCGGGATCTTGATGGCGGCGACGTTCGGCAGCCGCGCTATGCGGCCGTGGAGTTCGTCGCTGAAGTCCACGTGGGTGGTGCGCGGGTTGTCGTACACGCACAGCGGCACGGACAGCTCCCGCGTCACGTCCTCGTAGAGGCCGAACACCTCGTCGTCGCCGAGCGGCTGATACGTCATCGGGGCGAGCAGCACCGCCGCCGCGCCGGCCTTCTGCGCGTCCTCGGCGTGCGCCAGGACCTGCGCGGTGCGCAGGGCGCCGATCCCGACGAGGACCGGGGTGCCCCCGGCCGCGTCGACGGCGACGCGCGCGGCCCGGGCGCGCTCCTCGCGGGACAGATAGGCGTAGCCGCCGGTGGAGCCGAGCGCGCCGATCGAGTCCACCCCCGCGGCGGCGAGGCGCGCGACGAGTCCGGCGTACGCCCGCTCGTCGATGCCCGACTCGTCGGTGGGGGTGAGGGGGAAGGCGCTGAGGCCGGTGAACATGACGGGAGGTCCCTTCTGCGGAGGATGCGCGGGCCCGGGGCGGGTCACGCGGCGTGCGGATGGTCGAGGGCGGCGGCCAGGTCGGCGGCGAACCGCCGGGCCAGCGGCTCGGTGAGCGTGGCGGTCGTGACCCGCAGCGCCTGCCGCGGGGTCGGCCCCGCGGCGAAGAGGTCGCCGGGCCGCACCGCCCAGCCGCGGCGCGCCAGCGCGTCGACGACGGGCCGGGCCCGCTGGTCCAGGTCCACCCAGACGTTCAGGCCGTCGGGCCGGTGGGCGGCGGGGGCGCCGATGCCGTGCGCGGCCAACTCCCCGGCCAGGAGTGCGGCGCGCTCGGCGTAGGCGCGGCGCGCCCGGGCGTGCAGGGCCCGCACGTCCGGGTCGCACAGCAGCTCGCGGGCGATGTGCTGGAGCAGCAGGCTCACCCACATCGTGCCCGCGCTCAGCCGGGTCTCCAGGCGCCGGGCCGTCTCCCCGTCGGTGGCGACGAGGGCGAGGCGCAGGTCGGGTCCGAGGAACTTCGACACCGAGCGCACCAGCGCCCACCTGGCCGTCCCCGCAGGCGTGACGCGGAGGTACGGCACGGCGGAGACGGCCGAGAAGTGGTCGTCCTCGACGACCAGGACCCCGGGGTGCCCGGCCAGGACGGCGCGCAGTTCGGCGGCCCGCCCGACGGTCAGGCTCGCGCCGGTCGGGTTGTGGGCGCGCGGCGTGCACACCACCGCGCGCGCCCCGGACTCCAGGGCGGCGCGCAGCGCCTCCGGGCGCATCCCCGCGTGGTCGACCGCGACCGGTGCGGTGCGGTAGCCGTTCAGGCGCAGCGTGCCGATGCTCGCGAGGAAGCACGGGTCCTCGACGGCCACGGCGTCGCCGCGCGTGAGGTGGGCGTTGAGGAGGCGCTCCGTGGCGTCCGCCGCGCCGTTCGTCACCAGGACCCGGAACGGGCGGTCCGGCAGGTCCTCGGCGAAGCGCCCGCTCGCCCACTTCACGAGGCCGGGGTCGACGGCGGGCGCGCCGTACAGCGGCTGCCGGTAGCCGCCGCGCCCGGCCGCCGCGCGCACGTCGGGCAGCAGCAAGGGATCGGGGTTGCCGCTGGCCAGGTCGGTGAGGCCGCTGTTGAACCCGGCGCCCTCGCGGGCGAGGTGCGGCGTCCCGGCCACCACGGTCCCGCCGCGCCCGTGGGTCTCGGCCACCCCGGCGACCACCAGCTGACGGTAGGCCGCCGCCACCGTGTTCCGGTTCACGCCGAGGTCGGCCGCGAGGGCGCGTACCGGCGGCAACGGGTCCGCCGAGCGCAGCTCTCCGGCCGCGATCAGGTCCCGCACGCTGTCCGCGATCTCCATGGCTGTCGCCCCGTGGATCGGCACGGCCACCCCCTCCACCGCTCGGCCAGGCTTTGTCCTGTGTCAAACATAGGATTGTCCTATGCCAAAAGCAATGGGTGGGCGGCCGCCGACCACGTGCACGCGCGGGTCCGCGGTGAGGTGATCTGTCACGCCCGTCCCTGTCAGCCGAGTGCGAGCCGCGACAGGTCGCCGACGCGCCGGCTTCCCTAGGAGGGCTCCGTGGAGCCGAGGACCCGCAGGACCGTCGTGCGCAGCGCGGCCCCGGCGTCCGCGGCAGGGACGCGCCCCGCGGCGACCTCGTCACCCGCGGCGTGCCCGAGCGCGACCGTCATGGCCACCAGCCAGCGCGGCGCGAGGCCCGGGGTGAACTCGCCCGCCTCCTGGCCCCGTTCGACGAGCCGGACGAGCCGCTCGGTCACGGGCTCGTGACGGGTCGCGTCGCGCTCCGCCGATCCGGCGGCCGAGGGCGCGTGGAGCAGCCATGGGTTGCCCGCGAACGACGACCAGGAGGCGTCGAGGAACCTCAACAGCGCCTGTGCGGCGGGCCCTTCGTCGAGCGCGGCGGCGTCCATGGCGGCGACCGTCTCCTCGGTGATCCGGTCGACGGCTGCCGCGAGGAGGTCGTCGCGGGAGGAGAAGTGGGCGTAGACGGTCTGCCGGGTCACGCCCGCCGCCTCGGCGACGGCCGCCATGCCCGCGTCCGGCCGCCGCCGCAGCAGGCGCACCGCCGAGTCCAGGACGGCGGCTCTGCTGCGCTCGGCGTCGGCGCGGCGGCGCCGGGGCGGTTCCGGGGGAGCCGTCATCTCTTACACCCTTGTCCAAGTTGTCAGAGGCTCATATCTTACAGAGGTGTCAGAGAACGTAGCTCGGCAGCGCCACTGCCTGGCCTCGCCTGCCGGGGCTCCGCAGCGTCACCGCCCGGCCCCCGTCCACCGGATCGGAGCGCCATGAAGCCACTCGCCGACACCACCCCCGAGCGGTTCGTCGCGGACTTCTTCACCTCCCTCACCGCGTCCACGGTCCGCGGCGACGCGCCGGAGTCCGTGATGGCCCGTCACTACACGCCGGACGTCGTGCAGATCAGCGACGGGGTGCGCCTCGACCACGACCGCCTCCTCGCCCATCTGCGCCCCGTGCGCAAGAACGTGGTCGGCTGGCGCTTCGACGTGCACGAGGCCGTCGCGGACGGCGGCCGGATCGCCGCCCGCCTGACCATCCACGCCCGCACCCGCAAGGGCGGTCCCACCGCCACCGAGGTGCACCTCTTCGGCGAGTTCACCGAGGACGGCAGGATGCGCGCAGCGCGCCAGCTCACCCGGCCCCTGCCCGTGGAGGAGGCCGCCGAGGACCCGGCGGGGCGGCCCCTCAGTCGACGTACGACGTGAGCGTGCCGCGACGGCGGACGTCGAGCGTGGCGCAGTGGAACGAGCCGCCGAACGGCGCGTAGTGCAGCAACTCGCAGGGCAGCGGCTCGAACCCCCAGCGTTCGAGCGCGCGGAGCATGCCGGTGTGGTGCCGCTCCGCGATGACCCGCTTCTCGTCCACCATGAGCACGTTCATGCTGAGCCAGGTGCCGCACATCGAGGTCAGCTTGAGCACGTTCTCGTCGATCGGGTCGGGCTCGGGCGCGACCAGGACGTCCCACGAGTCCAGGACGTCGGGCAGGTGGTCGACGTCGATGTACTCGGGGTTGACGAGCACCTTGCCGGGCGCGAGCGGCATGAACGTGGTGTCGATGTGCATGGGCGTGCGGCAGCGGCTCTGGATCTCGTGGACGCGGAAGCCGGGGCCGAGGTGGCGGCGCAGCCACTCGATGCCCAGGCGGTTGGTGACGTTGCTGCGCGTGACGAAGAGGTCCCGGCCCGCGCGGACGAAGTCCGCCGCGTCGAAGACCGGCTCGAACTCGTTGGTGATGTACCGCAGGGGCTCGCCCTCGCCGGGAGGCGTGAAGTCCTTCTCGAAGAGGTCGTCGGTGAGCTGGGGCCGGGGCGCGGCGGTCCAGCGGGCGCCGCGCCTGAAGTAGTCCTTGAGGAGCCCGCGGTAGGCGTGGCTCTCGAAGTACCGGCAGGGCCAGGCCATCGGGGCCTCGATGATCTCGTCGCCCACGACGAGCAGGCTGTCGCGCGGACAGGCCGTGCAGAAGCCGTGCGACGACCAGTGGGGGGTGCTGAAACCGGCCTTGTGGTCGACGACCTCCGGGCGGGTGACCGTGATGCCCAGGGACTCCAGGAGGTCGATGAACGCGTCGAGTTCGCGCTGCGCCGGCTCGACCAGCAGGCCCGGATACTTGAACCCGGCGGCGAAGCCCTGCAACCGGGCCGCCCAGGGCGGCATGTTGCAGGCCACGACCGGATCGCTGGCGGGGATCGTCGCGCCGTCCAGGCGCCCGACGACGACCTCCTCCAGGGGGTCCCACTCGGTGTACGAACAGACCGGCGAAACGGGACGTTCCGTCCCGCTCTCCGGTGTGTCGTCCCACACGTCGGATTCCGCCGCCATGGCGTGACCGCTGCTTTCGGTCGAGTGAAGTAGCGCCTTTTGTGTTGACATTTTACTTTTGCTCCACCTGTCCGTCGATTCGTCGGGCGACTCCACGACCGCACGCCGGAGCCGTCGCGCGGGCGGGCGGTCGCCGCCCCGCCGAAGGAGGAGCGTCGCCCCGGCCCGCTCGCGTGGCGCAACAGCGATGGCCGGTGCGGCAGTTGGGATTCCCTGTACGGGTATCGCGCGGGAGCGGCGTGAAACTGCGGAGGTGGCGGACGACCGCTCTTCGCCGTACACGGAACCGGCGCGCGCGGCCCGCGGTGTGCTCCGGAGTGCGCCACGGCGTGCACTCGGGGGTGCGCTTCGGGGCGCGCCACGAAGTGCGACCCGGGGGCGCGCCTCGACGTGCAATCCGGGGCGCGGCGCGGGGAAAGAACCGCGCCAACCTGAGCGGCGGCCGGAGTCGGAAATACCCCCCTGGGTATGCGGCGAGTATCCGCCGCCGCATGGGGAGGAGCCGCCGTGTTCGTCGTCGACACCCTGGAGTTCCCGGTCCTGGGCAACCACAGCTATCTGGCCGCGGGCCCCCGCACGGCCGTCGTGATCGACCCGCCGCGCGACATCGACCAGGTCATCGCCGCGGCGGCCCGCCGCGGCGTGCGGATCGCGTACGTCGCGGAGACCCACGTCCACAACGACTACGTGAGCGGCGGCCTGGAGCTGGCCCGCGTCACCGGCGCCCGCTACCTGGTCCCGGCCGGGGCCGCGGTGGCGTTCCCGCGCACCCCCGTCGCCGACGGCGACACGGTCACCGTGGACGAGGGCCTGGTGCTGCGCGCCCTCGCCACGCCCGGCCACACCCCGCACCACACGGCGTACGTCATGGAGGAGGGCGGCCGCGCGGTCGCGGCGTTCACCGGCGGCTCGCTCCTGATCGGCGCGGTGGGGCGGCCCGACCTCGTCGAGCCACGGCTCACCGAGCGCCTGGCCCGCGCCCAGCACGTGTCCGCGCACCGGCTCGCGGACACGCTCGACGACGCGGTGCGGCTCCTGCCCACGCACGGCTTCGGCAGCTTCTGCGCGTCCGGCCGGGCGACGGGCGAGGAGACCACCGTCGGCGCCGAACGGGCGGGCAACGCCGCCCTGACCCAGGACGTGGACACGTTCGTCGCCGAACTGCTCGCCGGGCTCGACGACGTCCCCGCGTACTACGCCCACATGGGCCCGGTCAACGCCGCGGGGCCCGCACCCGTCGACCTGACCCCGCCGGAGCCCGCGACCGCCGACCGGATCGCCGCGCGCCTCGCCGCGGGGGAGTGGGTGGTGGACCTGCGCCACCGCGCGGCCTTCGCCGCCGGGCACGTGCCGGGGTCCGTCAACGTCGAGGCCGAAGGGCAGCTCGCCACCTATCTGGCGTGGCTGCTGCCGTGGCGCAAGCCCGTCACCCTGCTCGCCGAGTCCGCCGGGCAACTCGCCCACGCCCAGCGGGAGCTGGTGCGCGTCGGCATCGAGCGCCCGGCCGCCGCCGCGACCGGGGACCCGCGCTCCTGGGTGGGCCCGGGCGAGCGCCTCGCGGCCGGCGCGTGCGCCACCTTCGCGGACCTCGCCGCGGCCCGCGCCGGGCGCGGCGACGTGGTCGTGCTCGACGTGCGCCGCGCCACCGAGCGCCGCGAGGCCCGTGTGGACGCTTCCGTGCACATCCCCGTCCACGAACTGCGCGACCGTCTGCGCGAGGTGCCGGACGGCGTGGTGTGGGTGCACTGCGCCAGCGGTACGCGCGCGACGATCGGGGCCTCCCTGCTCGACGCCGCGGGGCGGGACGTGGTCGTCGTCGACGACAGCTTCGCCGCGGCGGAGAAGGCGGGCCTCACCCTCCGTCGGCCGGACTGACCCGCCGATGAGCGCGCTCGTCCTCGCCCTGGCCGCCGGAGCCGTGGTCGGCCTGGCGCTCGGCGCCCTCGGCGGCGGGGGCAGCGTCCTCGCGGTCCCCGCGCTGATCTACCCGCTGGGCTTCACCCCGGCCGCCGCCACGACCGCGAGCCTGCTGATCGTCGCCGTCACCTCGTCGAGCGCCCTGTACGCCCACGCCCGGGCGGGCCACGTCCGCCGGCGCGCGGGGGCCCTGTTCGCCGGGGCGGGCATCCCGCCCGCCGCGGCGGCGGGCGCGGCGGCGGGACGGCTGCCGCAGCCGGTCCTCACCGCCGCGTTCGCCGCCGTCGCAGCCCTGCGGATGCTGTGGCCCGGGCGAGCCGCAGCGCGGGGGACGGGCGTGGTGCGCCCGGGCCCGGTGGCGGGGGCCGGGGCCGCGCTCGGCGCGCTGACCGGGCTGCTCGGGGTGGGCGGCGGGTTCCTCGTGGTGCCCGCCCTGGTCACCGTCCTCGCCTTCGAGACGCGGGAGGCGACCGGCACCAGCCTGCTCGTCATCGCGGCCAACTCCCTCGCCTCGCTGGCCACTCGCGGCAGCACCACGGCGGGCCTCGACTGGTCGGTGATCGCGCCGTTCACCGCTGCGGCGGTCCTCGGCGCCTGGGACGGCAAGCGCCTCGCGGCCCGGGTCTCCGGCCCCCGCCTGCGGCAGGCCTTCGCCTGCGTGCTGCTCGCGGTGGCGGCCGGGATGCTCCTCGACGTCGCCGTACGACGATGAGCGCCACGCGGGGCGTACGAGCGTGCGCACGGTCGCACCGGGAACACGCGCGCGCTCAGGCGAGTGACAGGAACAGCTTCTCCAGGCGGGCGCGCACCCGGTCCCTGTCCCCCTGGCCCTCCGCGAGGCCCGCGTCCGCGAGGCAGCGCCGGAGCCCCGTCGCGATGATCGCGAAGCCCGCCTTGTCCAACGCCTGGGACGCGGCGGCGAGTTGCGCGACCACCTCCTCGCGGTCCCGCCCCTCCTCGATCGTCCTGATCCCTCCGGCGATCCGCCCCCGCGCCCGGCGCAAGCGGTGGACCACGGTCTTCAGCTCAGCCGGAAGTGCCGTGCGGACCCGCCGAGTTCACCGCGGCCGTGCCGTCGTGGGGCTAGGACGCGCCGAAGGACCGGACGAAGCGGCGCTGCCACGGGGTCTCCACCGCGCGGCGGTGGTAGCGCGCGCGGACGTACCCGACGGCTTCGTCCGCGGGGACGCCGTCGAGCACGGCCAGGCACGCGAGCGCCGTGCCGGTCCTGCCGATACCGCCGCCGCACGCGACCTCCACGCGCTCGGTGGCGGCACGCGCCCACGCCTCGCCGAGCAGCCGCCGCGCCTCCTCACGGTCCGCCGGCAGCCGGAAGTCGGGCCAGCGCAGCCACCGCGCGTCCCAGGCGACCGCCGGCGCGGGCCTGCCCAGGAGATACACGCCGAACATCGGCTCGGGCCCCTCGGGCAACGGCCGCCGCAGGCCGCGCCCGCGCACCGAACGCCCCGAGGGCAACCGGAGTACACCCGGGTCCGTCTCGCACCACGACTCAGCCACACGGTCACCGTACCCGCCCCGCGCGGAGCCGGTGTCCCCTGTGAGCTAGCCGATAATCATCGGGTTCTAACGGAATCTTGACTTCAGGAGGGCATAGTGCAAGGCATGACAACCATGGTTCCTGTCTGCCCGTACTGCGGGCGGGTCGAGTGCATATGCCCGGCGGTGGGCGGCAGTCCCGCGCCGGCGCTCGCGGTGAGCGTGACCGCGTTCCTCCCGGTGGCCACCGCCCGGGCGAGGAGGTCGACGGCCGCGCCGACGCCGTCGTAGTCGGCGGCACGGGGCGAGCCGGGTGCCGTCGGCGCGCTCGCCCCAGCCACGGAAAGGCGGTGCCCGGGCACCGAGTTGAACACCTCACCGGACCGCGCGGGTCCTGGAGAGGACGACGGTGGGCACGGAGAGCGGGGAAGGGTTTGCCTTCACCGCCCGGGCCCGTCCTCACGCCTCCCGCGTCGGCAGCACCGTGAGCAGCGAGAGGTTGACGTGGCGGGGCCGGCTCGCCGCGAAGGCGATCACCTCGGCGACATCGGTGCCGCTGGGGAGTTCCCCCAGGGAGCCCACGGCCTCCTGGACCGCCGCGCTGATCGCCGGGTCGCCGATGTGCTCGCGCAGCTCGGTGTCGACGGTCCCCGGCTCGATCGTGGTGACCCGCACGTGGTGCGGGCTCAGCTCGGCGCGCAGGTTCCGCGAGAAGTGGCTGACGGCGGCCTTGCTCGCGGCGTAACCGGCGAAGCCGGGCAGGACGATCTGCGCGGCCGCGGACGAGACGTTGACCAGGTCCGCGTGGCCGCGCTCGGCGGCGGCCGCGATCAGGTCCGGCGTGAAGGTGGACACGACGGCGAGCGCGCCGGAGACGTTCACCTCGATCATGCGCTGCCAGTTCTTCTCGTCGCTCCGGCCCAGCAGGTCGGGGAGCGCGAGGCCCGCGTTGTTGACCACCAGGTCGACGCGGCCGAGGCGCTCGCGCACCAGGTCGGCGGCCGCCGCGAGCGAGGCGGGGTCGGTGACGTCCGCGGGCACCGCGAGGGCGTGGCCGCCCGCGGTCTCGATCCGCGCCACATGGTCGGTCAGACGCTCGGCCCGCCGCGCAAGGAGCGCGACGCGGGCGCCCTGTTCGGCCAGCAGACGGGCGGTGGCCTCCCCGATGCCGCTGGAGGCTCCCGTCACGACGGCCACCCGGCCGGCGAGGGGGCGGAGGGAGGAGTGGGGCTGCGTTGCTGCTGTGGTCACTGTGATCTCCGGGAAAGGGTCGTGCGGTGTCTTGCTCACCCGACTCTGACGGAGGGATCGAAGGCGACCCAGGGCTCTGCCCGACCCTGGGTCTGGCAGTACCAGGCTTGACCGACACTTGAGGCATGGATTTCCGTACCGAACTGGCCGCTTTCCTCCAGTCCCGTCGAGCCCGCGTACGACCGGAGGACGTCGGCCTGCGGCCGCTGGGCGGGCGCCGCCGCGTCCCCGGCCTGCGCCGGGAGGAGCTGGCCGAACGGGCCGGGGTGAGCGTCGACTACTACATACGGCTCGAACAGGGCCGCTCCCTCAACGTCTCCGACCAGGTCCTGGACGCCGTCGCCCGTACGCTCCGGCTCGACGCCGCCGAGCGCGCGCACCTCGGCCATCTGACGCGGGCGCTGCGCGACGGCGCCCCGGACCGGGCCGCGCCCGCACCGCAGCCGGTACGTGAAGGGCTGCGCATCCTCCTGGACGCGGTCGGCGACGTCCCCGCCTACGTCCTGGGCCGCAGGCTCGACGTCCTGGCCGCCAACCGCCCGGCCCGCAGCCTGTTCGTCGACTTCGACGCCCTGCCCGCCGCGCAGCGCAACGTGGCCTGGCTCCACTTCCTCCACCCCGGCGTGCGAGAGCTGTACCCCGACTGGGAGGAGGTCGCCCGTGACACCGTCGCGGCGCTGCGCATGGACCTGGGGCGCTTCCCCTGCGACGACCGGCTGTGCACGCTGCTCGCCGAACTGTCCGTGCGCAGCGACGACTTCCGCCGCCTGTGGGCCGAGCATCAGGTGCGCGAGCACGCCCACGACGTGCAGCGGGTACGCCATCCCGTGGCGGGCGAGCTGACCCTGAACCGCGAGACGCTGCATCTGCCCGGCGAGCCCGACCAGGCCCTGGTCACCTTCGTGGCCGAGTCGGGATCGCCGTCCCGGGAGGCGCTGCGCACCCTCACCGATCACCTGGCCACGGCCGCCGGCTGACGCGGGAGGCCGGGCGGGGCGCCTGGCCGGGTGGACGGACGCGTACGGGCCCCTCGGCAGCTCGGGGACGCGGGGCCCTCGCGGGTGCCAAGGGCCCGCGTCCCGTCCGCGCGCTCAGGCCGACAGCCGGTTCCGCCTCCGCCGTACCGCAGCGTCGAGTTCGCGCCGCACGGGCCCGGGCAGTGGTCGGCCGATGGCGGCGTCGAGGACCGCTTCCGCGATGAGGCGCAGTTTGACGTTCAGGTGCTGTGATGTCTCCCGCAGCACCTCCCAGCCGGCCTCGGGTGCCAGGCGGTGCACGGCGGCCAGGACGCCGAGTGCCTGGTCGACCACCGCGTGGGAGCCGATGGCCTGCCGCAGCTGTCGGTTCTCCTCCCGCAGCCGCGTGATCTCCTCATCGGCCGGCGGGCCGGCGGACGACCAACGCTCGCAAGACGACATGTCGGGTCCAACGGGGTCGCAGGGACGTGGACAGCCTTCCTTCTCACGCCTGCCCCGCTTCGGCGCGCACAGACAAGTGCGGTCCGTTGCAGCCGCAGCTGCAACGGGCCACAGGGCTGTTGTCCCAACCCTGAGCCACGAGTCACCAGCACACCTGCCGTCTACACCCAAAGACTGCCGCGGATGCCCGGCCGCGCGCCGGGGCCGCCGGCCCGCTCCGCGCCCCCGGAGCTAGGACGCGTCGGCGGGCCCGGTGGTGAAGACGCGGCTCAAGAGGTCGTGCAGGGCGGTGCGCTCCTCGTCGTCGAGGGCGTCCAGGCCCGCCAGGGTGGTGCGCATGTTCGCGCGGATCGCGTCGATGACGCGCTCGCCCTCGGCGGTGAGGACGACGTTCTTCACGCGGCGGTCGCCGGGGCTGGGCTCGCGGCGGACGAGGTCGCGCTTCTCCAGGCGGTCGATGATCCCCGTCATGTTGGACGCGTCACAGGCCAGCGTCCCGGCGAGGACGCGCATCGCGGCGGGGCCGCGGCGCAGCACACTCAGGGTCTTGCCCTGGCTGGCCGTGAGGTTCTCGCGGGCGGCCGCGGCCGTGAAGTCGCCGTAGTAGGCGCCGAGCGACACCGAGAGCAGCTCCATCAGCTGGCCGGTGCCGACGCGTGGAGTTTCTGGCATGGGGTCCACCTTACGCCCTAAAACTTGACCATCTCAAACAATGGCCCCTACAGTGATGCGGTTGCTTGAGGTTCTCAAGTTTCTAGGTTCTTAAGCAGTTGGGAAGAAATTCCGTGTCTCACGCACCGCACACGGCGACCTCACGGCCCTCGGGGCAGACCTCGCTGGTCCTGGTCCTCGGGCTCGCCGCCATGGTCGTATCGATGATGCAGACCCTGGTCGTCCCGATCCTGTCGATCATCCAGAACGACCTGGACGCCACCACGGCCAACGTCAGCTGGGTGACCACGGCCACCCTCCTGTCGGCCGCCGTCTTCACCCCGCTCCTCGGCCGCTTCGGCGACCAGCACGGCAAGAAGCCCACGCTCGTGGGCGTGCTCCTCGTGATGATCGCGGGCTCGGTGCTCGCCGCCACCACGACCTCGCTGACCTGGCTGATCGTCGGCCGCGTGATGCAGGGAGCGGCGACCGCGATCTTCCCGCTCGCCCTGTCCGTGCTGCGCGAGGAGATCAGGCCGGAGAAGCTGCACGGGGCGATGGCCCTGGTCAGCGGCACGCTCGCGTTCGGCAGCGGTCTCGCCCTGGTCGGCGCGGGTCTCCTCACCCAGGGGGACGACCCCGACTACCACCGGGTCTTCTGGCTCGCGGTCGTCCTCGCCGTGGTGGCGCTCGTCGGCGTGCTCTTCGTCGTGCCCGCCTCCCGCTCCAAGACGGGCGGCAGGACCGACTGGCTGGGCGCGCTCACCCTGGCGCTGCTCCTCGTCCTGCTGCTCCTGCCGATCTCGCAGGGCCACGAGTGGGGCTGGGCCTCGGGCCGCACGCTCGGCGCCTTCGCCGGCGCGGTCGTGATGGCGGGCGTGTGGGTCCTCACCGAGAGCCGGGTCAAGGAGCCCATGGTGGACATGAAGATGTTCACGCACCGCCCGGTGCTCTTCACCAACCTGGCGGGTCTGCTGCTCGGCTTCGCGATGTTCGCCCAGTTCATCGGCGTCTCGTACCTCGTGCAGATGCCCGAGGACGTGGCCGGCTACGGCTTCGGCGCCTCCGTGCTCGGCGCCTCCGTCGTGTACCTGCTGCCGACCACGCTCGTCTCCCTGGTCGGCGCCCAGTTCGGCGGCGTCCTGGTGCGCCGGATCGGGGCGCGGGTCACGCTCGCCGTCGGCGCGGCCTTCGGCGTGCTCGGCTTCGCCTGGCTGACCCTGGCGCACGACACCAGCGCCTCCGTGATCGGCGCGGGCATGGTCGTCGGCCTGGCGATCAGCTTCGGCTACGCCTCCATGCCCGCGCTCATCGTCGCCAGCGTCCCGGCGCACCAGACGGGCATCGCCAACGGCATCAACTCCATCTCCCGCTCGGTGGGCAGCGCCGTCGCGAGCGCGATGATCACCACGCTCCTCGCGTCGAAGACGATCGAGCTGCCCGCCGGGATGCCCGCACTGCCCGAGGAGAGCCAGTTCACCCTGAGCTTCGCCATCGCGGGCGGAGCGTTCCTCCTGGTCGTGGTGGTCGCCCTGGTCGGCCTGCGGGCGGCGCACGCGCCCCGGGCGAGCGCCCTGACGAAGCTGGCGGAGTCGGAGTCGCAGGCTCCGGAGCGCGCCGCGGTCTGAACCGCCGCTCAGCTCTCGCCGTGTTCGGCGCCCGCCCGGGCGCCGAACATGTCGGCGACGATGCGGTCGGCCTGGTCCGCGAGGTAGAAGTGGTCGCCGGGCAGCACCCGCGTGAAGAAGTCGCCGCCGAGGCTCGCCTCGCGCCAGGCCTCCGCGTCCTCCGTGGTCACCTCGGCGTCCTTGTCGCCGGTGAACACCCCGATCGGGCAGCGGAGCCGGGCGTCGACGTCCGGGCGGTAGGTCTCGATGAGGCGGTAGTCGGCGCGGACCGCGGGCAGCACCATCTCGCGCAGCTCCGGCTCGTCGAGGAGCCGCGGGTCGGTGCCGCCCAGCTCCTTCATCTTGCCCACGAACTGCTCCTCCGCCAGCAGGTGCACCGTGCCGCGGCGCTTGCGGCGCGGGCCCTCGTGCCCGGAGACGAAGAGCCGCCGCGGTACGGGGCCCGTCCCGGCCTCCAGGCGCAGCGCCGTCTCCCAGGCGAGCGCGGCGCCCATGCTGTGCCCGAAGAGGATCAGCTCGCGGTCGGCGCGTATGCCGGTGCGCAGCACCTCCGCGACGGCGTTCGCCAGGTCGGTCATCGTGGTGATCGGCCGCTCCCCGAGCCGGTCCTGCCGGCCCGGGTACTGCAACGCGACCAACTCGACGTGGGACGGCACCAGCTGGGCCCAGGGCGTGAAGAAGGACGCGGTGCCGCCCGCGTGCGGGAAGCACACCAGGGTGGTGCGCGCCCCCGGCCGCGGCTGGGGGCGCCGCAGCCAGCGGGCCGCGGCGGTGGTCGCGGCGCCCCCGGCGCGGGTGGTCGTCGTCCTCGGTTCGATGGTCATCAGCACTCCGTCAGGGCGAAAAGGCGGTCCGGCCGCGGTTCTCGTGGCCGCCCGCGTGACGCAACCAGAACCCGGGCGGCCGCCGCAACCTCGATGTGCGCCGCACGTCAGGCACGGTTCCCTACCCGGCTCGGCCGCCGGGTATCCGCGGGCCCTCGCGGGACGTACCGGCGCCGCGGCCTGTCCGGTCGGCCGGACGCTGCGGCCGGAGGGGCCGGTGAGAGCGGTGGGGCGGCCGGGTCAGGCGTCCAGGACCTCACGGAGCCAGGCGACCTCCGCGCGGTTGACGGCCCGCGCGGTGAGGAGCATGCCCCGGCGGTAGGGGTCGTCGACCTCCTCCGCGCGCAGTGGGCGGTCACCCTCGTAGAAGAAGCTCGCGGGGGTCTCCAGGAACTCCAGGCGCCGCCGCAGGACCGCGTGCTGCTGTGCCTTGCCGGGCAGCAGCGAGAGGAACGCCAGGACGGTGAAGAACCGCGTGGAGTCGGTGATCTCGTGCGGGGCGGGGTCGCGCAGGCGCTCCAAAAGGTGGGCGCGCCCGGCGTCGTTGAGGGTCAGGACGTGGCGGCGGGTGGCCGCCGCGCCCGGCTCGCTGTGCCGGTCCAGCAGGCCGCGCTTGACCAAGCGGTCGATCGCCGGATACAGGCTGCCGTCGCTGACCGGCCGGGTGTGCCCGGAGAGCTGCTCGACCCGTCGCCGCAGCTCATAGCCGTGCAGCGGGCCTTCGGCGAGGCTTCCCAGGATCGCTAGCTCCAACACGGGGCCATCGTCGCACAGGGGCCGCGCCTCCCTCGATCCGAGGTGGTGCGGCCCTGCGTACCGGTGGCGCGTCACTCGTCGTAGTGGACGGCCCCGTCCTCGTCCATCGTCGGGTGGAGCTTCATCGGCTCCGTCGTCTCCACGTCCGAGGGGCGTGCGGGCTCGGGGCCGTCCGGGCCGACGCGGACCATGCGCTCCACGCGGCAGATGCGGAAGCACTGGTCCCGTACGACGACCTCGTTGGCGCGGCCCGCCGTCTTGAACCCCTCGGCGGCGCGGGCGAATTCGGCGCGCTCGGCGTCGTCGAGGTCGTACAGGAGCGGCCAGAACTCGGTCAGGCCGTGGACGAGCAGGCGGCGGGCGTCGTGCGGGGTCGGCATCAGGGCGCCGCGTGGCCGCCAGCGCTCGCCGCGCCGCTCCGCGACCCCGAAGCTGACCGGCAGGAGCACCACTTCCGGATAGTCCCGCACGGCCCGCCGGGCGTCCTCGCGGAACGCGGCGGGGTAGTCGTCACCCACGTACGTGAAGCCGCGCAGCGCGAGCCGCAGCGCGCCCGCCATGACGCCGCTGTCGCGGCCCGGAACGAGCGCGAAGCCCGCGTCGTGGGAGGGCGGTGAGGGCCGCTCGTCCCACGAGGGGACGGCGGGCTCGGGGTCGGTGGGGCGCGGCGGTTCGAGGCCGTCGTCGCCGGCGCGCGCGAACTCCTCGCCGCGCACGACGCGGTAGCGGGTGCCGAGCACGGTGACCTCGTTGACCCGCTCCCGCTCCAGGCGGGCCACGGCGGCCAGCAGGGCCCGGCGCTCGGCGCGGCCGTCCGCGCTGTCCTTGGCCCGGAACCACAGCAGGGAGTTCAGGCCGTCGCGGGCCTGCTGCGGGGTGCCGTCCATGACGTCGTTGAGCAGGCGCCAGTCCGCCTCGTCGCCCGGATCGCGCGCGGCGAGCCCGAACACCGGGCCGCGCACGGCGAGATGGGGGTAGAGGTACGAGGCGTCGAGGGCGTCGGCCTCGCTGACCCACGCCGCCGGGTCGTCGCGGCGGACGAGGTCGGAGTGGAGCGCGTCGATCTGCCGCTTCCAGTCGTCAGACATGGGGGCCATTGTCCCGAGATACGGCCCGCGGGGTCAGCCGTGTCACGCGAGAGCATGATGAATCGGTCGATCGCTTGGCAGCCGGGCGGCTGTGCCCTATAGGGGCCTCGGCACCCGGCCGCCGAGAACGACGACACCCGCGCCCCAGGGACCTCGACGCCCGCGCTTCAGCGCGCGGGCGGCGGGCCGATCTCCCGCAGCGCGTTGGTCGCGCAGTGCACCTCGCCCAGGCTCAGATGCGCCCAGGAGAAGTTCTCCACCCAGCGCACGCGCACGCCGCTCGCCGTCAGGGCGCGCTCGGCCGCGTCGCGGAACAGGTCGCGCCCGCGCACCTTCGGCCCGTGCGGGAGGGGCGCGGCGTAGTCGTGGGCGGTCAGGGACAGGCCGTTGGCGAGCGCGGGGGAGAAGGCGATGTGGCGGCGCGGCCCGCCGGGCCGGGACTCGACGCGGGCGTACAGCACGGGAAGGCGGACGAGTTCGTCCGCGCGCAGGCCGGTCTCGCGCAGGAGCACCTTCAGCTGCCCGTCGATGTGCCGGGCCGCGTCGGCGTTGTCTCCCTCGGCGGCCTCGTGGCGCAGCAACTCGTCGACGGTCGGCTTGTCCGGCGCGACCGTGTCCGCGAACAGGCGCTGCCCGCCCGCACCCGCGCGCCGCGCCTCGCGGAGCAGGCCGAGCGCGCCGCGCGGGTCGGACACGGCTAGCGTCCAGCCGCGCGCGTTGTCGGCCCGGACGACGTGCACGGTCTCGTCGGCGTGCCCGGCGATCAGCCAGGAGGTGTCGAGGACGACCGGCTCCTGCTGCCGCTGGGCGCGGAGCATGCGCGTGAACGACGGATCGGGGTGGCGCCGCGCCGTCGCCCCGTAGACGATCCGGCCCCGGGGGTGTCCCGCGTAGGGCGGCAGGGACTCGATGTTGCCGGTGAAGTTGAGGAGTTCGTCGACGCCGGGGCCGCGCCGGGTCGTGTACTGCTGGACGACGCCGACGCCCGGGCCGCGCAGATCGCGGAAGAGCAGCCGGCCCGCCCGGCGCAGGCTCTCCTTGCGGCCGTCGTCGGCCTTCCAGTGGTTGGGGGAGCGCAGCAGGACGCGCATCGTGTGCGGGGCGCCGCCGGGCGTCGGCTTGCTGACGTAGCCGGGCTCGACGATGTCCTGGCGCCAGATGTCCCGCCACCACCGCGCCGAGCCCGCCTGGAAGCGCAGTTCGCGATCGGGCAGGCCCGCGGCACGGGTCGCCGCCCGCAGCGAAGCGGCGAACTCCCGCCACTGGCCGGGCGGGCGCGTGTGCACCGGCACCTCGGCGGGCTGACCGCTGCCCGGGGCGCCGGGCCCCGGCGCCGCGGCGAAGACGTGCTGCGCGCGCTGGAGGTCGTGCTGGAGCAGCACCGGGGTCATGCGCAGGGTCAGCGTGGCGCGCCGGGGCTCCGCGCCCGCCACGGTGAGGGTCAGGTCGACCCCGCCGTCCCACCGCCGGGTGTCGCGCACGATGTCGCGCCCCTCCACGGCGAGCCGCGCCCCCTGCCGCACCTCCCGCCCCGTCAGGCGCCCTTCGGCGCCGAGCGGCACGTACCGGCCGTCCCGCTCGACGAAGATACGTACGTACGGACGCTGCGCCGCGGGCACGGAGACGCGGCCGCCCGCGTCCCCGGCCGCCCGGGTCGGGCGTACCCGCACCGGCGTCAAGTCCTTCAGGTCCTCGGGGCCGTTGACGACCTCGTCGGCCGCGTCGTGGCACGCGGCGAGCCGCCGGTCCACGGCCACGTCGAGGCGGTCGAGGTCGCCGGGGCGAAGGCGGCAGCGGCGCGTGTCGTCGTCGAGGTTGGGCAGCAGGGCCGTGCCCTCGGGCGCGTGGAGAGCCGGGGCGGGAGGCGCCGCAGCCCCGGCGTACCCCGGGCTGAGCAGCGCCGCCACGAGCACGGCGCACCCCGCCGCGCCGAACGCGGCGCGGCGGCGCGGGCCGTGCCGGTCGAACCCCGCCCCGGACGGCCGCCTGCCGCCGCCCCGGGCACCCCCTGTCGCGTTGCCGCCCATCGCGGGCTCCTTTCGCCGCCCGCCGCCGAGGGGGCGGGATCACGTCACTGGTCGCTCTCCACTCTTCCGGCGGGGCCGGGGCGGCGCGTCCTGCGCCCGGGTGACGCGGGGATGCATCCTTCGACGCAGCTCCGGGTGGACCTCCTCCACCCTCGCGGCGGGGCTTCGGCGGATTCCTCAGGCGTCCCTGCGGAACAGGCCTGCCCACAGGAACGGCTCGCCGAAGTACGGCGAGTCGGCCGGCTCGTCGCGCATCGGGCGCAGCTCGACCTCCGTCAGCTCGCCGAAGATCCAGCGCAGCGAGTCGGCGGCGTACGCGAGGCCTCCGTGCAGCCGCTCCTGCCGGTAGAACTCGGCGTCGGAGAGTTCCGAGCCCATGCCGCCAGCCGCGAAGCAGGTCAGCGCCAGATGGCCGCCGGGCGCGAGCACGCGCTCCAGCAGCGCGAGATAGCTGACGCGCCGGTGCGGCGGCAGATGGTGGAAGCAGCCCGAGTCGACGACCAGGTCGTACGGGCCGCGCAGGACGTCCGGGCCGAGCGCGAAGGCGTCGCCGTGGTGGAAGCGGACGTCGGCCCCGGCCGCGCGGGCCCGCTCCCCGGCCCAGGCCAGCGCGGCCGGTGACAGGTCGACGGCGTCCACCGTGAAGCCGCGCGCGGCCAGGTGGAGCGCGTTGCGCCCCGGACCGCAGCCGAGGTCGAGGGCCCGGCCGGGCGCGACGACCCCGGCGTCGATGTGGGCGGCCAGGTGCTCGTCGGGCTTGTCCACGAAGAACGGCACCGCCTTGGACCGGTCGGTGTAGAACCCGTCCCACCAGCCGGCCGCGTCCGCCGTCCAGCGGTCGGCCTCCGGCGCGAACAGGCCGTCCATGAGCTTCAGTACGTCCTCGACACTGCGTATGTTCCGCTCGGCCGTGCGTGCGTCCCGGTCCATCCGATCCCCTTTCGCGATGTGCCTCGACAGTACCGTCGGGACCTACGAAACCCCAGGTCAGAGGCCACGCGTCGAGTGCGCGTACGGGCGCGTGCGAGGCGTGCGCGGCGGAGGTGACCGGGGCTGTGGGGCCCGCCCCGTACAGCCGCGGACACCCCCGTGCAGGGGCGGCACGGGCCTGTTCCGGCCGCCTCCGGGGGCAGTTCTTGAAGAGGTCCGCGGCGGCTCCGCCCCGGGCCGGGGCGCGCGGGGCGGGTCACACCGACGAGGGCTCCGCGGTCCGGCCCGGCTGCGAGAACGCCCGGCGGTAGTCGCTCGGTGAGACGCCCACGTGCTTGAGGAAGTGGTGGCGGAGGTTGTTCGCCGTGCCGAGGCCGCTGAGTTCGCCGACCTTCTCGACCGGCAGGTCCGTCGCCTCCAGGAGGCTCTGGGCCCGCGCCAGACGCTGGTTCAGGAGCCACTGGAGGGGCGTGGTGCCGGTGGCGGCCTGGAGCCGCCGGTAGAACGTGCGCGGGCTCATCGCGGCGCGGCGCGCGAGGTCGTCCACCGTCAGCGGCCGGTCCAGGCTCCGGCGCGCCCACTCCAGGACGGGGCTCAGGCTCGCGTCGTCGGCCTCGGGCACCGACAGGTCGATGAACTGCGCCTGGCCGCCCGGCCGGTGCGCGGGCACCACCATGCGGCGCGCGAGCTGGTTGGCGATGTGCGCGCCGAGGTCCCGGCGCACGAGGTGCAGACACAGGTCGAGGCCAGCCGTCAGGCCCGCGCTGGTGAGCACGTCCCCCTCGTCGACGTACAGGACCGAGTCGTCGACCTCGACCTCCGGGTAGCGCGCCGCCAGTTGGCCGGTGTGCTGCCAGTGCGCCGTGGCGCGGCGGCCGTCGAGCAGGCCCGCCTCGGCGAGCGCGAAGGCGCCGTTGCACAGCGACACCATCCGCGCGCCCGCCGCGTGGGCCCGGCGCAGCGCGTCCACGAGGCCGTCCGGCATCGGCGCGCCCTCCTCGACGCAGGCGTCCGGCACCGAAGGGACGATCACGGTGTCCGCGTGGACCAGGTCGTCGAGCCCGTACGGCGTGCGCACCGAGACGCCGAACGCGGGGGCGGCGGCGTCCCGCGGCCCGGAGCCCGTGCCGCACAGCCTCAGGTCGTACCAGTGCTCGGAGAGGTCCGGCTGGGGCTTGCCGAACACCGTGCACGGGATGCTCAGTTCGTACAGGTCCCAGGAGGGGACCCCGATCTCCTCGGTCACGACCACCGCGACGGAACCAGCGCTCATGCGGCGAGCGTACGGCCGCCCGGACGCCTGGCAGGAATTTGGTGATCGGCGTCACCGCTGTCACTGTCCGGCCCCCGGGCCCGCTGCGAGGGTTCTCGTACCGGTTCACCACGGACGGCGCCGCCACGGGCGGACGTACGAGAACGACCGCGTCCGGCGGACGCACAAGGAGCAAGCACGCAATGAACGCTGAAGTTCGCACCCCCGTCACCGTCATCGGCCTGGGCAACATGGGCGCCGCCCTTGCCGCCGCCCTCCTGGAGCGCGGCCACGCGACCACGGTGTGGAACCGCACCCCGGCGAAGGCTGACGCCCTCGCCGCGCGCGGCGCCCGGGTCGCGGCGAGCCCCGAGGAGGCGGTCGCGGCGAGCGAGTTGGTGATCGCCTGCGTCCTCGACTACGACGCGCTGCACGCGGTCGTCGACCCGGTCGCGGGGACGCTCGCGGGCCGCACCCTCGTCAACCTCACCACCGGCTCGCCCGAGCAGGCCCGGGAGTTCGCCGCCTGGGCCGCCGAGCGCGGCGTCGACTACCTGGACGGCGCGGTCATGACCACCCCGCCGGGTGTCGGCGACCCCGAGATGATGTTCCTCTACAGCGGCCCGCGGGCCGCCTTCGACGCCCACAGGCCCGCCCTCGACGCGCTCGGCGACCCGCTGTTCCTCGGCGAGGACGCGGGTTTCGCCCCGCTGTACGACGTGGCGCTGCTCGGCCTGATGTGGGCGGCCTTCGGCGGCTGGCTGCACGGCACCGCGCTCGTCGGCGCCGACGGGGCGAAGGCGACGGAGTTCGCGCCGCTCGCCCTTCGCTGGCTGGGCGGGGCGGTGCGCGGCTTCATCACCCGGTACGCGGCCCAGGTGGACGAGGGCCGCTACCCGGGCGACGACGCCACCGTCGACGTCCAGATCGTGGCGATCGACCACCTCATCCACGCGGCGGCCGACCGCGGCGTCGACAACGCCCTGCCGGAGCTGCTGAAGGCCCTCATGCAGCGGACGCACGCGGCGGGCCACGGCGGGGACAGCTTCGCCGGCGTCATCGAGGTCATGCGGAAGTCCTGACGCAGCCCCGACGCCCCGGCGACTCCGGAGGAGCCCTACCCCTAGGGGTTCGAGGCGACGGGCGGGCCAGCCGCGGGCCGCCCGCCGCCCCCCTGGAACACGCCAACGAGCCGGATCGTTGGAGAGGGTGCGGCCGTGCCGCCCCGGCGCACGTCATGGGGCGGCGGACACGTGTCCTGGGCAGCTCGGCGCGAGGCACTCGCGAAGCCTCCGGTGTCTCAAACGCCACCTGTCGAATAGGTCCGTCTTCACCGGAAATGCCCGGTGCGGGAAGCGGGTTGTTGACCAAGAGACGCAGGTCACACCCCTGGTACATGAGATCTACACGTACTCCGCGCGTCTCCTACCCGAGGATGAGTCGGCCGACTTCCGACTACGACGGACGTGGGCGCGGACTCCGGCCCGCAGTCTGACTTCCCCGTGGATTGCTGCCGTCACGATGGAGTGGATCCTTTCGACCCCACCTTGTCGCGCGGTGCAGTGCCGCCGGCGGGTCGGTCCTGCCTGCCAATCCCGACGGGAGTCTCGTTCGCCGTGGCTACGTTCCTCTACAAACTGGGCCGTCTCGCCTTCAGACGGCGCTGGTGGATGGCGCTCATATGGGTGCTGCTCTTCATCGGCGCGGGCGTCGCAGCGTCCTCGGCTCCCAAGGCTCCGGCCGACGTGTTCTCCATGCCCGGCACGGAGTCGCAGAAGGCCTTCGACCTGCTCGACGAGAAGTTCCCCGAGACCAGCGCCGACGGCGCCACGGCCCGCGTGGTGCTGCGCGCCCCCAAGGGCGAGAAGATCACCGACGCCGAGAACAAGGCGAAGGTAGAGAAGCTCGTCGGCACCCTGAGCAAGGGCGAGAAGGTCTCCAAGGTCGACGACCCGTTCAAGATGGGCGCGGTCAGCAAGGACTCGACCACCGTCTACGCGACCGTGTCGTACAAGGTCCCCGGACCCGAGCTGACCGACAAGGTCAAGGACAAGCTCGCCGACACGCTCAAGGACACCCGCAAGGACGGCCTGACCGTCGAGGCGGGCGGTGACGCGGTCCCGACCGAGCAGGAACTCGGCGGCAGCGCCGAACTGATCGGCATCGGCATCTCCGCCGTGGTGCTGCTCATCACCTTCGGCTCGCTGATCGCCGCGGGCATGCCGATCCTGACCGCGCTCATCGGCGTCGGCATCGGCATCTCCGGCATCACCGCGCTCGCCAGCACGCTCGAGCTGTCCAGCACCACCTCGACGCTCGCCACGATGATCGGCCTCGCGGTCGGCATCGACTACGCCCTGTTCATCGTCTCGCGCTACCGCGCCGAGCGGGCGGAGGGCCGTGCCCCCGAGGACGCCGCAGGACGCGCCGTCGGCACCGCGGGCTCCGCGGTGGTCTTCGCCGGACTCACCGTCATCGTGGCCCTCTCCGGCCTCGCCGTGGTGAACATCCCGCTGCTCACCAAGATGGGCCTCGCCGCGGCCGGCACGGTCGTGATCGCCGTCCTGATCGCGCTGACCCTCATCCCGGCGCTGCTCGGCATCGCGCCCCGCAGGACGCTGCGCCGCAAGGACCGCAAGAAGCCCCTCGGCGTGCCCTTCGAGGACGCCAACGCCAAGCCGAAGCTCGGCACCCGCTGGGCCCGGTTCGTGCTGCGCCGCCCGCTGATCGTCCTGATCGTCGCCATCGCCGGTCTCGGAGCCGTGGCCGCCCCGGCCGCCAACCTTCAGCTCGGCCTGCCCGACGAGGGCACCTTCGCGCCGGACACCACGCAGCGCAAGGCGTACGACATGCTGTCGGACTCCTTCGGCAAGGGCTTCAACGGCCCGCTGACGATCGTCGTCGACAAGGACAAGGGCGCCGGTGCCGCGGCGAAGGACGTCGGCGAGGAGCTGAAGAAGGTCAAGGGCATCGTCTCCGTCAGCCCGGCGACGCCGAACAAGGCGGACGACCTGGCGATCCTGTCCGCGACGCCGAAGACGGGACCGAGTGACCACGACACCGAGACGCTGGTCAAGAAGATCCGCGCCGACATCGGCACGGTCGAGTCCAAGACCGGCGCCGAGGTCCTGATCACCGGCCAGACGGCCTCGATCATCGACTTCTCGCAGACCCTCGACGACGCCCTGATCCCGTACCTGGCCCTGGTCGTCGGCCTGGCCTTCCTGCTCCTGATGCTCGTGTTCCGCTCGATCCTGGTCCCGCTGAAGGCGGCGCTCGGCTTCCTGCTCTCGGTGCTCGCGGCGCTCGGCGCGGTCGTGGCGGTCTTCCAGGAGGGCCACCTGGCGAACGTGTTCGGCGTCGACCAGCCCGGCCCGATCATGAGCATGATGCCGATCTTCATGATCGGTGTGGTGTTCGGCCTCGCGATGGACTACGAGGTGTTCCTCGTGACGCGCATGCGTGAGGCGTACGTCCACGGCTCGCGTCCGGGCGAGGCCATCGTGACCGGCTTCACCCACGGCGGGCGCGTCGTCGCCGCTGCCGCGGTCATCATGATCAGCGTCTTCTCCGGCTTCATCCTGGAGGACGACGACATCATCAAGACCATGGGCTTCGGCCTCGCGGCGGCCGTCCTGTTCGACGCCTTCGTCGTCCGCATGGCGATCGTCCCCGCGGTGCTCGCCCTGCTCGGCAAGTCCGCCTGGTGGCTGCCGGGCTGGCTGAACAAGATCCTGCCGAACGTCGACGTCGAGGGCGAGAAGCTCTACAAGCAGCTCGGCGACAACGGCGGCGCCCCCTACTCCGACCCGGAGCGGGAACTCCAGCCGACCCGCTGACCCGCTGACCCGCTGACCCGGCGTCCGCGGAGCGGATCCCGCGGACAGCACGGACAGCACGGACAGCACGCACACAGCACACGGCCCGGTGGCCCGGTGACCTCGACGGTCACCGGGCCACCCGGCGTTTCCCGGGCGTTTCCCGCCGCCCGACCGGCGCGTTCGAGTTGCCGGGCGGCGCGGGGCGCTGTGGGCTG
The DNA here is from genome assembly GCF_056431945.1 of Streptomyces sp. NPDC045778. Taxonomy (NCBI): domain Bacteria; kingdom Bacillati; phylum Actinomycetota; class Actinomycetes; order Kitasatosporales; family Streptomycetaceae; genus Streptomyces; species Streptomyces sp. NPDC045778. The sequence goes on from NZ_JBWKJZ010000003.1 coordinate 67,605, forward strand.
GGACGCCCCGGCGAGCGACGACGAGGAGTGCCCATGCCGCCCGAGCCAGAGCCGGTCACCGAGACCTTCGCCTTCACCTGCGGGGACTGCGGGGAGACCTGGGAGGCCAGTTTCCGGGTCGTGTTCTTCCCCGACCCCGCCGCCTCCGCCGACCCCGCGGGGCCGGGCCCGCAGGAGTACGTCGACGAGGACGGCAACGCCCTGCGTTCCCCGCTCGCGGCGGCGGTGTGCCCCAAGTGCGGCGGGCGCGCCGTGCACGTGATGGCACCCGGGTTCGCCGACCGGGCCCGCGCCGCGGAACACCCGCCGCGCCCGCACCACGAGCACTCCCCGCACCTGTCGCACCGGCACCGGCACCGGGAGCCAGGACCGCCGCCCGGCGGCGAGGGCTGAGCTGCGGCCCCTCAGCCCTTGCGTGCGTCCAGGACCGCCGCGTGCGGGGTCGCGAGGTAGCGGAGCCAGAAGTCGTCCGCGGGGCCCGGCTCGGCCGTGTCCGACACCCGGTGCGCACGCCACCGGGGCGTGCTGAAGCCCGCGTCGCGCAGCGCGCCCTCCAGGGACGCGGCGGTCCAGTAGCGGGCGGTGAACCGCGCGCTGTGCTCGCCCACGGTGAACCCGAAGTCCACCGGGGCGCCGTCTTCACGGGCGCTGACGTCCAGGCGGAAGCCGTAGCGGGCGTAGTGGTCCGGGTCCGGGTGCACGTCCGGGTGGATGGGCAGGGTCAAGAAGCGCCCGCCGGGCCGCAGCGCCGCCGCGACGTCCCGGCACATCGCGACGAGCCCGTCGTACGTCTCGGCGTGCGGCAGCACGTACACGCCGAGGACGGTGTCGAAGGCGCCGTGCAGCCGCTCCGGCAGCGCCCCCGCGACGTACTCGACGCCGAGAGGCTCTTCCTCCTCCCGGCGGCGGCAGTGGTCGACCATGCCCTCGGACGCGTCGAGGCCGACGATCCGCCGGGCCCCGGCGCGCGCGAGCAGCCTGGTGTAGACCCCGCTTCCGCAGCCGAAGTCGAGTATGTCCTGGCTCCCGAGGTCACCGAGGTGGCCGAGCACCGTGGGGAACTCCAGGCCCTGCCGGAAGGCCATCCCCGACGACTCCTCGTAGACCTGTCCCAGCTCGTCGAACTGACTGCCTGTCACGTCTTCGCCTCTCTGCGTCTGCTGACAGCGTGTGGCGGGCGCGGGGCGAAGGGCCGTGCCTCCGCCGCGCGTTCCCCGCGAAGAAGCCTTAGCACACGCGCCACAGCCGCCGGTCCCTCGCCTCCCGTGCCGTCGCCGCCGCCGTCGGGCTCGGCCGGATTCGGACGGGCTTGTACTCAACTTCGTGGCGCGGCCACGCGTCCGTGCTAAGGGCTGGAGGATTTTCCGGTCCGGCTTCGTGGCCTGGCGTTTCGCCCCAGCGGCGCGGCGGGCGCGCAGGGCCTCACCGCGGAGGGAAAGGCGCCGGGAACTGGATGCGCGGGCGGGACGGGGCGCGCGGTCGGGCGAAGGAGGCAGGCCATGATCGGGGTGGAGACGGACCGGCTCGTGGTGGTGGGGCTGGAGGCGCGACGCGCCCGCGACCCCCGGCTCACGGGCGCGAAGGCGGCCCACCTGGCCCGGGCGGCAGCAGCGGGCCTGCCGGTGCTGCCGGGCTTCGTGCTGGTGCCCGCGGGCGCCGCGGGCGCCGCGGGCGCCGGGGACGGCGGGGGCGCTGAGGGTGCCGGGGGCGCCGGGCAGTCCAGGGGCCGCGAGGGTGCTGGCGACACCGGGGGCACCGTGCGGCCCAGGGGCCGCGAGGATGCCGGCAACACCGGGAGCGCCGGGCGGCCCAGAGGCCCCGAGGGTGCCGGGGACACCGGAGGCTGCGGAGGTGCCGGGGACACCGGAGGCTGCGGAGGTGCCGGGGACACCGGAGGCTGCGGAGGTGCCGGGAACGCCGGAGGCGGCGGAGGTGCCGGGAGCCCCGAGGGTGTCGGGGGCGCCCGTGGTGGTTCGCGCGGTGAGCAGGAACTGCTGCGCGCCTGGCGGGAGTTGAGCGGAGGCGGTCTGCGGCCCCTCGTCGTGCGCTCCTCGTCCGCGTGGGAGGACGCCGCCGACTCGTCCCTCGCGGGGCTCTTCGAGACCGTGCTCGACGTACGCGGCTGGACCGACTTCACGGACGCCGTACGGCGGGTGCTGCGCTCGGCCCGGCGCGCGCCCGCGGGCGCCGGAGGCGGCGGCTCGCACGCCGGCATGGCGGTGCTCGTACAGCCGATGGTGCGCGCGACCGTGGGCGGCGTCATGTTCGGGGCCGACCCGATGGCGGGGCGCCGCGACCGGGTCGTCATCAGCGCCGTCGACGGCGGCCCTGACCGGCTTGTCAACGGCAGCGTCCAGGGCGTGCGTTACCACCTGACCCGGCACGGTCGCCAGGTCCACGCCGAGCCCCACGAACCCCGCGACGCGCGGCTCCTCGCGCGCGGGCGCCGACTGCGCCTGCTGCGCCTGGCCCGGGACGCGCAGCGGGAGTTCGGGGGCCCGCAGGACATCGAGTTCGCCTTCGACGCCGAGGACCGGCTGTGGCTGTTCCAGACCCGCCCCATCACCGCGATGCCCCCGCGCCCCGCCCGCCGCGCGCGGCTGCTCGGTCCCGGCCCTGTCGCCGAGACCTTCCCCGGGGTCCTGCAACCCCTGGAGGAGGACCTGTGGCTGGCCCCCATGGCGCACGGGCTCTCGGTCGCCCTGGACATCGCGGGCGCGGCGCCACGCCGCCGCCTGCGCCGCCTGCCGCCCGTCACCACCGTCGACGGCCGCGCGGCGGCCGACCTGCGGCTGCTCGGCGTCGCCCCGCCCGCCCACCGCGTGCTCGGCTTCCTCAACCCGGCGCCCGCCGCGCGCCGCGCCACCGCCGCCTGGCGGATGGGCCGGGTGCGCACGACACTGCCCGCGCTCGCGCTCGACCTCACCGCCGACGTCGACCGGTATCTGAGCGAACTGCCCGCCCCCGCCGAGATGCTGAGCGGACGGCTGCTCGCCGCGGTCTCCTGGGGGCGTACGGTGCTCTCCGCGCTGCACGCCCAGGAGTCCCTGGCCGGCGCGGTGCTCGGGCAGGGGTCGGGCGCCACGGCCGTGGGCGAGGCGCTCGCCGTCCTCGCCGAGGCACGCGCGGGCCTCCGCGAAGCACGCGCCGTCCCCTCCGAGGCGCTCGGCGCCCCCTCCGAGGCACGGGCCATCCGCGGCGAGGCGCGCGCGGACGAGCCCGACGACGCCCGCCTCGTCGCCCGCCACCCGGTGCTCCTCTCACTCCTGCCGCCCGCGCTCGGCCCGCGCCCGCCGCTGCCCGGGCGCCCCGCCCTGACCGGCGTGCCGCGCGGCACCGCCGTGCTGCCCACCCGCGAGGGACTGCGCCTGCGCGTGCGCTGGGTGCAGGAGATGCAGGCCGTCATGGTGCGCGAGCTGGCCCGCAGGCTGACCGCCGCGGAACTCCTCGACGACCCGGCCCGCGTCGCCCTGTTGCGCTGGCCGGAGCTGACCGCCGTGGGCGAGGGCGCGGGGCTCCCCGCCGATCTGCGCGAGCGCCTGCCGAGGCCGCAGCGCCCGGAGCTGCCCGCCGCGTTCCGCCTCGCCGGCGGGCGGCCGGTGGCCGAGCCGGGCAGGCGCCGCGCGCCCACCGACGGGCAGGGCGCGGGCGGCGGCTTCGGCTCCGGCACGGCCTGGCACGGCAGCGGTGAGCGCCCCCGGTTCGCGGTCCTGGTCGTCCGCGCCCTCGACCCCGCGCTCGCCCCGCTCCTGCCCGGGCTCACCGGGCTCGTCGCGGAGACCGGCAGCGTGCTCTCGCACCTCGCCGTGCTCGCCCGCGAGTACCAGGTGCCGACGGCCGTCGGCGTCCCCGACGCCCTGGCCCGGTTCCCCGCCGGGACCCGCCTGACGGTGGACGGCGGCACGGGCGCCGTGGAAGGGGTGCGGATGGCGGCCGTCGGCGAGCCGCCCGCCGCGCCCCCGGCCGGCACCGGCCGCACGGAGGGCATGGCGTCATGAAGTACGTGAGCTACCTCATCGGCGGCCTCAGCGCCGCCGCGGCCGCCACCTACAGCGTCGTCTACCTCACCCGCTGGGAGTGGCAGCGCGCCCTCATCTGCGGTGTGCTCCTCCTGGTCGTCGAGGGCCTGCTCGTGGGCGCGGTGCTGCTGAGCCGCCTCGGCCGCCTGGAGCGGCAGCTGGCCGACTCCAGCCGCCGCACCGAGGACGTGTGGCGGCGCCTCCAGGAGTCCCGGGCGGACGACGGCGTACGGTTCCGCTGGCTGGAGCAGGGCACCGGGGACGGCGCTCACCGCACGTACGTCTTCGTGCCGGTCCTGATGGCGGCCGGGGCGCTGCTCTCCGGCGTCGCCTGGGTCGTGCAGAAGATCTCGGCGGCCACGGTCAGGCCCGGCGCCGAGCGCAGGCTCGCCGGGCGCCTCGCGCGCCTCGCCGCCCCCGGCGACGAACGGCACGGCCGCGTCCCGGAGTTGGAGGACCGCGAGGCCGTGCCCCGGCCGCGCGCCCTGCGCGCCGCCGTGGTGAGCGGCGTCGCCGTGGCCGCCGTCCTGCTGCTCGCGCTGCTCGTGGACACCCTCTCCGACGCCACCCAGACCCGGCCGGGCAAGGCCACCGGCGCCGCCGCGACCACCGTGGTGTACGAGGTGCGGGTGCGCGGCAGCCACGGAGCGCAGGCCCGCGCGCTCGCCGCCCGGGCGCTGTGGGAGAGCTGCCGCAGATCCACCGCGGCCCTGAACGTCCACGCGCCGCTCACCCGCCTCGACGGCGACGTGTGGGCCGGGGTGATCCGCCCCGCGCTGTCCGAGCACGACGTGATGCGGCTGCGCGGCTGCCTCACCGACGCGACGGCCCACCGCACGAGCGCGCGGGTCCTGGGCGAGAGCCAGGTGGAGCAGGCCCATTGAGGGCGCTGCTCCACCGCCCGCACGGATCAACTGCACTGCTACGCAGGTGAGTTGATGCGATACGAGTGGCGCGTGGGGCGGGCGGAGCGGGTCGCGGGGCCCCTCGGGCGCCGGTAGCCTGGACGAGGCTCGTGCCTCCTTCCCGTGCAGCCCGGTGTGCGCGACGCGCGTACGCCCTCTGGTGGTGACCGCTTGGTATTCCGTGCCCCCTCCGGCCGTGCGCCCTCCGGCCGTGCCCCCTTCGCCCGTGCCGCCTGTGCCCGTGCCGTCGCGCCGCTCGCCGCGGCCACCGCCGCCGCGAGCGCCGCGTGCGTGACCGCGGGCCGGCGGCTGAGAGGCAAGCGGCCCACGCCCCGGCGCGCCCTGAGGCTGATCGGCCTGTGCGCGCTCGGCTACGCGGTCTTCTGGGCCTCCACGGCGCTCGGCGTGCTCGCCGTCTCGGCCTGGGCGGGCGAACGCGTCCGCGCCGAGCGGGAGATGACCGGCGTCCGCCACTTCCAGCGGGTCGACGACCGGCTGTGGCGCGGCTCCGCGCCCACCGAGGCCGGGTACCGCGCGCTCGCCGCACACGGCATCCGCACCGTGGTGGACCTGCGGGCCGAGCGCCTGAGCGCGAGGGAACTCGCGCGGCCCGGACGCGCGGGACTCCACGTCGTACGACTGCCTGTGCGTGACGGGCAGACGCCCGCCGGCCGACAGGTCGACCGGTTCCTGCGCGTCGTCGCCGAGGCGAAGGGCCCCGTCTACGTGCACTGCGGCGCGGGTGTCGGCCGCACCGGCTCGATGGCGGCCGCCTACCTGGTCCGCACCGGGCAGGCCACGCCCGGCCAGGCGGCCCTGCGCACCGTCGCGGTCGGACCGCCGTCCCTGGAGCAGATCTACTACGTGCTCAGCGCCGACCGGGACGTCAGCCGCCAGCCCCCGGACGTGGTCTCGCTGATCAGCCGCCTCGCCGACGCGCCTCGCCGCATCAAGGCCTCGCTGTAGGGGTCTTACAGCCGCTTCTCCATGAGCGTGACGGCGTACCGGCCCGCCGCCCCGCCGTCCTTCGACGCCGGCTCGCCGACCTCCTGGTAGCCCGCCGCGGCGTAGTACGCCCGCAGCCGCGGGTTGTTGGAGCGGCAGTCGAGCCGGCCCAAGCCGCGCCCGGCGGCGCGGATGCGGTCCTCGGCATGCGCCAGCAGGAGGCGCCCGGTGCCCGGGGGAGCGGTGCGCCGGTCCGTCATCAGGCGGTGCACATAGCCCGCGGTCGGCGGCTGCGGGCCCCACGGGACGGGGTCGTCCCACCACAGTTCGAAGGCGCCCGCGACGGGTCCTTCGGAGCCCAGCGTCGCGAGCCACACCTCGCTGTCCGCAAGGCGCGCGCGGAAGTGGTCCTCACCCAGCTCGCCGGGCCGCCACTGGACGATGCCCCGGCCGATCTGCCAGCGCGCGGCCTCGTCGCGCAGCCGCACAAGATCGGCGAGGTCGGCCGCGCCCGCCCGCCGGAAGACCAGCTCGGGCCCCTCCAGGAGGGCGGCGCGCAGCGCGGCCACCAACTCCTCGTCGGCATCCAGAAGGTGGGCGGCGTAGGAGCGCAGGGAGCCGTACCGCTCGGCGATCCCGGCGAGGAAGAGACGCATCACCTCCGCGGGCGCCCGGCCGTAGTCGGGCCAGACCAGCTCGCGGTCCGGGTTCGCGGCGCGCCAGTCGGCGACGAGCCGCTCGGTGGCGAGGTCGGTGAGGGTGAAGTCCTCGACCACGTCGGCGTCGGACACACCCAGCAGGCTCAGGACGAGCGCGGCGAGCAGCCCCGTGCGGTCCTTGCCGGACGCGCAGTGGAACACCACCGGGCCCGCGCCGTCCTCGGCGATCACTTCGAGGGCGCGGCGCAGCTCCTTGACGCCGTCCTCGGCGACCTCCAGATAGCGGTCGGCCAGATAGCGACCGGTGTCCACGTCCGGGCCCAACGCGGCCTGGTCGTAGGGGCGGTGCTCGACGCTCAGGTTGTGGTAGGCGAAGGACGCGTGCTCCGGGACGCGGCCCTTGGCGTCGATCTCCCAGGGGTAGCGCAGATCGATGACCGTGCGGACACCGAGGCCGAGGAAGCGCTCCCAGTCGGCGTCCCGCAGCTTGCTCAGCGAGTCCGACCGGTACACCTTCCCCCACCGCACCGTACGGCCGTCCTCAGTGACGTAGCCCCCCAGGTCACGGAAGTTGTGCAACCGGTCGAAAGGTATGTGTCTCTTCACAGTGCGGCAGCCTACGTCCGGCCGCGCCGCGCCCGCCGCGACGAACGTCACCCGGCCCGGCGGGCGCCGCACCGGGCCGGTAAGCCTGGACAAAGGACCCCGGCCGTGCTGTGCGGGGCCCGACCCCCGTGTCATGTCGCAAGGACACCGCCGCCCGCCCCCTTCGGTTACCGGCCCCCGACCCGGACCGGCGGCGCGAGGCGCGGCACCTCGCCGAGCGCGATGCCGAAGCGGGTGGCGTACGCCTCCAGGACGTCGGCGTCCGTGGTCAGTTCGGTGACCTGCGGCGCGCCACCGTGCGGGGTGACGGTGAGGGTGCTGCCGCTGAGCGTGGTCCGGCCGGTGCCGGTGAGGACCGAGCACACCAGGGACCGCGTGAAGTGGGACTTCGGCGAGGTGCGGTGGTACCAGGCGCCGCCGGTGAAGTCGGCGAGCGCGCGCGGCCGTTGGTCGAGCAGGTACTGCGGCTCGCCGTCCATGAGGACGCGCAGGTCGCCGTCGGGCGTCTCGGCGACGCGGAAGGTGCCGCCGGGGTCGCTCTGGTCGCCGCGTTCGGTGAAGGCGAGCGGGTGATGGCTGTGCTTGCCGAAGCCCACGTCGGCGAGCCAGTCGCCGCCGTCGGAGGTGCGCACGCGCAGCGCCATGTGGTCGTACGGGATCCCGAGGAGGCCCCCCTGGTACACGCGGGCCTGGAGCAGGTCGACCTCGAAGCCGAGCGCGGTGAGGAGGGCGGCGAAGGCCCCGTTGAGTTCGTAGCAGAACCCGCCGCGACGGCGTTCGACGACCTTCGCGACGAGGTCCTCCTCGGTGAGGTCGACCTCTTCACCGGCGTGGACGGCGAGGTTCTCGAAGGGGACGGTGCGCAGGTGCGCCAGGTGCAGGTCGCGCAGGGCCGCCGAGGTGGGGGGCGCGGGGCGCTCCGCGCCGATGCGGAGCAGATAGGCGTCGGTCCGTGAGGTGTCCATGGAGCAAGTCTCACGGGGAGCGACCGCCCGGGCCACCGGCCTGAGGACAGCGGCGGGCCGTCCCTCCGTCCTAGGCCTCCGGCTCCGGGAGTCCTAGGTCCCCGGACCCTGTGGCGATGATCGACTCGCTGTGTATAGTCACCTGGGTCACGCGGCGCACCACACCGTCCGCGTGCGGATTGACGAAGGAGGTGAGCCCGTTGCGCGACCTGATCACTGACCGCACCGTCCGGGCCCTCCCGACCGCCGTCCGCGCCTGACCGCCAGACCGTCTCTCCCGTCTGACCGGTTCCCTCGCACGGCCGCCGCGCAGGAGCGCCCGCTCGATCCGAGCACCACAGCACTCCTGAGCGAAGGAACCATGACCTCCACCGCGAGCAGCACCCCCACCCCCTTCCGTATCGACGTGCCCGACGACGTCCTCACCGACCTGCGCGCACGCCTGACCCGCACCCGCTTCGTCACGGCGTCCGACGCGACGCCCTGGGCGGCCGGAGCCGACCCGGCGTACCTGCGTGACCTCGTCGCGTACTGGGCCGACGGCTTCGACTGGCGCGCCGCCGAGGCCGCGCTCAACGACTTCCCGCACTACACCGCCGCGGTCGCCGGTTCGCGGCTGCACTTCCTGCACCTGCGCGGACAGCGCCCCCAAGGCGCGCCCGCGCCGCTGCCGCTGGTCCTGAGCCACGGCTGGCCGAGCAGCTTCGTGGAGATGCTCCGCGTCGCCCGGCGCCTCGCCGATCCGGCCGCGTACGGGGGCGACCCCGCCGACGCCTTCGACGTCGTCGTGCCCTCGCTGCCCGGCTTCCTCTACTCGGAGCCGCCGCGCGGGCCGTTCACCCGCCGGGGCGTCGCCGAGGCGTGGCACTCCCTGATGACCGGGACGCTGGGCTACGAGCGGTACGGGGCCTTCGGCGGTGACATCGGCGGCGGCGTGACCCAGTGGCTGGGCGCGCTGTACCCGGACCACGTCGCCGGGGTGCACATCACCTCCGCCGTGGTGAGCGCCGACTTCGCCGAACACCCGCCGACCCCCGAGGAGCAGACGTACCTCGACGCGCTCGCCGCCTACGACCGCGGCGACGGCGGCTACAGCGAGATCATGTGCACCCGGCCGGACACGGTCGCCGCCGCACTCGTCGACTCGCCCTCCGGGCTGCTCGCCTGGATCGTCGACAAGTACCGCGACTGGAGCGACTGCGACGGCGACGTCACCAGGCGCTGGGACCGGGACACGCTCCTGACGGTGGCCACCCTCTACTGGGCCACGGCCAGCGTCGGCACCTCGTTCCAGCAGTACTACGACTACCACCTGAACCAGCTCCTGCCGCCCGTCACCGTGCCCGCGGCCGTCACGCTCAGTCACGAGCCGGCGTACGCGGACTATCCGCGGAGCCTCGCCGAGCGCGTCTTCACCGACCTGCGGCACTGGCGCGAGCCGCGGCGCGGCGGCCACTTCATGTCCCACGAGGAACCGGACCAGGTCGCCGGCGAACTGCGCGCGTTCTTCGGCCCGCTGCGGCCGGGGGCCTGACGGGGACGGCACGGCCCGCCGGACCGCGGCGGGCCGTGCCACCGCGCCAAAGGGCGCCGCGAGCGGGGGCGGAAAGCCGGAGCAACGGGGCGATATAGGCTGTACGTTCTGTTTCTTTTCGCCCACGACGTACTCGGAGAGTTATCTGTGACCGCAGTGATCGCCCCGTCCGCCCCGGCTGACCCGTCGGCCGAGGCCGCGCGCGAGCTGGTCGCGCGCGACGCCCGCGAGTTCGGTGTGTACGCGCGCACCGGCGGCTGGGCGTTCGGCCTGAAGGTGGCGCGCAGCGTGCGGCCCGGCGGGCAGTCGGCGGCGGAGACGCCGAAGGTGTCCGCGAAGGAGTTCGGCGACCTTGCCGGGTGCTCCGCCGAGCGCGTCATGCGCTACTACAAGGCCTGGGACCGGGCCGCCGACGACGGGCTTGTGCCGCACTTCGAGGAGCTGGCCCCGGGCCAGGAGGTCGAGCTGCCGGACGCCGACGTCTGGCTGACCTACTACGTGCCGCGCTCCAGCGCGACCTCCGCGCGCGGCACCGCGATCACGGCGGCCGCCGAGGCCGAGGGCATCCGCCCGACGAAGGCCCTGGAGGTCGCGGAGAACCCCACCGCTCTGCGCGCCGCGATCCTCGCCGACCCGTCCACCGCCCAGGCCGCCCGGCACGCGCTGCTCGACCGGGTCAAGGAGGACCCGGTCCTCCAGGTCGACCTGGCCCGTGACATCGCCCGCACCGACGACCTGAAGAAGGCCGTCGCGGGCGAGGCCAGGGCCGCGGACCGCATCGAGTACGTCCGCAAGATCGCCGAGGAGGGCCAGGTCAGGACCCCGGCGGGGCAGACCATCGACGCGCCGGCCGCCCTGCGCGAGGAAGCCGAGCGGCACCTGTCCCTGATCGACGAGCTGGAGCCCGAGGAGGCCGGGGAGTGGGCGTCGGAGGCCTACGACACGGTGCGGACGCTGGTCGCCGAGGCCGTCGACGCGGACCCCGAACTGCGCGTCCAGGAGCGGCGGACGAAGTTCTACAGCAGCCTCCAGAAGGCGACGAAGGTCTTCGAGGAGCTGACCCTCGACGACGCCGCCGACTTCGGTGACATCTACGAGGACGACATGGTCCAGCGCCTCGAAGAGCTGCAGCAGGCCATCGGCACCTGCCTGACGGCACTGCGCAAGGCCTCGCGGACGGACTGACGCACCACCTCACGGGGCCCGGCACCTCCGGGCCCCGTGCTCACCGCGCGGCGGCGATCAGCACCTCGGCCGCGCGGGCCGCGTGCGTGGCGGGGCCGGGGGCGCCGTCGATCCCCGCGCTCACCATCGCGCCCTCGGCCAGCAGGAAGAGCTGCTCGGCCAGCTCGCCGGGCAGCCCGGCGGCCGTCACGAGCGAGGCCACGTACTCCTTGAACGCCCCTTTGTGCAGGCGTACTTGGCGTGCCACCGGCTCGGAGGTGGCACCCAGCTCCCCGTACGAGTTGATCCAGGCGCAGCCGCGGAAGCCGGGCTCGGCGAACCACTCGCCCAGCCGGTCGAACACCGCGAGCAGCCGCCGCTCCGGGTCCTCGTGCCGCTCCACGTGCTCGGCGAGCAGCCGGCGCCAGCGCACGTCCCGGCGCTCCAGACAGGCCTCGACGAGCCGCTCCTTGGACGGGAAGAGCTGGTAGAGGCGCTTCAGTGAGACGCCCGATGCGGCGCGGATGTCGTCCATGCCCACGGCCTGGACCCCGCGCTGGTAGAAGAGCCCCTCGGCCGCGTCCAGCGCTTGTTCCCTGGCGACGGTGTTGTCCACCGGCCCAAGACTACCGCTGAGAACCATCGTTCTCTATGCTGGCGTACGTCGCCGGAGAACGAGCGTTCTCCGTTCGGTGGCGACGAGGAGAGGAGCCCGCCATGACGGCACGTCCGCCGTTCCCGCCGTTCGACGAGGAGAGCGCCCGGCAGAAGGTCCAGGCCGCCGAGGACGCGTGGAACACCCGCGACCCCGAGCGCGTCGCGCTCGCCTACACCGAGGACTCGGTCTGGCGGAACCGGGACCGGTTCGTCACCGGCCGCCCCGCGATCGTGGAGTTCCTGCGCGACAAGTGGTCCCGCGAGCGCGAGTACGCCCTGCGCAAGGAGCTGTGGGACTTCCACGGCAACCGCATCGCGGTGCGCTTCCAGTACGAGTACCAGGACGCGAGCGGCCAGTGGTGGCGCGCCTACGGCAACGAGCTGTGGGAGTTCACCGAGGAGGGCCTGATGGCCCGCCGCGAGGCCGGCATCAACGACGTGCCGATCCCGGCGGAGGAGCGCCGCCTCTTCGGCCCCCGGCGGGAGGAGGAGCGCGGCGCCCCGCTCCCTGTCCGGTAGCGCACGGCCGGCGGGGGCTCGCGCCTCAGGCGCCCTTGGGCAGCCCCTTCGGATTGAGTTCCGAGGTGCGTACGGCTTCGTCGGCGAGCCCCCAGTGGGCGAGCACCTTGCCGTAGGAGCCGTCCTCGATGAGGTGCTGGAGCGCCTTGTGGAGGGCGTCGACGAGGCCGTTGTCCTTCTTCGTGGTGGCGGCGATCTTGCCCTGGAGGCGGTCGCCCGCGCCCGAGAAGGTGCCGATGACCTCGGACCTGCCGGTGCTCGCCGCGTGGTAGGCGGCGACCGGGTTGGGCCCGAGGTAGGCGTCGATGCGGCCGGAGCCGAGCGCCAGGTAGTAGTCGCTGGTGTTCTGGAAGTACTTGATCTCGGTGGCCTTCCGGCCCGCCTTCACGTTCTGCCCGCTCCAGTCGACGAGCAGCTTCTCCTGGTTGGTGCCGGACGACACCCCGATGACGCGGCCCGCCACGTCCTTGGGCCCCTCGACCTTCCAGCCGCGGTTCTTCCTGGCCTCGAAGGCGATGGTGTCCAGGCGGTAGGTGGCGAAGTCGTACTTCTCCTTGCGCTCCTCGGTGACCGTGATGTTGCTGAAGCCTGCGTCGTACTTGCCGCTGTCCAGGCCGACGAAGATGTTCGCCCAGTCGACCGCGTGCGAGCGGACCTCCAGGCCGAGCACGTCGGCGACCAGATGGGCGATGTCGGTCTCCACGCCGATCACTGTCTTGTCGTCGGTGGCGTAGAACGTCAGCGGTGGCACGGAGCCCGCGGACGCGACCACTTCGAGCGTGCCGCGCGCGCGTACGCGCTTCGGCACGAGGCGGGCGATGGCGTCGACCTTCCCGGCTCTGAGGCGTTTCTGGTCGGGGCTCAGATCGATCTTCGCGCCCTTGGCGCCGGGCCGGGCGCGGGCCGCCGGGCCCGTGTCCTCGTCGGCGGGGGAGCCGCAGGCGGCGGTGGTGAGGGCGAGGGCGGAGGCGAGCGCGAAGGTGAGCGTGGCGCGGCGGGTGACGGGCGCGGGCATGACGGTGCTCCTCGGCGGGGACGGGGGTGTGCTTGCGGGGCTGCGGGACCGGCGCGCGGGCTACAGGACCTTGGAGAGGAACGCCTTGGTGCGCTCGTGCCGCGGGTGGTCGAGGACGTCCTGGGGCGGGCCCTGCTCGACGACCACGCCGTCGTCCATGAAGACCACGGTGTCGGCGACCTCGCGGGCGAAGCCGATCTCGTGCGTGACGACGATCATCGTCGTGCCGGCCCGGGCCACGTCCTTGATGACGTCGAGGACCTCCCCGACCAGCTCGGGGTCGAGCGCGGACGTCGGCTCGTCGAAGAGCAGCACCTGCGGGTCCAGGGCGAGCGCGCGGGCGATGGCCACGCGCTGCTGCTGACCGCCGGAGAGCTGCCGGGGGTAGGCGTCCGCCCTGTCGGCGAGCCCCACCCGGTCGAGCAGCGCCCGCGCCAGGGCCTTCGCCTCCGTGGCCGGTCGGCGCAGCGCCGAGACGGGAGCCTCGGTGATGTTCTCCAGGACGGTCAGGTGCGGGAAGAGGTTGAAGTTCTGGAAGACGAAGCCGATCCGGGTGCGCTGGCGCAGGATCTCCCGCTCCTTCAGCTCGTACAGCTTGTCGCCGCGCCGCCGGTAGCCGATCAGCTCGCCGTCGATGCTGACCGAGCCGCGGCTGAGCTTCTCCAGGTGGTTGATGGCGCGCAGCAGCGTGGACTTGCCGGAGCCGGAGGGGCCGATGACCACGGTGACCTCGCCGGCGCGCACCTGGAGGTCGATGCCGCGCAGCACCTCGTGCGCGCCGAAGCTCTTGTGGACGCCGCGGACGTCGACCATCACGGGGGTGGTGCTCATCGCTTCTCCCGGAGGGGTGTGAGGGGGTGAGGGGAGGCCTTGAGGGTGCGGGCGAGGGCGCGGGCGCGCTGGAGAGGCGTCGGCGGGGGAGTGCGGTCGGCGCCGCGCGCGAAATGCCGCTCCACGTAGTACTGGACGATCGACAGGAGCGTGGTCAGGACGATGTACCAGACGGTGGCGACCATCAGGAGCGGCACCACCCGCCCGTTGCGGCCGTAGATCACCTGCACTTGGTAGAACAGCTCGCCGATCGCCATCACCGAGACGATGGACGTGCCCTTGAACAGGGACACGATCTCGTTGGCGGCGTTCGGCAGGACCGAGCGCATCGCCTGCGGAAGGACGATCCGGCGCAGCTGCCGCAGCCGGGGGACGCCGAGCGCGGCGGCGGCCTCCAGCTGCCCCGGCTCGACGGCGAGGAAGCCGCCGCGCAGGATCTCGGCGGCGTACGCGGCCTGGTGCAGGGCGAGCCCGATGACGGCGGCGGACATCGCCCCGACCAGGTGCATGGTGCCGAAGCTCCACACGACGGGCCCGAAGGGGATGCCGACGCCCAACTCCTCGTACAAGTACGCGAGGTTGAACCAGAACAGCAGCTGCACGATCAGCGGGATGGAGCGGAACGCCCAGACGTACAGCCAGGCCACGCCCGCCAGGAGCGGGCTGCGCGAGAGGCGCATCAAGGCGATGACCAGGCCGAGGGCGAAGCCGATGGCCGTGCCGTACACCGTCAGCTGGAGGGTCACCCAGACCGCCCGCAGCACGCTGTCGGCGAGCAGGTAGCGGAAGAAGACCTCCCACTCCCAGGCGGGGTTGGTGAGGAGCCCGTGCGCGAACTGGGCGGCCAGGACCAGCACGGCGGCCCCCGCGGCCCAGCGCCAGTGGCGCCGGGCCGGGACGACATTCGGCTCGGCGGCTGCCCGTGGCCCCGGAGCTTCGGCCGGGGGCGCGGAGGCCGCCGGTGAGGGCGGGGCGGCGGACGTCATCCCGCCACCGCCAGGTCGCTCAGGGTGCGCTCCAGGGTCTGCGGCCCGCGCTCGGCCCGCTCCCGGTCGCGCTTGGCGACCTCCTCGCGGACGATCGGGATGACGTACCGGCCGAAGTCGACGGCGTCGTCGAGCAGGTCGTAGCCGCGTGCGGACAGGATGTCCACGCCGAGGTCGTAGTAGTCGAGCAGTGCCTGGGCGACGGTCTCGGGGGTGCCGACCAGGGCGTTGGAGTTGCCCGCGCCCCCGGTGGCGGCCGCGGTCGGCGTCCACAGCGCGCGGTCGAAGCGCTCGCCCTGCTCGGCGATGGCGACGAGCCGCTGCGAGCCGGTGTTCTCCGGGGCGCCGGGGGACCGGCGCCGTGCCGGGATCCGCCCGCCGACGAGGTGCTCCCGGATCGCGCCCACCGTGCGCCGCGCCTTCTCCCAGGCCAGATCCTCGGTCGGCGCGATGATGGGCCGGAACGCCACCTGGATGCGCGGCACATCGCCGCGCCCGGCCGCCCGCGCGGCCCGCGTGACCTCCTCGATCTGCTGCGCGGTCTCGGTGAGCGGCTCGCCCCACAGGCAGTAGACGTCCGCCTCGGCCCCGCCGGCCGCGTAGGCGGCGGGCGACGAACCGCCGAACGAGACGCCCGGGTGCGGCTGTTGAACCGGGAAGACGTCGCTGACGAAGTCCTGGAAGCGGTAGTGCGCCCCCTCGTGGTCGAAGGGCTCGTGCCGCGTCCACACCTTCTTGACGATCTCGATGTACTCCCGGGTGCGGGCGTAGCGCTCGTCCTTGCTCAGTGTGTCGCCCTCGCGGCGCTGCTCGTGGTCGTTGCCGCCGGTGATGAAGTGGACGGTCAGCCGCCCGTCGCTGACCTGGTCGAGCGTCGCGAACGTGCGTGCCGCGTACGTCGGGTACGACACGTTCGGCCGGTGCGCGAGCAGGATCTGGAGCGACTCGACCTTCGCCGCGAGGTAGCCTGCGGCGGCCGCGGGGATCGGCGAGCCGGACGCGTAGGCGAAGAGCACCCGGTCCCAGCCGTGGTCCTCGTGGGCCCGGGCGAGCCGCAGCGTGTACTGCTTGTCGAAGGCGGCACCGGAGCGCGGCCGGGTCTCCGAGCCGTCGTTGGTCGCGGCGATACCGAGGAACTCCACAGGCATGGCGAGCCTTTCGTACGTGGATGAACAGAAGGACCCCGTCCGTCGATGGAGGACAAGGCCCGAAGGGCCGGGAAACACCCGACGAGGATCAGGGGGAATGTGCGTCAGGCGACCGACGGAGCCCGTCCGGCGATTGAGGACGAGGCCCGAAGGGCCGTTCAGCCGCGCGGGGCGCCCACGCCAGGACACGCGGTGGAACACACCCGACAGAGGTCGATGTGCTCGCGTGAGACCAGCGGCTGCGAGGACGGCATGCGAACAGTTGAGCACCGGACTTTCGACGTCGTCAACGGGGCCGGGGACGCTGCCGGAGCGCTGCCACACGGTGTTCACACGGGCGTAGCGCCGGGGCGGGCCCTCTCGGCCGGGTGTCCGGATGTGACAGGGAATCGTCATTGCGGTCATGAGTGGCGCGGGCGAGCATAAGGGCATGCCCCTTCCCCACCGGGTCGTCATCGCGGTCTTCCCCGATGTCGACCTCCTCGACGTCACCGGCCCGGCCGAGGTCTTCGCCCTCGCCGACCGGGAGACGGCGGGCCGCGCCGGATACGAGGTCCGCCTCGCCGGGCCGGCCGCCGGACCGGTCCGCACGTCGGCCGGGGTACGGCTGCTCACCGACGTGTCCTTCGACGACGTCGGCGACCGGGTGGACACCCTGCTGGTGCCGGGCGCGGTCGACATGAGCGACGACGGGCCCGTGGCCCGCATCGACACCACCGTCGTGGAGTGGGTGAAGGCCACCGCTCCGCACGCCCGGCGCGTGGCGTCCGTGTGCGTGGGCGCCCACCTCCTGGCCGCGGCGGGGCTCCTGGACGGGCTCACGGCGACCACCCACTGGTCGACCGCCGCCCAGCTGGCCGCCGACCACCCCGACGTCACGGTCGACCCGGACCCCATCTTCGTCCGGGCCGACCGCGGCCGGCTGTGGACCGGGGCGGGCATCAGCGCCTGCCTGGACCTCGCCCTTGCCCTGGTCGCCGAGGACCAGGGCGAGCAGACCGCCCTCGCGGTGGCCCGGCAGCTGGTGGTCTACCTCAAACGGCAGGGCGGCCAGAGCCAGTTCTCCGTGCCGCTGCGCCGCTCGGGCTCCAGCCGCAGGGACATCGACGAGCTGCGCCTGTGGATCGCGGACCACCTCGACGAGGACCTGTCGGCAGGGGCCCTGGCGGCCCGCATGTGCCTGAGCGAGCGGCATTTCGCCCGCGTCTTCACCCAGGAGACGGGCGCCACTCCCGCCGCCTACGTCGAGGGCGTCCGCATCGAGGTCGCACGGCGCCTCCTCGAAACCACGGACTGCCCGCTCGACCAGGTCGCGGCCGCCGCCGGGCTCGGCTCGGTGGAGACCCTGCACCGGGCCTTCCGGCGGCAGTTGTCCACCACGCCGGCGGCCTACCGCCGCCGCTTCCGCACCATGACCGCCTGACCGCTTCCCTTCACCCCTTCCTTTCCCTTCACCTCCCCTCCATGGGCACGGACGCCGGGCCGCGGCCTCGGCCTGCCCGAAAACCTGCATTCCCTACCCAGCGAAAGGCTCCCTGATGAGCACCAGTCACCCCGCCACGACCCTGCGCGACGTGATCGGCCTGGACAACCAGCCACCCCGCCTCCGCGAGTCCGCCCTGATCATGATCGACTTCCAGAACACCTACCGCACCGGCGTCATGGCCCTGGAGGGCGCCGAGAAGGCCGTCGCGGCGGGCGCCCTGCTCCTTGATCGCGCCCGCGCCGCGGGCATCCCGGTGGTCCACGTCGTCAACGACGGCGGTGAGGGCACCCCGTACGACATCCGAGCCCACATCGGGGCGATCAGTGACGAGGTCGCCCCCGTGGCCGGTGAGCCCGTCGTGGTCAAGCAGGTTCCCAACGCCTTCCACGCCACCGGCCTGGAGCAGGCCCTGCGGGACGCGGGCGTCGGGCCGGGTGAGGGCCGCGACCTCGTGCTCGCCGGGTTCATGACCCACATGTGCGTCGCCTTCACCGCGCAGGGCGCCTTCCAGCTCGGCTACCGGCCCACCGTCGTCGCCGAGGCGACCGCCACCCGGGCGCTCGCCGCCCCGGACGGCACGGTCCTTCCCGCCGCCGCCCTCCAGGCCGCCGCCCTGACCACCGTCACCGACCTGTTCGGCGTCGTCGTGCCCGCGGTGGAGGGCCTGCGCGACTGAGCCCGCCGCCCCGCACCGGGCGGCGCCTGTGCCCCGGGCCGCCGGAAATTCCACCGGCGGGCCGGGGCCGTTCTGGCAGGATGCGGGAGTGATCCTTTCTCATGACGTGGACGGCCCGGCCGACGGCCCCGCCCTTGTCCTGCTGCACTCCTCGGTCTGCGACCGCCGGATGTGGGAGCCGCAGTGGCGCCCGCTGGCCGACGCCGGGTTCCGCGTCGTCCGCGCCGACTTCCGCAGCTGCGGCGGGTCTCCCGCGGCCACCGCGCCTTACTCCGACGAGGACGACGTCCTCGCACTGCTCGACGCCCTGGGCGTGGCCGAAGCCGCCTTCGTGGGTTCCTCGTACGGCGGCCGGGTCGCGCTGCGGATCGCCGCGCTGCGCCCGGAGCGGGTGACCGCCCTCGCACTGCTCTGCGCGGGCCGCCCCGGACACGAGCCGAGCCCGGCGCTCCAGGCCTTCGGCGAGGCCGAGGAGGGCCTCATCGACGAGGGGGAGCTGGACGCCGCGGCCGCACTCAACGCCCGTACGTGGCTGGGCCCGGAAGCCGACGGGAAGACCCGGAGGCTGGTGACCCGGATGCAGCGCGAGAACTTCGCCAACTGGTTCGCCGCGCACCCGGCGGAGCAGGGCGAGGAAGCCGAGTACGAACTCCCGGAGCCGACGCTCGACCTCCGGGACGTCACCGCCCCCACCCTCGCCGTCGGCGGCGCCCACGACCTGTCCGACTTCCGGCAGATCGCGGCGGAACTGCCCGGCCTCCTGCCCCGGGCCCGGCACCGGGAACTGCCGTGGGCGGGCCATCTTCCCTCCCTGGAACGCCCGGCGGAGATCACCGCGCTGCTCCTGGACTTCCTGCGCGAGGAGCGCGACCCGAGCGCTTCCGGCGGGCGTACGGCCGTCCGCTGATCGGGGAGCGCGCTCGACGTCCGCGTTCAGACCTGTCCGGGGATCACGAACAGCGCCCACGTCGCGAGCGGGGCGACGAGGGTCATCGACATGCCCCAGCGCATCAGGGCGCTGAAGATCTGCGGGCGCTCCTCCTCGGGGGCGTTGGCGGTGACCAGGGCCCCGCTGGTGGAAAGGGGGGAGGAGTCGACCACCGACGACGAGATGGCCAGGGCGATGATCAGGCCGACGGCACTGACCTGACCATCCATCAGGAACGGGACGGCCAGGGGGACGAGAGCGCCGAGGATGCCCGTGGTGGAGGCGAAGGCGGAGACCACGGCACCGACGACGCAGATCAACAGGGCGCCCAGGAGCGGGGAGTCGATCTTCGCGACGCTGTCGCCGAGCCATTCGATGGTGCCCATGCGCTCCATGACGCCGACGAAGGTGACGACACCGCAGACGAGCAGCACGGTGGACCAGGCGCAGCGGTCGACGGCGCCCTTGGCTGCGTCGGGGTCGACCAGGGTGAGGACGACCACGACGGTCAGGGCCATGAGCCCTACGTTCCACTCGAAGAAGAGCGCGCCCGCGACCATGCCGAGCAGGCCGAGCAGCGTCAGGGAGCGGGAGAGGTCGAGGCCGGGCGCCAGGGCCGGTTTCGCGAGGGCGACGGTCGCGGTGGCGGTGCCGCCCGCCGGTGCCGCACCCGAGGGCGCGTCGGCGGCGGTGCCCGGCGATGAGTCGCTGGGCTCAGCTCCTGCGGACGGCCCGGACGGCCCGGACGGCCCGGACGGCCCGGACGGCCCGTCCGCCGCGCCGCCGTCCGCTGCCGCGCCGCCGTTCGTCGCCTCGACGGCCTGCGCGCGCCGCCCGAGCAGCTGCCGCCCGCCGAACATGAAGTACGCGACGACGCTGAGCGCCACGCTGAACAGGAACGTCATGGCGAAGAGGAGCGCGGGGCTGCTCGGCAGGTCGTTGCGCTCGACGACGCCGTTGGTGATGGAGCCGTAGACGCTGGCGGGTGAGAAGCCCCCCGCGCAGCCCCCGTTGGCCACGAGCAGGCCCATCAGGAGGGGCCGGATGTGGTAGCGGGCGCACAGGCTCATGCCGATGGGGGCGATGACGCCGACCGCCGCGGGCACCACCGCGCCGACTGCGGTGAGCGCGGCGGTGATGAGGAACATGACCCAGGGGATGAGGGCGATGCGGCCGCCCACGGCCCGGGTCGCGGCGTGCACGAGCCACTCGATGGTGCCGTTGTTCTTCGCCACGGCGAAGAGGAACGTGACACCTACGAGGACGACGAAGAGGTCTCCGGGGAAGCCCCCGAAGACATCGTCGGCGTTCTCGCCGGCGACGGTGGAGCCGACGGCGAACGCCGCGACGAGCGCGAGCGCTCCCATGTGGACGGAGGTGAACGTGGCGATGGCGAAGACGAGCACCAATGCGCCGATCGCGATGAGATGGTCTGTCATGACACGTCCTCGCCTTCGGACTGCGGCCGAGTGAGCGGTTGGAGGGTCACGTGCGTGGGCGTGCGGATACGGCCCCGGAGGGCGTGGTGAAGTGGCGGGCACGCCGGACTCGTATATCCGCAGCACGGACACCGAGTTCCGCTATGCGGAAATCGCGGGGCAACGTTGGCGAGTATGTGACGGGTGTCACGGGCCGTCAAGAGGGTGCGGACACATCGCTTCGTGGAGTGCTCAGGCGGTGCGGGGTTCCTCGTAGCCAAGGGCCGTACTGATCTCGCGGGCCGCCGCTCGTACATGGACGCCCAGCTCTTCGAGGCGCTTACGGTCGCAGCGGCTGGCGGGCAGATTGACGCTCATGCTGGCCACGGGCGTGCCGTCCGGGCCGAGGATCGCCGCGGCCACGGCCGCCACGTCGGCGCGCCACTCGCCCTCGTTGAGCGCGTAGCCGCGGGCGCGGATCGCGCGCAGTTCGGCGCGCAGCGCGTCCGGGTCGCCGATCGTCGCCTCGGTGAACCGGGTCAGGCCGTCCGCCACGTACCGCTCGACGGCCTCGGGGGTGCGGGCCGCGAGGACGGCCTTGCCGTTGGCGGATGCGTGACCGGACAGCTGCTGGCCCAGCGGGAGCACGATCCGCACCGGCTGCGACGTCTCCAGGCGCTCGACCAGGACCACCCGGTCGCCCTCCGGCACCGCCAGGTGCACGGTCTCGTCGACGGCCCGGCGCAGCTCCTCCATCACCGGCACCGCCACGTCCCGGAGCCCCAGCTCACCCGTGGCCTGCCTGCCGATGAGCAGTGCCTTCGTGGTGAGGGTCCAGCGCGTGGGCGGGGTGCCGGTCTGTCTGATCCAGCCCGCGGTGCGCAGCGTGCCGAGCGCCCGCTGCACGGTGCTCTTCGGCAGCTCCATGGCGCGCGCCAGCTCGGCGACCCCGACGGGCTGGCGCGTCGCCAACTCCTCCAGGACGCGCAGGGTGTTGAGGACGTTCTGCATGGGATCCCCCCGGAGGTCTCGTCTCGGCCCGCCCGGCGGGCTCCGCGCCGGGCCGCTCCCAGGGTGGCGCATCGGGCCGTCCCAACGGCGGCGTACGACAGCGCCGTTGACCGCTGTCGACGGGCACCCCTATGCTCCACCGTGCCGCATAACGATACGTTGTGCCACCTCACGGCACAAGCGTGGAGGGGAGATTCGCGCGATGACCGTCAGGACCGGCCGTCACTTCCTGCAGATTCCCGGACCCACCAACGTTCCCGACCGCGTTCTGCGCGCCATGGCCGCGCCCACCCTCGACCACCGGGGCCCCGAGTTCGCCGACCTGGCCCGGCGCGTGCTCGACGGCCTCAAGCCCGTGTTCGGCACGACGTCCCCCGTGGTCGTCTATCCGTCGTCGGGCACCGGCGCCTGGGAAGCCGCCCTGGTGAACACGCTCAGCCCGGGTGACCGCGTGCTGTGCTTCGAGACCGGCCACTTCGCCACGCTGTGGCGGGACATGGCCGAATCCCTCGGCCTCGATGTGGAGTTCGTGCCCGGCGACTGGCGGCACGGAGCCTCGCCCGAGGCCGCGGCCGAGCACCTCACCGCCGACGTCGCCCACCGCGTCAAGGCCGTCTGCGTGGTGCACAACGAGACCTCGACCGGTGTCACGAGCCGGGTGCCGGAGATCCGCGCCGCCCTGGACGCGGCCGGGCACCCCGCGCTGCTCCTGGTCGACACCGTCTCCTCGCTCGCCTCGATCGAGTACCACCACGAGGCGTGGGGCGTCGACGTGACCGTGGCCGGCTCGCAGAAGGGCCTCATGCTGCCGCCGGGCCTCGGCTTCAACGCGGTCGGCCCCAAGGCGATCGAGGCGTCCCGCACCGCCCGCCTTCCCAGGTCGTTCTGGGACTGGGCGCCGGTCCTCGACGCGAACGCCGCCGGGTTCTTCCCGTACACCCCCGCCACCAACCTCCTCTACGGCCTTGAGGAAGCCCTGCTCATGCTCGGGGAGGAGGGCATCGAACAGGTCTGGGCCCGGCACGCCCGGCACGCCGCCGCCACCCGGGCGGCCGTGCGCGGCTGGGGCCTTGAGGTGCTGTGCGCCGACGACCGGGAGCACTCCGGCTCCCTGACCGCCGTGCTCCTGGCGGACGGCCAGGACGCCGACGCCGTACGGAAGATCATCCTCGAACGGTTCGACATGTCGCTCGGCACCGGCCTCGGGCGGCTCTCGGGCAAGGTCTTCCGCATCGGCCACCTCGGCCACTTCAACGACCTCACCCTCGCCGGGACCCTCGCCGGGGTGCAGATGGGCCTGGAGCTGGCCGGGATCGCGGTCGGCTCCGAGGGGCTCGCCGCGGCGCTCGACCACCTCCGCACGACCTGAGCCCCCCCCGGGCGCGGGCCCGCCGCACCGGCGGACCCGCGCCGCCTCCCGGTAAGTCCCCGTAAGTCCCCGTACTCCCTTCGCCCCGGAGCGTGTCGCATGACATCCAGCATCGAGAGCACGGAGGCCGAGCATGCCGAACTCGGCGGCGAACTCGCCCGGCGGTTGCACGCCGACCTCGAAGGCGAGGTCCGCTTCGACGCCGTGAGCCGCCATCTGTTCGCCCGCGACGCCAGCATGTACGCCATCACCCCGCTCGGCGTCGTCTTCCCCCGCCACGCGGACGACGTCCAGGCCGCGGTCGCCGCGGCCGTCGAACACGGCGTGTCCGTCGTCCCGCGCGGCGCGGGGACGAGCCTCGCCGGGCAGACCACGGGCCCCGGCATCATCCTCGACCTCTCCCGCCACATGCGCCGCGTCGTCGCCCTCGAACCGGAGGGCCGTACCGCCCTCGTCGAACCGGGCGTCGTCCAGGACCAGTTGAACCGCGCCGCCGCCCCGCACGGCCTGATGTTCGGCCCGGACACCTCCACCAGCAACCGCGCCACCGTCGGCGGCATGATCGGCAACAACTCGGCGGGCAGCGGCTCCCTGCGCTACGGCATGACCATCGACCACGTCCGCGCCCTGGACGTGGTGCTCTCCGACGCCACGACCACGCACCTGGCCCCGCTCACCGCCCAGGAACACGCGAGCCGGGCCGGGCTCGACACGCTGGACGGCCGCATCCACCGCGAGCTGCCCGCGCTCGTCGCCGCCCACGGCGACGCGATCGCCGACGGCTTCCCGCGGCACTGGCGGCGCGCGGGCGGCTACCGCCTCGACCGGCTCGCCCGCGATGACACCCCCTTCGACCTGGCGAAGTTCGTCGTCGGCTCCGAAGGCACCCTGGCCGTCACCACCCGGGCGCTCGTGGACCTCGTACCGAAACCGGCGCACACGGTCTTCGCCGTCGGCCACTTCACCTCGGTCGCCGGGGCCATCGAGGCCACCCAGGACGCGCTCGCCTGCGCCCCGGCGGCCGTCGAGCTGATGGACCGGACGATCCTCGACCTGTCCCGGCAGAAGATCGAGTACGCCTCCCTCTCCACGGTCCTCGAAGGCGACCCGGACGCACTCCTGTTCGTGTCGTTCACCGGCGACGACGAGCGTGAACTCCTCGGCAGCCTGGACCGGTTGACGGCCCTGTGGAAGCGCCACGGCCACGGCTACCACGCCCTCAGGGCCACCGCCCCCGCCGACCGGAACGCCCTGATGAAGGTCCGCAAGTCAAGCCTCGGCCTGCTCATGGCCGCGAGCGAGGGCACCAAGCGGCCCCTGGCCTTCATCGAGGACACCGCCGTCGACCCCGCGCACCTGCCCGCGTACACCGCCCGCCTGAAGAAGGTCCTCGACCGGCACGGCCTCACTGCGGGCTTCTACGGCCACTGCTCGGTGGGCTGTCTGCACATCCGGCCGTTCCTCGACGTCACCGACCCCGAGCAGCGCCGGACGATGCGCGAGGTCGCCGAGGAGATCAAGGACCTCGTCACCGAGTACGGCGGCGTCAACTCCAGCGAGCACGGCGACGGCCTGGCCCGCAGCGAGTTCAACCGCGAGCTGTTCGGCGACGCGCTGTACGAGGCGATGCGCCAGGTCAAGGGGATCTTCGACCCGGACAACCGGCTCAACCCCGGAAAGATCGTCGACGCCCCCGCCATGACCGAGCACCTGCGCGACGCGGCCCTGCCGCCCGCGCCGGGGCTGCGCACCCGGCTCGACTTCGACGTGACGGGCGGGATGCGCGGAGCCGCCGACCGCTGCATGAACATCGGCCTGTGCCGCAAGTCCGGCACCGGCACCATGTGCCCCTCCTACATGGCCACCCGCAACGAGGAGGACTCCACGCGCGGCCGCGCCGGCGCCCTCGTCCAGGCCCTCTCGGCACCCGACCCGCACGCCGCGCTCGGCGACGCGCGGCTGCACGAAGTCCTCGACCTGTGCCTGATGTGCAAGGCGTGCAAGAGCGAGTGTCCGCTCGGCGTGGACATGGCCTCACTGAAGGCGGAGGCCCTCGCCCACCACCACGACGAGCACGGGGTTCCGCTGCGCTCCCGGATCTTCGGGTCGATCCGTACGCTCAACCGCCTCGGCTCCGCCACCGCCCCGCTCTCCAACCTGCCCGGACGCCTCCCGCTGCTGCGCCGGCTCCTCGACCGCACCCTCGGCATCACCCGGCACCGGCCGCTGCCGCGCTACGCCCGCCGCGACCTGGTGCGCTGGTTCGGCCGCCGCACCCCCGCCGCGACACCCACCCAGGGCACGGTCGTGCTCCTCGCCGACTCCTTCACCACGTACACCGAACCGGAGATCGGACAGGCGGCCGTGGAACTCCTCGAACACGCCGGATGGAACGTGCACTTGGAGAGCGGCGGCTGCTGCGGACGGGCCAGCCTCTCCAAGGGCCTCCTGGACGACGCGGGCGACAAGGCCTTCCAACTGGTCCACCGCCTCACCGAGACCACCCCGGCCGACGCGCCCGTCACCGGCTGCGAACCGTCCTGCCTGATGACCCTGCGCGACGAGCACAAGGCGCTGCTGCCCCGCGACTCGGCCCGCGAGGCGGTCACCGCCCGCGTGCGACAGATTGAGGAACTGCTCGGCGACGCCGTCGACGAGGGCCGCCTCACCCTGCGCCCCGACTCCTGGCTGAACGGGCGCACCCTCCTCTACCACGGACACTGCCACCAGAAGGCGGAGGTCGGCACGGCGGCGACCATGGCGCTGCTGCGCCGTGTCCCGGGAGTGGAGGTGACCGAACTGGACGCGGGCTGCTGCGGCATGGCCGGCTCCTTCGGCTTCGAGTCGGAGCACTACGACCTCTCGATGACCGTGGGAGCCGACCGTCTCTTCCCCGCGGTGAAGGCCGCGTCCGCCGACACCGTGGTGGTCGCCACGGGCGCCTCGTGCCGTCAGCAGATCTTCCACGGCACGGAGCGCACCGCGTGGCACCCGGTGCAGCTGCTGCGCGAGGCGCTGTGAACGCCCGCGCCGCCGGGCCTACTTGTCGATCCACACCCCGAAGTCGCGCCAGGCGGTGCCGAAGTCCTGGAAGCCGAGGCCGGAGCCGAGCGAACGCGTCACCGTGCCCTTGGCGATCACACCCCCGTTGGCGGCGGCCGCGTACACGGGACCGCCGCTGTCACCTCCGCGCGCCGCCTCCTGACCGTTCATCTGCTCGGCCTCCACCAGGTCCTCGGAGTCGTTGTAGAAGAACTTCACCTTCAGGTTGCAGACGGGGCCGCCGGTCACCCCGGCGCTGGTGACACCGGACTGGCACAGGTACTCGCCGGTGTACACCCAGTCCCAGCCCTCGACGCGGGCGCCCCGCTCGTCGCCCCGCCCGCCCGTGTACATGAAGTTGTCCACGTCGGCCGTCGGGATCAGCATGACGTCGTGGGGCTGGTGGCGCGCCGACGGCGTGCCGATGTACTGGTTCGCCCCGCTGGTGTAGCGGTCACCCGGCTTGCCGCAGTGCGCGGCGGTGAGGACGTACTGCGCGCCCGAGCCGTCGCGCACGCCGAACCCGGAGGTGCAGTTGGGGGCGCCGTTGTTCTTCAGGAGCGCCCCGCCGGACCACGGGTAGGAGTCGTTGTCCCGGCTGCGCTCCTTCATCCTGCCCTCCCGGACGGTGCGCACCGGCACGCCCAGGTCCTCCTCGAGGGCGGCGGCTCCGCGCGGTGCGGCGGCGGCCGCCCTGCGGCCCGGCTCCGCGGCGATGACGAGCCCGCTGCCGTCCGTGGGGATCTTCACGGTGTGGCCGAGCGCCGGCTCGGCCCGCAGCCGCTCCTGGAGCCGGGCCGACGCCGTCTCCAGCTCCTTGAGCGAGTACGGGGCCGCCACGATCCGCACCCGCGCCTTCCCGCGCGCCTCGGCGACCGCGGTGCGCATCTGCGCGGGCAGCTCGCCCTTCCAGTACAGGGCGACGCGGCCCCGCTCCAGGGCGATGCCCGTGAACCCCTCGTACCGGCCGCGCTCCTGAGCCCATCTGACGACGTCGGCCGCGGCGACGAGCGGCCGCTGCTCGGCCATCTTGCGGGCGGCGTCCTTGCCCACGAGCTGCCCCACGGGCACCGTCTCGCGGTCCGGCTGGTCGGCGCTCGCGCCCTGCCCCGCCGCACCGAGTAACGCCATGCTGCACACTGCCGCGCCCGTGACGAGGAAAGCCTTCTTGCGACGCATCGAACCCCCTGCTGACCGAGCGGCGACGGGCTGTCGCCGCGACAGGGAGGAACGTAGGGAGAGCGGCTCAACGGCGGGTCAACATCCGTTGAAAGCACCAGATGGTGGGACGAGGGCGGCCCCGCGCACGGCCCGTCACCGCGCGGCGCGCGCCTCCAGCTGCCGCTCCGCCGCGTCCACCGTCTGCTCCAGCAGGACCGCGATCGTCATGGGGCCCACGCCGCCCGGCACCGGTGTGATGAGGCGGGCCCGGCCCCGCGCGCCGTCGAAGTCCACGTCGCCGACGTTCCCCGGGTTGTACCCGGCGTCCACGACGACCGCGCCCGGCTTGATGTCCTCGCCGCGGATCAGCTCGGGCCTGCCCACGGCCGCCACGACGACGTCCGCCTCGCGCAGGTGCGCGGACAGCTCCGCGGTGCGCGAGTGGCAGTAGGTGACGGTCGCGTCCCGGGCGAGCAGCAGCATCCCCACGGGCTTGCCGAGGATCGCGCTGCGGCCCACCACGACGGCCCGCTTCCCCGCGAGGTCGACGTCGTACGCGTCGAGCAGCCGCATGATCCCGCCCGGGGTGCAGGACACGTAGCCGGGCCGCCCGAAGCTCATCGCGGCGAACGAGCTGAGCGTGACGCCGTCGACGTCCTTGTGCGGCGCGATCGCCTCGAAGGCGGCGCGCTCGTCGATGTGCTCTCCGACCGGGTGCTGAAGCAGGATGCCGTGCACGGTCGGGTCCTCGGAGAGGGCGCCGAGGGTGGCGACGAGTTCCTCGGTCGTGGTCTCGGCGGGCAGCGCGACGTGGCGGGAGACGATGCCCGCCTTCGCGCAGCGGTTCCGCTTCATGCGGACGTAGGTGACCGACGCGGGGTCCTCGCCCACGAGCACGGTCGCGAGGCAGGGCGCCGCGCCCGTGCGCCGGGTCAGCTCGGCGGCGCGGGCCGCGGTCTCCTCGCCCACGCGGCGGGCGAGGGCGGTGCCGTCCATGAGCTGGGCAGGGACCGTCGAAGTGGTCGGGGACATGGCCGCCTCCAGGCGTGGTTGACCAGTCGCCCAGGCGCACGGCAATCGACATCTGCGTCAGGCCGCTCCCCGGTGGTGCTCCACCTCAGCGCCAGTCACGGCCCGGGGCCCACTGTAGTCGAGGGTGTGTCGGAGCTTGACAGCGCGGTCACCGGCAGGGCTGACGCCGCTCGGCCCCGTCGGCTACGGAGCGTCCGGCAGCAGCTCCCGCAGCAGTTCCTCGAAGTCGTCGGCGGTCGGGGTCTCGTCCGCAAGCAGGCCCTGGAGCAGCAGTCCGTCGTAGGCGTGGGTGAAGAGCTTCACGCGCAGCGGCTCGTGCGTGAAGTGGCGGGCGAACGCGGCGAGCGCCTCGTGCCAGCGCCGGGTCGCCGCCCGCTGCTCCGGGCGGCGCACCGCGAGCAGGCACAGCTCGAACTCCGCGAGCAGGTGCCCGGGCGGACCGAGGGTCCGCGCCATGAGTTCCGCGAGGGCCCGGAGGGTGGCGCCGCCGGGCGCGTCCACGAGGGCCTCGATGCGTGCGGAGTCCTCCTCCATGCACTGGGTGAGCGCCGCCGTGAGGAGAGCGTCGATGCTGCTGAAGTAGTACGTGGTGGCGGTCGTGGGCAGCTCCGCCTCCCGGGCCACCGTGCGGTGGGTGACGCCCGCGGCGCCGTCGCGCGCGATGACGCGCACGGTGGCCTCGATGAGGGCGCGGCGCCGCCGCTCGCCCTTGGCGCGGCGGCCGTCGGTGACGGGCGGTGTGGTCGGTGCGGTGGTCGGCTCGTTCAGGGTGGGTCTCCCGCGTTCGTGCGCGCGTACCTCTGCCGCCGCGTGTCTCTGCTGTTCTCCGCCGCCGCGTACCCGCGTACGCGTGCCGTTCCCGCCGACGTTACCCGGTCGCCGCACGCCGTGCGCCACCACCGGTCGCGGCGCTCGGCGCTCCGGTCAGGTCGTCCTGGGCGGGACGAGGTTCCGCTCGGTGCCGAGCCGGGTCGTGGTGTCGGCGTACAGGCTGACTTCGCCGTCGCTCCAGCGGACGAGGATGTCGTCGGGGCGGCCGCCCGCGGTGTGGCCGCCGGCCGTCGCCACCTTGGCGTGCTTCCACAGCGCGCTGGGCCCGCCGAGCTGTGTCTTCCTGCCCAGGCCGCCCGTGCCCACGTCCTGGTGCAGGGTGAGTTTGCCGTCGGACCAGCGCACGACGACGTCCCAGCGGGCGCCGCCGGTGAAGTCACCGCCGACGAGGAGGGCGGCGCGCTTCCAGGTGGCGTTGGGCTTCTGGAGCCTGGTCTCCTTCTTGAAGCCGTCGCCCGCCTCGCGGTAGAGGGTGAGTTCGCCGTCGCTCCAGCGGACGACCAGGTCGTCGGCGCGCTTGTTGCCGCTGAAGCGGCCCGCGGTGATCTGCGTGGCGTGCTTCCAGGTGGACTTCGCCTTGGCGAGCCGGACCTCCCTGCCGAAGCCCGCGGTGGACACGTCGGGGTACAGCGTGACCTCGCCGTCGGACCAGCGCACGATCAGGTCGGAGCGGGCGCCGCCGGTGAAGTCGCCGCCGGTGATCGCCGCGGCGTGCTTCCAGGTGCCGTTGGGCGCCTTGAGACGGCGCTGTCCGCCGAAGCCGCCGTCGCCGTCGCCGGTGTGCAGCGTGACCTCGCCGCTGGCCCACACGGCGAGCAGGTCGGCCTTGCCGTCGCCGGTGTAGTCGCCGGACGCCAGCTGCCGGGCGTGCTGCCAGGTCTCGCCGGTGCCGAGCGTGTAGGGCAGCGGCGGGCGCTTGACCGTGGCGACGTCGGCGACGGCGTCGTCGTAGAGCTTGAACACCTCGTCGTCGTAGAACGGCGCGTACGAGACGTCGCTGCTCGACCCGCCGCCGCCCGCGCCGCCGAGGTTCCCGACGACCTTGCCCCGCTGGGTCCGCTCGTCGAAGTCCATCAGCCACGGGCTGCCGGAGGTGCCGCCGTGGAAGCCGGCGCACTTCATGCGCAGCTGCCGGTAACCGGGCAGGCGGCCCGTCGTCGTGCGGCACTTGACGGCCTGGTCCTTGGGGTCGTACTTCGCCTTCGGGTAGCCGATGACGGTGACCGGCACGCGGTAACCCGGTGTCCGCGTCAGGGTGTTGGCGCCGGTGAGCCGCTCGATGGGGCGGCCGTCCCCGTCGGGCTTGAGGGTCGCGAAGCCGAAGTCGAGGTCGGAGCCGGGCCCTGTGTCGGTGTGCCGGGGGTCCTTGAAGAACCGGTCGACGGCCCAGATTCCGTACGGCTGCTGGGTCGCGGGCTTACCCGTGCGGTATTGCGGCACGAACGCGTGCTTCTTGCCGGGGCCGCAGTGTCCCGCGGTGAGGATCAGATTGCCCTTGGGGCTGTGCACGACGCTGGCCGTGCAGCTGTGCGCGGACATGCCGCTGTCGACGTAGTACAGCACGCCGATGGTCTTGGCGCCCTTGTAGGCCGTGGCGGAGGGCTTGGCGGCGGCGGCGCGCGCCCGTGGGCTCTTCGCGGTGCTCGCCGTGGCCGTCACGGTGGTGGCCGGCCGCGCGACCTCGGGCGCGGGGTCCTTGGCGGGCGGTGGCGGAGTCGCCGACTCCATGCGCCCCGTGGTCCAGAAGTCCGCGGCGTCCTCGGCGGTCCAGCCGGGGCCGCTCTTCGGGGGAGCGGACGCGCTGACGCCGGGCGTCCTGTCCGGCCCTGGCCGGGTGCCTTCCGGCCCGGCTGTGGAATCCTTCGCCGACGCGGTGGTCGCCAGGGCGGCGATCACGACGCCGCCCGCCCCCACGGCGACGGTCCTGGCCCAACGGGAATGACGCACAGCTCCCCTTCTGTTGCGTGGCGGTGGCAGAACTCGGTGTTCGCCCGCGACCGTCTGGCGAAGGGTGAGCAGCGGCAGTCCGTGCACTGCTCGGAAATCCCCCCGGTAAGATCGCCGATAACGGATCCCGTCACCAGAATCGACCCTGGTCATCCGAGCCCGAGGACTGCATCTTATGTCACGTGTACGCGCCACTTTTGTGGGGGCCTTGCTGCTCGCGGCCACGGCGACGGCCGTGCCGGGCGCGTACGCGGACGCGGGTGGCAGTGGCGAGTTGACGGTCGCTCCCGCGGCGGCGCGACCTGGGGAGCGCGTCGAGTTGTCCTTGGTGAATCCGGAACTCGACGAGGGCGCGGCCGTGCGTTCCGAGGTGTTCCAAAAGCCGGTGGAGCTGAAGTCCACGGGCAAGGTTTCGTTCGCGGCACACGCTCGGATCCGCTGTGATGCCGAGCCCGGTAGGTATGCCGTGCATTTCACCGAGCCGGTGCATCCCGGTGAGAGCACCCGGGCGGGCGAAGTGACCGTCGAAAAGGGCGGGCCAATTGACGGTCCGCAGTGCGCGGCAAAGGCCGATGACGACGACGGAGGGAACGGCGGCACGACCCTCGCCGTCGCCGGGGGAGCGGTCGCCGTGGCGGCCGTCGGTGCCCTTGTCGTGGTGCTGCGCAGGCGCCGCTCCTAGGCGCCCGCGCAGCGGGACGGATGTGCCCGGCCCTCGCCGTGGCGCCGCTACAGGTTGTCCCCCCAGCCGCCCTGGATCATGGTCTGGAACGCCCAGGTCCCGTCGCGCTTGAGCAGGATGTCCGCGTAGCGGAGCTGCTGGGTGTGGCCGTCGACCGTCATCGTCGAGTCCGTGAAGACGACGGCCATCGACGCGGAGAGGAACACCGGGGTCCGGGTGGACTCGAAGGCGATGTCCTGGCCGCCGTCGCCCATCACCTGCGTCATGGTGGCGACGAACTGCTGCCGGTCCCACTGCGCCGCCCGGCCGTTCCCCGCGGAGTCGTCGCTCACCAGGTTGAGCGGGAACACCGCCATGTCGGCCATGCGCTCCACGTCACGCTTGCCGCTCGCGGCGTCGTACGCGGCGAACCAGGCGTCCAGGCTCGCGCGGTCCTCGGCGGTCGGGGTGTATCCGGTGTCGGGCAGGTGGGTCATATGGGCTCCCTTGCTGATGAGGCTCTCGCGTGTCCGCGTAGTCAAACTTGACCACGCGCTGAAAGGTATACCGTGAAGGCGCACTAGTCAAACTTGAATAATGAAATCGGCGGATGTCAAGCGCGAACGGGTCGCCGCACCCCCCGCCCGGGTCGCCCGGGCGGGCCTCGGCATGCCGGATCGGGGCGTGATAGAAAGTGGGACGATAGTCCCGGTTGTTGCTCGTGGGGGTGTGCGCGCCGGGTGCCGCGCATGCCCCGACGGGCCGAGGGCCGATTCCACGACAGGACAGGCAATGGCAAACGCATACCGCGAGATCTTCTCCGCGCCGGGCACGAAGGCGTTCAGCTCCGCAGGGCTCGTCGCCCGCCTCCCGCTGCCCCTGACCCATATGGGCATCCTGACGATGCTGTCCGAAACGACCGGGGAGTACGCGCTGTCCGGCCTGGTCGCGGGTACCTTCACCGTCTCCATGGCCGTCCTCGGACCGCAGGTGTCCAAGGCGGTGGACCGGCGCGGCCAGAGCCGGGTGCTCCCCGTCGCCACCGGCGTCAGCGTGCTCGGGCTCGCGGGCCTGCTGCTGTGCGCCACCTCCGGCGCGCCGAGCTGGACCCTGTTCCTCTTCGCCCTGCTCTCCGGCCTGATGCCGAGCATGAGCGCGATGGTCAGGGCCCGCTGGACCGAGATCTACCGGGGCACGCCGCGGCTGACCACCGCGTACTCCATGGAGTCCGTCGTCGACGAGCTGACGTACGTCATCAGCCCGGCGCTCGCCGTGGTGCTCTCCACGGCGCTGTTCCCGCAGGCCGCGCCCCTGGCGGCGGGGCTGCTCCTGCTCGTCGGGGTCGCGCTGTTCGTCCCGCAGAAGAGCACCGAGCCGCCGGTCAGGCCGCGCACCTCCGGCGGCGGCGCGTCCGCGGTCTCCTCGCCGCCGGTGCTCCTCCTCGCGCTCGTCCTGCTGTGCGGGGGCGTGATCCCCGGCATGGTCGACA
The DNA here is from genome assembly GCF_056431945.1 of Streptomyces sp. NPDC045778. Lineage (NCBI taxonomy): Bacteria > Bacillati > Actinomycetota > Actinomycetes > Kitasatosporales > Streptomycetaceae > Streptomyces > Streptomyces sp. NPDC045778. The sequence goes on from NZ_JBWKJZ010000003.1 coordinate 100,609, forward strand.
CGATGGGCCTCGTCTTCGCCGAGGACGCGGGTGACAAGTCGCTCGCCGGGCTCGTCTTCGCCGTGTACGCGATCGGCTCCGGCATCTCCGGGCTGCTCTTCGGCGCCCGCCGCCCCCGGGTGCCGCTGCCGCGCCTGCTCCTGATCGGCGTGACCGGAACGGCCCTGACGACGCTGCCGTTCCTCCTCGTGGACGGCGTCGCCGGGATGGTCGTGGTGGTCTTCGCCGCCGGGGTCTTCTTCGCGCCGACCATGGTCGTGATCATGGGCATGGTGGAGCGCATCACCCCGGAGCACCAGCTCACGGAGGCCATGACCTGGATGATCGCGGGCCTCCAGAGCGGCGTCGCGATCGGCGCGGCCGTCACCGGCGTCGTCCACGACCACCTCGGCGCCACGGCCGGCGTCTCGGTGGCGCTCGTCGCGGGCGGCCTGGCGCTGCTCCTGACCCTGTGCGGCCTGCCGATGCTGCGCACGAGGCTCGCGCCCGCGAAGGACGCGGCCGAGGCGGCGAGCGACTCCGGCAGGGACGAGCCCGCGCTCTGCCGCTGAGGTGGAGGGGCGGCCGGTCGCTCGCCGGTGACCGGCCGCCCGGCTCAGTGCTGCTGCGGCTTCGCCGGCGTCGCCTCGCTCGGGCGCACGATGACGAAGCCGTCGCCCTGGAGCAGCAGTTGCACGGTTTCCCCGGAGCCCCCGCGCAGCATGGAGCCGATGGACTGCGAACGGTGCAGCGAGGTCTCCAGGCCGGCGGTCCAGCCGACCACCGCGTCGGTGTCCACGTACACCGGCTCCTTCGGCGAGACCGGGATGACCAGCGGCTCGCCGTCGCACATGAGCCCGAGCCTGCCGTGGCCGGAGAAGACGGTGTTGAACAGGCCGCCGCCGGTGATGCCCGAGCCCTTCACCGTCTTGATCTCGTACGACAGGCTGGTGTCGAAGCACAGGACGTTGCGGCCGTTGATGGTGAGCACGTCACCCGGTTCGAGGTCGACGAGGAAGCAGGTGTGCGCCTCGTGCGCGAACCACGCCTCGCCCTGGCCGCGCACCGTCATCAGCGGGAGCCCCTCACCCGTGACGGCGCGCTTGAGCATGCCGCCGACGCCCTGGCCCTTGCGCTCGAACTGGAGATTCCCGCGGTAGGCGATCATGGCCCCCTGCCGGGCCAGCATCTCGCCGTTCACCGCGTACTTGAGGGACTTGGAGTTCTGCACGCTCATGCCGGGGGCCGTGGCGGGCTGTGCCAGGTGCCGCTCGGAGAAAAGGTCGCTCTTCATGCCGGGCATCTTGCCCGGGTGCGGGTGTTTCGCCAAGTCACTGGGGGTTTGGGCCCTTGTGGACGAAGGTCGGGTGCCGAGGGCCCCGCGCCCGACCTTCGTCCATGGCGAGGGGCGACTTCGGTCACCCTGCCGCGGGGGTCAGCCGCCCGTGACGCGTACGTAGTCGACGGTCAGCTTCTGCGGGAAGACGGTGCTGCCGTTCGGGTCGCCCGGCCAGTAGCCGCCGACGGCGAGGTTGAGGATGAGGAAGAAGGGCTTGTCGAACGCCCATTTCCTGCCGCCGAGGTCGGCCGGGGTGCGGGTCTGATAGGCCCGCCCGTCGACGGACCAGGTGACCTTGTTCGGCGACCAGTCCACGGCGAAGGTGTGGAACTTGTCCGCGAACGCCTCGCCGCCGGGCAGTGTGTACGCCGCGCCGATGCCGCCGGAGCCGGAGTAGCCGGGGCCGTGCAGGGTGCCGTGCACCGTGCTGGGCTCGAAGCCGACGTTCTCCATGACGTCGATCTCGCCGCAGTTCGGCCAGCCGACGCTGCCGATGTCGGCGCCGAGCATCCAGAACGCGGGCCACATGCCCTGCCCCCTGGGCACCTTCATGCGGGCCTCGACGTGCCCGTACGTCTGCGTGAACCTGCCCGCCGTGTTGAGTCGCGCGGAGGTGTACTCGCACCGGCCGTACCAGCACGCGTAGTCGGCCGGGTTCTCCTTGCGCGCGGTGATGACCAGGTTGCCCTGGCCGTCGAGGGCGGCGTTCTTGTTGCCGGAGGTGTAGTACTGCCGCTCGTGGTTGTTCACGTTGTCGCCGGTCTCGATCTGCCATTTGCCGCCGTCGACCGCCGCGCCCGCGGGCCCGTTGAAGTCGTCGCTGAAGGCGAGGGCCGCGGTGGGGCGCGGCGCGGGCGGGGCCGAGGCGGCGGCGGGGCTCACGGCGAGGGCGCAGCAGGCCGCGGCGAGCGCGGCGAGCGCCGCGCGGCGACGCCGGGGACGCGCTGTCGACGGAGACGCTGTCGCCGGACGCGCCGTCGACGGACGCGCTGTCGGAGGGAGCGCTGCCGGAGGGAGCACTGTCATCACATCGCTTCACGTGGGGGAGTGGGGAGTGTGCATGACAATCAGGCATCGGGAAGTGAACGCTGAGAGCGCTCACAACCCCGCGGTGCTTCTACTTGGTTTAAGGCAAGCGGAATGGGGCCGTCAAGCAGTTGGCGCGGACCAACTTCCCCACGGCCCCTGCCCCTTGGCGGCGGGCCGAGCCCTTCCAGCGCCGCCAGGAACTGGTGCTACTCGTCGATCGCCGTACCGAACGCGGCCCCGCTGACCGGCACGCCCAGCGACTTCACGCCGAACGTCCAGGACCCGGAGGCGGTGACGCCGCCCCGCGCGGCCGGGAGGAACCACGCGACACCGTCACCGGCGTTCTCGCCGGGCGCCGCCGCGATCAGGTCGAAGCGGCGGTCGCGGTTCGGGTCCGCGAGCCGCACCTGCGCGCCCCACTTGTCGCCCTTCTCGGCCACGCCGGGAACGCCGCGGGTGTTCTGCGTCCACGAGGTGACGCCCCGCGTGGTCAGACCCTCGCGCGTGCCGCGGAGCACCCACACCGCGCCCGCGTCCGCGACCCGGCCGACGTCCTCGCCGGGCGCGCCGATCGCGACGTCCGCATAGCCGTCGTGATCCGTGTCGTCCACCGACAGGTCGGCGCCCCAGCGGTCGCCCTTCTCCACGACGCCGGGCACGCCCGCGGTGCCCTGGCTCCACCACTTGACCGCAGCCGAGGGGCCGTTCGGGCTGCCGTGGCGGACGCCGACGAGCCCGCCGGTCAGGGTCTCGCCGCCGTCGTCGGGGGATTCGGGCTCGCCGGTCACCAGGTCGTCGTAACCGTCGCCGTCGATGTCCCCGGTCGCGGCGACGGGCCCGCCGCGCAGCTCGCGCTCCCGGGTGAGGCCCTCGGCGTGACCGGAGTAGTACGTCGACCAGCCGTGCCCGGGTTCGGCGCCCGTCGTCACGCCGGAGACCACGAGGTCGGCGAAGCCGTTGTCGTCGTAGTCCCCGGTGGTCAGCGACTTGGGCAGCACGACGCGGCGCTCGGCGGCCCGTGCCCCGCCGGACCCGGCCAAGGGCTGGGACGACTGCCGCAGGAACGGCCGGCCGGCGGGTACGTGCGGCTGGTCGCCGTAGGTGTAGGTGTCCAACTCGTCCCGGTCGGTGATCGCGAGGACGTCGCCCTCGGTCGCGCCGCTGAACCGGGCGGCGGCGACCCCGGTGCCGAACCGCTCGCCCGCGCGCGGCTCCTCGGCCTCGATCCAGTCGCTGAGGCCGGGCCTGAGGCCCTTCTTGGTGCCCCAGAAGATCGTCACGCGGCCCGCGTCGCGCTGCCCGTCGACGTCCTCGCCGGGGGCGGCGATCACGGCGTCGTCGTAGCCGTCGGAGTTCAGGTCGCCGCTGGCGACGGTGGTGCCGAAGCCGTCGCCCGCCTCGGGGGTGCCGTCGCCTCCGGTGGAGGCCTCGCTGAGCCGGGCCACGCGGGTGGTGCCGATGCCCCGCGAGGAGCCGTACTGCACGGTGACGAGCCCGGCGCCCTTGTGCCCTTCGACGGTCGCGCCGGGCGCGCCCACCAGCAGGTCCTCGTGGCCGTCGCCGTTGTAGTCGCTGTTGCGGTCGTTGGCGTGCGTGCTCCCGGGCGTGCCCGCGAGCGCGGCGGGGGCGGCGGCCACGCCCGCGCCGGTCAGCAGCAGGAAGGAGGCCGCGGTGAGGGCGGCGGAACGGTTCTTGCGCAAGGAAGGCTCCCGTTGAGGAAGGGTCAGGAAGGGCGGCCCGGCCGGCGCGGGGGTAGTCCGGAAAGCCCCGTTCCGTACTTCCGGCGCCCTGTTCGACCAAGGATGGGGTCCGAGGGTTGTACGGGGCACGCGTTTCGCCCGCGCGTCGTGGCCCGGGTCCGGCGCGGCTCAACTCGCCGCCGGGGTTACCCGATTGGGGCCGCGGGTAGGGTGCGCGACAAGATCCGTCGGCAGGTACGGAGGGGCGCGTATGAATTCCGGTCCGCACGGCACGGGCGGCCTGCCGCCCGCCTTCCTCGCACCCGAGACGTCGTCCTTCGTGGACTTCCTGGCGGCCCATGCCCCCGACCTGCTGCCCGCACGCCGCGCCCTGCCCGCCCCGCACGACGGCTTCGAGGCCCCGCACGGCACCACCATCGTCGCGGCCACGTACGCGGACGGCGTCCTGGTCGCGGGCGACCGCCGGGTCACCATGGGCAACGTCATCGCGCACCGCGAGTACGACAAGGTCTTCCCCGCCGACGAGCACTCCGCGATAGCCATCGCGGGCACCGCGGGCATCGCCGTCGAGCTGGTCAGGCTCTTCCAGCTCGAACTGGAGCACCACGAGAAGATCGAGGGCACCGCCCTGTCCCTGCTCGGCAAGGCGAACCGCCTCACCACCCTGGTCCGCGGCAATCTCGGGATGGCGCTCCAAGGCCTCGCCGTCGTCCCGCTGTTCGCCGGGTACGACCTGGGCAAGGGCGTGGGCCGCGTCTTCTCGTACGACGTCACGGGCGGGCGCAGCGAGGAGCGGGACATCGCCGCCACCGGCTCCGGCTCGGTCTACGCCCGCGGCTCGCTGAAGAAGCTCTACCGCCCGGGGATGTCCGAGTCCGACGTCGTCCTGGCCGCCGTGCAGGCGCTGTACGACGCCGCGGACGACGACTCGGCCACGGGCGGGCCCGACCTCACCCGCAGGCTGTTCCCGCGCGTGTGCCTGGTCACTGAGGACGGCTACCGGCAGCTGGCGCGGGACGAGGTCGCCGAGGTCGCCGAGACTGTGGTGGACCGGCGCCTGGAGCAGCCGAACGGGCCGCGCGCGCCCGTGCTGTGAGGCGCGGCGCCGGAGGGCGGTGTCACGGCCGCCCGGTCAGATGGGCCAGGATCCGGGCGGCGCCGTCGGGGCCGAAGGCGTCGTCGACGGCCTCGGCCGCGCCCGCGGCGGCTTCGGCCGAGCGCGGCAGGAGCACCTTCTCGTAGGCGGCGACGGCCTGGTCGACGGTGGCGTGGTCGACGAGGGCCCGGGCCAGGTCGGCGCCGTCGAGCATGGCGAGGTTCGCCCCCATGCCGGAGAACGGCGCCATGAGGTGGGCGGCGTCCCCCAGGAGGGTGAGGCCGGGCGTCGGCGCCCAGGTGTGGGGGACGGGCAGGGCGTGCAGGGGCCGGTTGACGTACCCCGTGTCGGTGTCGGTGACGAAGCCGAGCAGGTGGTCGCTCCACCCGGCGAACCGGTCGAGGAGGGCGTCGCGCACGGCCGCGGTGTCGGTCAGGTCGAGCCCGGCACGCCGGTGCCAGTCCTCGGCGACGCTCAGGGCCACGTACGCGCGGATGTGTCCGCCGCCGGTGCGCTGGGCGACGAAGCCCCGGCGGTCGTGGAGGGCCATCATGGTGCCCGCCGCGGTGAGGGCCGCGAGGCGCGGGTGGCGGGTGTCGACGTCGTCGAAGCCGGTCTCGACGAACGTGACACCGGTGTAGCGGGGCAGCGCGTTCGACAGCGTGCGGCGGACCGTGGACCAGGCGCCGTCGGCGCCGATGACGAGGTCGGCGTCGGTGCTCGTGGCGTCGGCGAAGCGCAGGCGGTGCACGCCGTCGCCGACGGGTTCGACGCGCGTGAGCCGGTGGCCCCAGCGCACCGTACCGGGCTCCAGGGAGCCGAGGAGCAGGTCGCGCAGGTGGCCGCGGTCGATCTCGGGGGCGCCGTCGGACGTGTCGGCCTCGGGCGGGACGCCGTCGAACACGAGCCGGCCGTCGGCGCCGACCACGCGCATCTGCCGGCCTTCGGGCCGGGCCAGGGCGAGGAAGTCGTCCAGGAGGCCGGCCGCGCGCAGCGCGGCCTGCCCGGTGCCGGGGTGCATGTCCAGGGTGCCGCCCTGGCCCCGGGCGGCGGGGGAGGCGTCGAGGTCGTGGACCGTGACGGGGACGCCGTGCCGCTGGAGGACGCGGGCGCAGATCAGCCCGCCGGGGCCGGCGCCGACGATCGCGATGCGAGGGGCGGTGGTGTTCATCGAGGTGCCTTCTCTCAAGGGGAGACGGGAGCGCCGAGCCACAAAAGCACACTCACTCAATAAGTGCAACGACGCAACTTTTTCTACGAGCCACTTTTCTCTATGATGCAGACATGACCGCAACCGTGGGGCGCCGTGAGCGCAAGAAGGCCGCCACCCGCAAGGCGCTCGCCGACACCGCCCTGGACCTGTTCCTGGACCGTGGCTACGACCACGTCACCATCCGCGACATCGCGGACGCGGTGGACGTGTCGACCACCACGCTGCTGAAGTACTTCCCGGCCAAGGAGGCCCTCGTCTTCGACGAGGACGCCGAGCAGGAGGCGGGGCTCGTCGCCGCCGTCCGCGACCGGCCGGAGGGCCAGGACATCCCCGAGGCGCTGTGCGCGTACGTCAAGCGCGTACGGACCGACGCGGGCGGCGGGGACGCGCGGTTCGCCGCCTTCCTGCGCCTCGTCCGCGAGACACCCGCCCTCAGCGAGTACGGCCACCGCATGTGGATGCGCCACCAGGACGCCCTCGCCGGGGCCGTCGCCGAGGCCACCGGCGGCCGGCCGGACGACTACCGGTACGCGGCCTTCGCCCACTTCGCCCTGGAGGCGTCGGCCTTCGCCCTGCGCGCCGAGGACCCCGAGCGCGCCTTGGACGCCGCCTTCGCGCTCCTGCGGGACGGCTGGGGGCGGAAGTAGCGCGTCCGGGTCGATTTGTCGGGCCGCGACCGATGAGTTTCCCCGGCCGGGGGAGTCCTACCGGAGTCGACGACACTGGAGGGACCTATGGGTCAGCTGTTGAGAGTGCAGAACTTCACCGTCTCGCGGGACGGATTCGGCGCGGGGGAGAACCAGAGCCTGGAGCGGCCGTTCGGTGACGCGGACCCCGGGGAGATGTTCACCTGGGCCGGTGCCACGGCGAGCTGGCCGATGCGCACCGACCCCGGCGGGAGCCGCGGCCTGGACGACTACTTCACACGGGACTTCACGCGCAACATCGGCGCCGAGATCATGGGGCGCAACAAGTTCGGCCCCCAGCGCGGGCCTTGGGAGAACCTCGACTGGCAGGGCTGGTGGGGCGACGAGCCCCCGTTCCACACGCCGGTGTTCGTCATGACGCACCACGTGCGCCCTTCGTTCACGCTCTCCGACACCACGTTCCACTTCGTGGACGACGAACCGGCCGCCGTCCTGGAGCGGGCGAAGGAGGCCGCGGGAGGCAAGGACGTGCGGCTCGGCGGCGGGGCCACCACCATCAGGGAGTTCCTCGACGCGGGCCTCGTGGACACCCTTCACGTGGCGGTCGCGCAGGAGGAGCTGGGCTCCGGGACGCGGCTCTGGAAGTCGCCCGACGAACTGCTCGACCGGTACCACCTCGACGTCGTGCCCAGCCCGAGCGGTGTGACGCACCACCTGTTCTGGCGCAGGTGACGCGGCGCCCGCCGGCACGGCTCCGGCCGCGGGCGGCGGGGGTCGCTGGGCGGCGGGCGGCCGCTGGGCGGTGGGTGGCAGTGGGCGGCACGGCGGGGCGTCTCAGCCGGACGCCGCATCGATCACCTCGTCCAGGACGTCGCGGGACCGCACCAGGTCGCCGATCATGCGGTTGATGCGGTCCCGCTCCGCGCTGAGCTGGCTCACCAGGAACGGCGTCGCCGTCTCGGATGGGCCCCCGTCCTTGTCGCGGATGCACGGCAGCAGGTGCACGATCTTCGAGCTGCACAGGCCCGCGGCGAACAGCTCCTGGATGCGGATGACCCGGTCGACCGCGCTGTCCGGATACTCGCGGTGGCCGCCGGGCGTGCGCTCGGCGGCCAGCAGCCCCTGCTTCTCGTAGTAGCGCAGGGAGCGTTCGCTCACCCCGGTGCGCCGGGACAGTTCACCGATCCGCATCGTCCACCTCGCTCGCCTTCACAAGGTCCGCGGCCCGCGCGAACCTGACATGGATGACAGTTTCCCTCGTACGGGCGGCGCGGGCAACGCCGGATCGTGCGGCGGGGGGCCGCTCCGGGCCGGCCGGGAGCGGCTAGGGCAGGAACCCCTCCGGCAGCTCGTCGTGCGGGTCCAGGACGAAGCGGTGCTCTCCCGTGCGGAAGGCCCGGCCGGTGGTCTCGGTGACCGTGCCCGCCGCCGCCCTGGACACCGCGCGGCCGGTGAAGACGGTGCCCGCGACCGACTCGTGGCGCAGCACCTCGCCCGGCGCCAGGTGGCCGTCCTCGGCGAGCAGGGCCAGCCGGGCCGACGTGCCCGAGCCGCACGGGGAGCGGTCGAACTGCCCGTCGGCGAAGACCGTGACGTTGCGCTGGGCGGGGCCCTCGGGGCGGCGGGGCAGCTCCTCGTGGAGGATGACGCCGTACACACCGGACAGGTCGGGGCGCGCGGGGTCGAGGCTGCCGGGGTGCCCGGCGAGCGCGGCCCGGATCTCCTGCCCCGCGGCGACGAGGCGGGGCAGCGCCGCGCGGTCCACGGTGAGGCCGAGCGCGGCCGCGGGCACGGAGGCGTAGCAGGCCCCGGCGTGCACGAGGGCGGCGTCGACGGGGCCCGCGCCGGTGGTGACGCGCACGGCGCGCGCGGTGACGCGGGCAGGCACGTTGCGGAAGGTGACGCCCGTCGTACGGCCGGCCTCCCGGTGCACGGTGGCGGTGACACGCCCGGACGGGACGTCGACGCGGACCTGCACGGAGCCGTCGTCGGGCGCGGCCACCACCCCCTCGTCGACGGCCCACGCGCCGAGCGCCATCGTGCCGTGGCCGCAGGCCGTGGAGTACCCGTCCTTGTGCCAGAACAGCACGCCGAAATGGGCGCCTTCGTCGTCGGCGGGCACCACGAAGCCGCCGTACATCCCGCAGTGGCCGCGAGGCTCGCGGACCAGCAGACGCCGGACGTCGTCGAGCGGGCCGCGGCGCGGCGCGGTGGGAGCGCCCCCCGCGCCGACGGCGGTGGCGAAGCGCTCGGCGACGGTGTCCCCGGGGATCGGGGGCAGCCCTTCGCGCACGATGCGGAAGGGCTCGCCGGCGGTGTGGTAGTCGAGGGTGCGCACGTCGGTCACAGGTGAACTCCGGGCGGCAGCAGGGGCGTCGGGTGGTCCGGGCCCGCAGGAGGCTACCCGGCGCGGGCGGTGCGCCACAGGGCCCTGCGCGCGTCCAGGGGAGCGCCCCGCCCGCCCGTCCACGAAGCGCCCGGCCGTGAGCCACGGCAGAGCCGGCGGAGGGTCACGGCAGAGCCGTCCGTGCGTCATCAGGGAGCTGGATGGCGCAATCCACCCGCCTTGTCTTAAGGAATTGATTGATGGCGCACGGATATTGACGTGACTCGTTCACAAAATTTATGGTCCGTGGACCCTCACAGATCACCATGACGGAGAACAATGACGTACTCCCTGGTCTCGCGGCCCCGTGCCGCCCGTCTGTCCGCGGCGGCACTCGCCGGAGTGCTCCTCGCCGCCGTCCCGCCCACCGCCGGAGCGCAGCAGGAGCCGCGGACCGCGTCCGCCGCCACCCCCGCCAACTGCCGTACGGGCGAAGGCTGGTCCCTCGACAGCACCCGTATCGACCCCAAGGACACCCACCACGCCTTCGTCGGCAACGGCTACCTGGGGCAGCGCGTCCCGCCCAACGGCACCGGGTACGCCGACAGCGACGCCAAGACCGGCTGGCCGCTGTACACCCCGCGCTACGACGGCTCCTTCGTGTCCGGCCTGTACGCGCACAACCCGCGCACCGCGGCGGACCGGCAGGCCGTCGCCGCGCTTCCCACCTGGACCCCGCTCACCGTCACCACCGGCGGGAAGCACGGCGACACCTTCAACTCTTCGACGCCGCCCGGTCGCGTCTCCGCCTACCGGCAGAGCCTCCTGATGCACTGCGGCCTGGTGCGGACCACCCTGACCTGGACCGCGGCCGACGGCCGCAGGACCGACCTGGTCTACGAGGTGGTCGCCCACCGCGCCGACCCGCACGTGGGCGCCGTACGCCTGCTGATGCGGCCGCACTGGAGCGGCGCCGCGACCGTCACCGACCTCGTCGACGGCCGGGGCGCGCGGCGGGTGCGGCAGACCGGCGGCGGCGACCGGACCGGCGACGCCCGGCACGGCCGCCCCGGCCCCGCCATGGACGTCACCTTCCGCACGGACGGCACCAAGGTCGACGGCGCCGTGGCCTCCACCCTGCGCGCCGGGCACGGCGTGCGCGACGCCCGGGAGCGCAGGGCGGCGGGCGCCCGCGGCCTTACCGCGCGGCAGAGCCTCACCTTGCCCGTGCGCGGCGGCCGGACCTATGAACTCACCAAGTACGTGGGCGTCGACACCGCCCTGACCTCGCGCGCCCCGCGCGAGGCCGCCACCGCCGCGGCCCGCCGCGCCGCCGACCGCGGCTGGGGCGCCCTGCTGCGCGCCCACACCGCAGCCTGGGCCCGCCTGTGGCGCAGCGACATCGAGGTGCCGGGGCGGCGCGACTGGCAGACGTGGGTGCGCTCCGCCCAGTACGGGCTGCTCTCCAGCACGCGGAAGGGCGCCGCGAACAGCATCGCGCCGACGGGCCTGACCAGCGACAACTACGCGGGCCTCATCTTCTGGGACGCCGAGACCTGGATGTACCCGGGGCTGCTCGCCACCCGGCCCGAGCTGGCCGAGCCCGTCGTCGACTACCGCTACCGCACCCGCGCGGCCGCCCGCGCCAACGCCCGCTCCCTCGGCTACAAGGGGCTCTTCTACCCCTGGAACAGCGGCAGTTCGGGCGACCTGGCCAAGGAGTGCCACAGTGTCGACCCGCCGCACTGTCGCACGCAGATCCACCTCCAGTCCGACATCTCCCTGGCGACCTGGCAGTACTACCTGGCCACCAAGGACACCGCCTGGCTGCGCGAGCGCGGTTGGCCGGTCCTGAAGGGCATCGCCGAGTTCTGGGCGGGCCGCGTCAGCCGCAACGCCGACGGCAGCTACTCGATCAAGGACACCGCGGGCCCGGACGAGTACAGCAACGGCGTCGACGACGCCGTGTTCACCAACGCGGGCGCCGCCACCGCCCTGCGCCAGGCCACGCGCGCGGCCGAGATCCTCGGCGAGCGGGCCCCCGCCGCCTGGACGCGGATCGCCGACAGGATCCGCATCCCGTACGACGCCCGGCGCAAGGTCTTCGAGCAGTACGACGGCTACCGGGGCAGCAAGATCAAGCAGGCCGACACGGTGCTCCTGATGTATCCGCTGGAGTGGCGGATGCCCGAGGGCGCGGCGGCCGCCACGCTCGACTACTACGCGCAGCGCACCGACCCCGACGGCCCCGCCATGACGGACTCGGTGCACGCCATCGACGCCGCCGGGATCGGCGAGCCGGGCTGCTCCACGTACACGTACATGGAACGGTCCATCAAGCCCTTCGTGCGGGGCCCGTTCGCGCAGTTCTCCGAGGCCCGCGGGGACAAGGCCGGTGCCGAGGATCCGCTGTCGGGCTCGCCCGCGCACGACTTCCTCACCGGCAAGGGCGGCTTCCTCCAGACCTTCACCCAGGGCCTGACCGGCATGCGGATGCGCGAGGACCGGCTGCGCCTCGACCCGACGCTGCCCCCGCAGTTCGGCGAGGGCGTCACGCTGCGCGGCCTGACCTGGCAGGGGCGGACGTACGACATCGAACTGGGCGCGCACCGCACGACGGTACGGCTCACCGAAGGGAAGCCGATGACGCTCGACACGCCGCGGGGCGAGCAGGTCGTCAGCGAGGGCGCGCCGGTCGTCCTGAAGACCCGCCGCCCCGACCTCGCGCCCACCGGCAACGCGGCCCGGTGCGTCGCCGCGAAGGCCTCGTCGGAGGAGCCCGGCATGTACGCGGGCGCCGCCGTGGACGGCAACACGGCGACGGCCTGGGTGCCGAACGAGACGAGCGGCGCCCTCACGGCCGACCTCGGCGAGCCTGTCCGCGTCGGCGAGGTCACGCCGACGTGGACCGGAGTCGAGCCCAAGTCGTATGCCGTGGAGGTGTCCCTCGACGGGCGGCACTGGCACCGGACGGAGGGCTCCGCGCGGCTCGCCCGCTATGTCCGGGTGACGGTACACGGCGAGCCCGACGCCAAGGAGCGCCCCGGCATCGCGGAGCTGACGGTCCGCTAGCTCGGGGGATCCCCGCCACGACGAGACCCCAGGCCCTGGCCTGGGGTCTCGTCGTGGTGTGCGCGGCTCACGGGGCCTCAGGGTGCCGCTCCCGCTGGGCTGTTCGGTGTCCGCCTCTCACTCGTTCGCCCCTCTTGATCATCTCAAAGCGGAAAAAGTCGGATAAACAGATCTTGCGTTTCGGTCGGACCGGAACGGTGCCGCCTTGCCGTGCCCGATGTGAAGGGGTCTCTCTCGATGCGACACAACCTCAGAGGGCGTGCGGCTGTCCGCCGTTGGCCGCGTGGCGCGGTGGCGCTCGCGGCAGGTGCGGCGGCACTGGTCGCGCCGCCCGCGGCGGCGGTCACGGCGGCCGCGCTCGCGGCTCCGCCGGCACCGTCGCCGTCGAGCGCGCCACCCGGCCCGGCGGCAGGCCAGGCTTCAGGCCCGGCGGCAGGGCCGGCCTCAGGCTCGGCCTCAGGCCCGGCTTCTGGCCCGGCGGCAGGGCCGGTGTCCGGTGCGTCGGGGGCCGAAGTGCCGCCGTCGGTGTCCGCGCCCCCGCCCTCCGGTGACGCCGCGTCACCCCGCGCGGGCGCGTCGCCGTCGCCCTCGGGGCCCGTGCCCGCGTCCCCCTCGCAGGCACCGGCGGCAGCGGCCTCCCCCTCTCCGGCAGCGGCGGCGGCCTCCCCCTCGGGCCCGCCCTCCGGTACGCCCGTGCCCTCGGCCTCGGTGCCCCGCACGGGCTCCGGGGCGCCCCGGCAGGGCCCGCAGGCGTCGCCGCGTGAGGCGTCGCCCGCCCGCACGTCCGCCCCGCCGAAAGCCGCCGCTCCCTCGCGGTCGGGCCCGCCCCCGCGCACCCCGGGCACCCCGCGCGCCCCGCGTGCTCCCCGCGACGAGGCTGAGCCCCGACGCATCGGCGCCGCCCCCCAGGCCTCAGGCCCGTCGTCGTCACCGTCGGCCCGGGCCCCCGAGCACCGGGGCCGCCCCGCCTCGTCCTCCAGGGCCGACCTGGAGGTCCGGTCGCGCCCCGGGGCGGGGCCGGGGCGGCGCGCGGCGGGTGCGGCTCCGGGGCCGGACGGGGTGTACTCCTACCGCATCACCGCCGTCAACCACGGCCCCTCGCAGGCCGTCGGCGTCACGGTCCAGGACCGGCTGCCCCAGGCCCTCGTCTTCGTGTCGTCGGCGGACGGCTGCACCGCGAGCGGACGGACCGTCACCTGCGGCCCGCTGCCCGAGCTTGCCGTCGGCGCGTCCCACACCTGGGTCGTGACCGTGCGCCTCGCCGACGACTACGAGGGCGACGGCCGGGACATCGTGAACCTGGCCTCGGTGTCCTCCCAGACCCGCGACCCCGACGCGAGCAACAACACGGCGTCCGTGACCGGCCTGCCCGTCCCGCCGGACTGGGCCCGCGCCGACCTCTCGCTGACCAAGACGGCCGTGCTGCCCGGCGGCCGCTCCTGGGTCCGCCCGGGGGAGACCTTCACGTACCGGATCACCGTGCTCAACCACGGCCCCGGCACCGCACGCGGGCTGCGGGTGACCGACCCGCTGCCCAAGGGGCTGCACTTCGTCGGCTCCCCGGACGGCTGCGCCCCGGACGACGGCGGGCGGCTGATCGTCTGCCCGGGCCCCGACCGCCTCGCCTCGGGCGCTTCGGTCTCGTACACCCTCACCGTCCGCGTGGCGACGGCGCGGACCCGCCACCTCGGCAGGATCGAGAACGTCGCCACGGTGACCTCCACGACGAGGGACCCGGACCCGAGCGACAACCAGAACCAGCCGTACACGGTGTACGTCAAGACCGGCGAGCACGGCGAACTGCCGGACACCGGCGGTGACGTGCCCGCCTGGCTCGGCTGGGTCGCGGGCGCGGCGGTGGCCTGCGGCGGCCTCCTCGTGGCGGCGGTCCGGCGCCGCGGGACGGGCCGGGGGCCGCGGCGGTGACGGCCTCCCGGCGTCCGGGGCCGGGGCGGCTCACCGCCCTGCTGCTCGCGCTCGGCACGCTCGGCGCCCTGGTCTGCGGGGCGCTCGCCCCGGCGGCGGCCTCGCTCGCGCGGGCGGAGCTGGCCTTCCCGGTCCACGAGAGCTTCGACAACGGCAACGACCTGGGTACCGCCACGGGCAGCGCCTCCTACTCGGACGGCTGGCTGCGGCTGACCCCGGCACAGGCGTCCAGGGCCGGTTCGTGGCAGATGAAGGACGCCTTCCCCACGAGCCTCGGCATCGTCGCGGAGTTCACGTACGCCACCTACGGCGGCGCCACCTTCGACGGCAAGCGCGGCGACGGCATGGCCTTCTTCCTCGCCGACGGCTCCGCGGCCACCGGCACCGGCGCGCTCGGCGGCGCCCTCGGCTACGCCTGCGCGGGCAGCGCGATCCGCTGCACCAGCAGCGGCGTGCCCGGCGCCTTCCTCGGCGTGGGCCTCGACGAATTCGGCAACTTCTCGTCGAGCATGACCGGCGCGAGCGGCCCGGGCACCCAGGCCAACAAGGTCGTGCTGCGGGGCGGCGGCAGCGGCACCACCGGCTACCGGTTCGGCACGTCGGCCAGCGGCCCGGGCGGCACCGTGGAGACGGGCAGCCGCGCCAAGTTCCGCACCGTGCGGATCGCGGTGCAGCCGAAGGACGGCAAGGCCCTGGTGTCCGTCTGGTCGGACTCCGGCCCCGACACCGCGTTCACCAAGCTCATCAGCGACTACGACGTGTCGACCATCACGGGCCAGCCGTCGCTGCCGTCCACCCTGCGCGTCGGCTTCTCGGCGGGCACCGGCGGCGCCACGAACAACCACGAGGTCGGCGACCTCAAGATCAACGTCCCGACGGACCTGAGCCTCGCCAAGTCCGGCAAGCCCGCCACCGCCGCGGCCGGGAGCAGACCGGTCACGTACACCGTCAAGGTCACCAACAGCGACGCCAACGCGGTGACCGGCGCCGCCGTCAAGGACGCGGCCCCCGGGCTCACCGACGTGACCTGGACCTGCTCCGCCGACACGGGCAGCGCCTGCGGCAGGGCGTCCGGGACCGGGCCCCTCGACACCACCGCCGACCTGGCGCGCGGCGGCTCCGTGACCTACACCGTCACCGGCACCGCCCCCGCCCAGCCGACGACCCTGACCAACACGGCCACGGTCATCGCCCCCGGCAACCGCACCGACACCGACCCCGCGGACAACACCGCCTCCGCCTCCACCGCCGTGACCGCGCTGGCCGACGCCTCCGTCACCAAGGCGGGCGTCGGGCCGGGCCCGGTGCGGCCGGGCGAGGAGTTCGAGTACCGGATCACCGTCCGCGACAACGGGCCGTCCGACACCGCCGACGTGCGCGTGGCCGACACCCTGCCGACCGGTCTGACCTTCGTGTCGTCCGGCGACGGCTGCACGGCCTCCGGGCGTGCCGTCACCTGCCCCACCGCGGCCAGGCTCGCCGCGAGTGCCACGGTGTCCTGGACGTTCCGCGTCAAGCTCGACGCCGCGTACCAGGGCGACGGTGCCGACCTCGGCAACGTCGCCAGGGTCACCCACGCCGTCACCGACCCCGACACCGCCAACAACACCAGCACGGCCGCCCTGCCCCCGGGCGGGGTGCGGGCGCCCGCCGCCGACCTCGTGACCGTCAAGCGCACGACGACCAGCGCGACGGTGGCACCCGGCGAGGAGTACGCGTACTCGGTGACGGTCACCAACAAGGGCCCGTCCGTCGCGCGCGCCGTGCGGGTCACGGACCCCCTGCCGACCTCGCTCACCTTCGTGTCGTCCGCCGACGCCTGCACGGCGGCGGGCCGCACGGTCACCTGCGGACCGGTCACGGCCCTGGCGCCGGGGGCCTCCACGTCGTGGACGTTCCGGGTGCGGCTCGACGCGGGCTACAGCGGCGACGGCACGGACGTCCTCAACGGCGCGACGGCGGCCGCCGACACGGCCGACCCCGACACCGGCAACAACAGCGGCAGCGCCACCGTGCCCGGCGGCCGGGTCGAGCCCCCGACCGCCGACCTCGAACTCGGCAAGACGGCCGAGAACACCCCCACTTGACGGGCCCCGCCACGGTGGCGGGACACCTCCCCTCGCGCGTCCGTACAGCGGTGTACGTGACCGGAGCACGAACGGAACCGATGTGAGATGAGTACGACACGACATCGCCGACGCGCCCTCGTGGGCGCGGCGGTCGCCGCGCTGATCTGCGCGCTGCCGCAGTGGTCCGGCCAGGCCCCGGCGCGGGCGGCGGCGCCGTCCGGCTCCGCGCCGCGGGTGACCACCCAGCTGAGCCGCGCCCTGCCCGCGGCGGGCCGGGCGGACACCCCGCCCGGCGGGCTGATCACGTACACGCTGACGGCGAAGAACAACGGGCCTTCGGTGGCGCGCAACGTGACGGCTTCGGACACGCTGCCCGAGGGCATGTCGTTCGTGTCGTCCGCCGACGGCTGTTCGGCCAGCGGCCGTACGGTGACCTGCGGCCCCGAGCCGCAGCTCGGTGTGGGCCAGACCAAGAGGTGGACGTTCCTCGCCCGCCTGTCCTCCTCCTACCAGGGCGACGGCTCGGACCTCGGCAACAGCGCGTCGGGCACGTCGGACGCCACCGACCCCGACCCGGACAACAACAAGCCGGACCCGGTCACGCCGCCGGGCCCCTTCACGCCCCAGTCGGACGTGTCGACGGTGAAGACCGCCATCGGCACCGGCCCGACCGTGCCAGGACAGGAGTTCGAGTACGAGGTCCAGGCCTACAACGCGGGCCTCTCGGACGCCCGCAACGTGACCGCCACCGACACGCTGCCCGACGGCATCACCTTCGTGTCGTCGGCCGACCCCTGCACGGCCTCCGGGCAGCGGGTGACGTGCGGCCCGCACGCGAAGCTCACCCCTGGTGCCTCCGTGACGTGGACGTTCAAGGTCAAGCTGAGCGCCGCCTACCAGGGCGACGGCTCCGACCTGCGTAACACCGCGACGTCGACCTCCGACTCCAAGGACCCCGACCTCAGCAACAACACGAGCAGGCCGGTCCTCCCGCCGGGCGGCGTCTCCGATCCCCAGGCCGACCTGTGGGCGGGCAAGGAGCCCACGACCACCACGCCCATCGCGCCGGGCGAGACCTTCGAGTACGCCGTGACCGTCACCAACGACGGGCCCTCCCGGGCGCTGAACGCGCAGGCGACCGACACCCTGCCCGCCCGCCTCTCCTTCGTGGGCTCGGCGGACGGCTGCACGGCCTCCGGCCAGGACGTCACCTGCGGGCCGCAGGCCGTCCTGGAACAGGGCGCGTCGAGGACCTGGACGTTCACCGTCCGCCTCGACTCCGAGTACACCGGCGACGGCAGCGACATCCGCAACACCGCGACCGTCTCCTCGGACACGGCGGACCCCGTCCCGGCCAACAACACCAGCGCGGCGGCCGGCCTTCCGGGCAGCAAGGTCAACAAGCCCACGGCCGACCTGGCCGTGACCAAGACGGCCGTCGGCGACACCGCGCCGCGCCCCGGTGAGAACTTCGACTACAAGATCACCGTCACCAACAGGGGCCCGTCGGCCGACGCCTACAACGTCAGGCTCACCGACGACCTGCCCGTGGGCCTGTCGTACGTCTCCTCGTCGCCCTCCGGGTGCACGGTCTCCGGGCAGGTCGTGAACTGCCGGCGCACGACCCCGCTCAGGGTCGGCGAGACGGTGGAGTACACGCTGACGGTCAAGGTCGACCCCGCCTATCAGGGCGACGGCAGCGACATCAAGAACACCGCGCACGTCACCGCCGACAACATCGACCCGGCCAGCGACAACGACACCGACACCGCGGGACCGCCCGACGGCGGGGTCGCGGCGCCCTCCGCCGACCTGGCGATCGTGAAGAGGCCCGCGACGGACGAGCCCGTCGCCCCGGGCGAGACCTTCGACTACACGGTGACGGTCACCAACAGGGGCCCGTCCCAGGCCGAGCAGGTCCAGGTGTCCGACGTCCTGCCCACGGCGCTCGGCTTCGTCTCGTCGGACGACCCGTGCACCGCGGGCCGCACGGTGACCTGCGGGCCCCTCGCGACCCTGGCGCCGGGCGCCTCGGTGAGCTGGGTGTTCAAGGTGAAGCTCGCCGCCACCTACACCGGTGACGGCGACGACCTCGACAACACGGCCACGGTGTCGTCGGCGACCAAGGACCCGGTCGCCGGCAACAACTCCAGCACCACTGGGCCTCCCGGAGGCAGGGTCACCAAGCCGACCGCCGACCTGGAGGTGACCAAGCAGACTCCCTGACGTCTCCCGGACGCCGAGGTGAAGCCCTGTGGGGCGGGCCCGACCGGCCCGCCCCACAGGGCTGTCCGCACGCTCTACGCGGTTCCGCTCACGTGCCGGTCGCGGGCCGCGCCGAGGCCCACCACGACCTGCGGGACGAGCAGCACCAGGAGCACCACCACCGGGATCGTCCAGTCGTGGGAGGCGTCGTGCACGGCCCCCAGGATGGCGGGCCCTGTGGCAGCGAGGACGTAGCCGAAGCACTGCGCCATGCTGGACAGCTGCGCGACGTGCCGGGCGTCCGGGGCCCGCTGCACCAGGAAGAGCAGCGCGAGGCTGATCGCGGCGCCCTGGCCGAGCCCGAGCAGGCTCATCCACACGTAGGCGCCGCCGACCGGGGCGGCGAGCAGCCCGGCGTACCCGGCCGCGCACAGCACCGCGCCGAGGGTCGACAGCAGGCCGGAGCTGAGCCGCCTGCCGACGATCACCGGGGTCACGAACGAGCCGGTGATGCCGAGCAGCGCCGAGAACGACAGCATCCACCCGGCGTCGCCCGCGCTCATCCCGGAGTCCTGGAGCAGGGTCGGCAGCCAGGCCGCGGCGGCGTAGTAGTTCAGGGACTGCAACCCCATGTACGCGGTGACCTGCCAGGCCAGGGGCGAGCGCCACAGGCCGCGCACCGGGTGGGCCGCCTGCCGGGCCGCCGCCGCGCCGACGCGGGTGCGCGAGCGCACCTGCGGCAGCCACACCACGAGGGCGAGCGCGGCGAGCACGCCCCAACAGGCGAGGGTGGTCCGCCAGTCCATGCCCGAGGCGTCCCGCACCGGCAGGGTGACACCGGCCGCGAGCGCGGCGCCGCCGAACAGCGACATCGAGTACAGGCCCGTCATCAAGCCCGCGCGGGCCGGGAAGTCCCGCTTGATCAGGCCGGGCAGGAGCACGTTGGCGACGGCGATGCCCGCGCCGATGACGACCGTGCCCGCGAACAGGGCGACCACCGAGTCCAGCATCCGCAGCGCGGTGCCCGCGCAGATCAGGGCCATGGTGCCGAACAGCGAGCGCTCCATGCCGAAGCGGCGGCCGAGCCCGGGCGCCACCGGCGCGAGCAGGCCGAAGCACAGCAGGGGCAGCGCCGTGAGGAGGCTGGTGGCCGTGGCCGACATGCCGCTGTCGTCCCGGATGGTGTCCGCGAGCGGGGAGACGGCGACGAGTGCGGGGCGCAGGTTCAGGGCGAGCAGGACGACGCCGAGCCCGAGGTAGAGCGCGCGGCGCCCGGTGACGCCGGGCGGGGCCTGGCCGGGTGCCGTGCCGGTGGTGTCGTCGTCCCGCGCCACGGTGGCCGTGGCGGCGGGCGCTTCCCTGCGCATGCCGTGTCTCCTGAAGGGTGGGGTGTCAGTGGGTGGGCGCGGGGGTGTCCGCGCCCGCGTCGGCCGTGCCGTCGGCGTCCGCGCCGTCCAGCGGCTGCTCGCGCAGCGCGGCCATGCCCTCGGCCAGGTGGGCGAGGACGGCGGACTCGGCCGCGGCGGGGTCCCGCGCCTCGATGGCGTCGAGGATCGCCCGGTGGCCCCCGATCTGGTGCCGTACGGAGTCCGGGACCGGGGCGCCCACGACCGACTGGAGCGTCGAGCGCATCGCGTCGCTGAGGTGCCCGTACAGATCGGCGAGGACGCTGTTGTGGGCGGCGGCCGCCACCGCGCGGTGGAAGGCCATGTCCGCGTCGATGAACGCCTCGATGTCACCGGCCTCCCAGGCCCGGCCGCGCTCGGCGAGCGCCGACCGCAGCACGGCGAGGTCCTCGGGGGTGCGGCGCTCCGCCGCGTACCGCGCGGCGTCCCGCTCCAGGGACGCGCGCACCTCGTACGCCTCCAGGTCGCCCGCCTCACGCAGCCGCCGCTGCACGGCCGCGCCGAGGCCGCTGCTGGCGCGCACATAGGTGCCGTCGCCCTGGCGGGGTTCGAGCATCCCGGTGTGCACCAGGGCGCGGACGGCCTCCCGCACGGTGTTGCGGCCGACGGAGAGCTGCTCCACGAGCTGCGGCTCGGCCGGGATCTTCGCCCCGACCGGCCACTCGCCGTCGGCGATGAGGCTCTCCATCTGGGCGATGACGAGATCGACGAGGTTGGTCCGTGCGGTGGTGCGCAGCGGCATCGGCGGGGGCCTCTCTGCGGGGCGGGTTCGTGGACGTACGTCTCCTCTGGGCGCCCAAACATGGGAACATCCCATGTTTGGGGTGTCAAGCGGCCGGGCCCGCCCACGGCAGGCACAGGGCGAGCAGCGCGGTGGCCAGGGTGAGCGCCGCGCCGAAGGCGGCGCCCGCGCGCAGCAGGGCGGCGGGCACGGAGGCGCCGTCCCAGCGGGCGAGCAGGGCGGTGGTGACGGCGACGAGGGCCGCGGTGAGCACCGCCGCGACCAGCGCGAGGGCGATCAGGGCCCAGGGGGCCTGGGTGGAGTTCATGAGGGGGTTCCCTTCCGAGGGGAGCGGGTGTCCGGTGGAAAGGAAGATGTCCGAAGTCCCGTACGACGACGTTCGGTTGGACCAAGATGAACGGATTCGGACGACGAGGGGGCGCAATCCGTGGAGGGGCCGGTGGGGGCGAGCGAGGACGGAACGGAAGCGCTGGCGGACCTGAAGAGGCGGCTGCGGGACCTGCGCGCGCGGCGGCGCCTCTCGATGATCACGCTGTCCCGGCGGGCCGGGCTCGGGCGCACGACCGTGAGCCAGGCCCTCAACGGCGCGGGCGTGCCGAGCGACGCGACGGTGGCGGCCCTGGCCGTCGCGCTCGGCGCCGAACCGGAGGAGCTGCTGCGCCTCCGGGACCGGGCCGTCCCGCCCGCCGCCCCTGCGGACGGGCGGGAGCGGTTCGAGACCTGGTACCGGCAGTACGTCGCGCACCGGTACGGGCAGCTCTCGGTGATCGGCCTCGACCTGTCACGGCCGGAGCGGAACTGCTGGCCGCTGGACGCCGCGTACCTCAGCCTGGAGTTCGCCACGCCCGCCCACGGACTGCCCCCGGGCGCGCTCGCCGGTGGCCGCGCCGACGGGACGGCGATGAACGTCGAGCGGGCGGAGCAGGCTCTCGCGGGACGCTCTCGGGTCCTGGTGCGCGGCCTCGCGGGCAGTGGCAAGACCACCCTGGTGCAGTGGCTCGCGGTCGCCACGGCCCGCCGCGAACTGCCCGCAGAACTGGCCCACTTGGCGGAGCGCGTGCCCTTCGTGCTGCCCCTGCGGACGCTGGTCCGGCGCGGTGAACTGCCCGCCCCGCACGAGTACTTGGCCGCCACCGGCTGCCCCCGCGCGGGCGCTCAGCCGCCCGGCTGGGCCGACCAGGTCCTCCTGGACGGCCGGGGGCTGCTGCTCGTCGACGGCCTCGACGAGGTGCCGCAGGCGCAGCGCGCCCGGACCCGGCAATGGCTGCACGAGCTGCTCGCGGCCTACCCGCGCGCCGCGTACGTGGTGACGACCCGGCCCTCCGCCGTGCCCGAGGGCTGGCTGGCCGACGGCGGCTTCGCCGAGCTGACGGTGCGGCCGATGGGCAGCCGGGACGTGGCGGTGTTCCTGACCCGCTGGCACGACGCGGCCGCCGCCGGCGTCCCGACCGGGCCGGAGCGCGCGCACCTGGCCGCGCTCGGGGATTCCCTCAAGGACGCGGTGCGCTCGCAGCGCGAGCTGTCCCGGCTGACCACGACGCCGCTGCTGTGCGCCCTGGTCTGCGCGCTCCACCGCGACCGGCGCGGCCATCTGCCGCACGGCCGCATGGAGCTGTACGGCGCCGCCCTGTCCATGCTCCTCCACCGGCGCGACCGGGAGCGCGACATCGAAGCCCCCGAGGGCCTCTGCCTCACCGAGCACCAGAGCGTCCAGATCCTGCAACGCCTGGCCTACTGGCTCATCCGCAACGACCAGTCCGAGCTGGACCAGGGCACCGCCGTCGACCTCGTGGCCGACGTGCTGCCCGCGATGCCGCACGTGGCCCGGCAGGCGGACGCGGAGGCCGTCCTCGCCCATCTCCTCGCCCGCTCGGGTCTGCTCCGCCGGCCCAGCGCGGACACGGTCGATTTCGTTCACCGCACGTTCCAGGACTACCTCGGCGCCAAGGCCGCCGTCGAGGCGCGAGACCTCCCGCTCCTCGTCCGCAACGCCCACGACAGCCGCTGGGAGGACGTCCTCCGCATGGCCGTGGCCCACGCCCGCCCCGCCGAACGCGCGACCTTGCTCCGCCGCCTGATCGCCCGCGGCGACCGCGTGGCCAAGCACCGGGTGCGGTTGCACTTGCTGGCCACGGCTTGCCTGGAGTACGCGACGGAGCTGGACCCGGGGGTGCGGGTGGAGGTGCGTCGGCGTACGGAGGGCTTGCTGCCGCCGCGCAGCGGCGCGGAAGCGCGGGCGCTGGCCGCGGCCGGGCCTGTCATCCTGGACCTGCTTCCCGGGCCGGACGGCCTGGAGGACGACGAGGCGGAGGCGGTCGTCCGCACCGCCGTTCTCGTCGGGGGCGACGCCGCGCTGACGGTGATGAAGAAGTTCCGTGCGAGTGCCGTCGAGGACGTGCAGATCGCGCTGCAGAACGGCTGGTACAACTTCGACGCGACCGACTACGCCCAGGAAGTGCTGAGTCTCCTGCCCGGCCTCAGCCACGTGTCCGTCCAATCGAGGGAGCAGCTCGCTCTGCTGCGCATCCTGCCGTCGCCTCAGCGCGTCTACCTGCACGGCGACGTCCCGGCCCGCGACATCGCCGAAGCGGTCGCGTCGGACGAGCTGCGTTGGCTCTATCTCGACAGCAACTCCGAGCTGCTGGAGGCGGGGTTCCTTCGTGTTCTTCCCCGCTTGGCCCACGTGAGCCTGGCCAGTTGCCCCAACCTCTCGGACTTCTCCGCGCTGGCTCATACGACCATCAGGAGCTTCGACCTCACCGGAAGCCGGGTTCAGTGCGCTGAGGCACTCCGTCATCTCCCGCAGGTGAGGCATCTGGGCCTGCATACGGACCTTGAACCCGGGGGCCTTCGCACGCTGCCCGTCCACGCGGACCTGGAAAGCCTCAGGCTCGGGGAGGACACCTGCACGAGT
Organism: Streptomyces sp. NPDC045778; assembly: GCF_056431945.1. Taxonomy (NCBI): domain Bacteria; kingdom Bacillati; phylum Actinomycetota; class Actinomycetes; order Kitasatosporales; family Streptomycetaceae; genus Streptomyces; species Streptomyces sp. NPDC045778. Next base: position 124,272 of record NZ_JBWKJZ010000003.1, read on the forward strand.
CTGGGGACGCTGGAGGGGATCGAGCGCTGGCAGAAGCTGACCGCTTTGAACCTGTACGGTTTCGTCGACGGACTGCCGCTCGTATCGTCCCTTCCGCGGCTGGATCTCCTCATGTTGCAGGCCGATGCCAGTGCGTCCATGCTCGAACGACTGCCCCCATCAGCGGACATCCGGCGGTTGCGGCTGAACTGCCGCGACGGCTTCGGCGATCTCGCCCGCGTACGAAGGGCTCTGCCCCGCCTCACGACGTTGCAAATCACGTGCTCGGACGGGCACCGGCAGGTCGACCTCACCCCCTTGCGCGGCATGCCGGACCTCACCGTCACCCTCTACGACGCAGACGAAGTGCTCGGCGCCGAGCACTTCCCACCCGGCGCCATCACCCGCCACCCCCGCCCCCGCACCACCTCCGGCCACGGCTCATGACCCGCCCCGCCGCCCCGACGGCTCAGCGCCCGTGGCCGGTGATCAGCTCCAGCATGGCCTGGCCCGCGCCGTTCTCGAAGTCGATCTCGTGGTCCTCCATGCCGTCGAGAGGGCCGGGCTCGGCGCTCCGGGTGAACATGGCCGGCTCGTAGGCGTCGAGCGCGGCCTCGATGTCGCCGGGGTGCGCGGCGACGGCCCGGCCGAGTTCGGCGCCGTCGAGCATGGCCAGGTTGGCGCCTTCGCCGTTGGGGGCCGCGAGGTGGGCGGCGTCGCCGAGGAGGGTCACCCCCGGCACCCGGTTCCAGCGGTGCCCGTGCGGCAGGGCGTACAGGGGGCGCAGGGTCGGCGCGACATCGCTGTCGGTGATCAGCGCGGTGAGCTGGGGCGCCCAGCCGTCGAACTCCCGGGCGATCCGAGCGGCGGCCCCGGCGGGGTCGGTGAAGTCGATGGCGGCGAACCAGTCCTGCGGCTCGGACAGGCCGATGTAGGCGTGGAGCGTGCCGCCCCTCTCGCGGTGCGTGAAGATCTCCCTGCCCGGCGCGGGCACGATCATCGACCCCCCGCCGGCCGCCTCCGCGGTGGCGGGGTGGCGGTGGTCGGCGTCGAACAGATAGGTCTCGACCACCGACTTGCCGATGTAGGCGGGCGTGACGGCGGTGAGCAGCGGCCGGACCCGGGACCACGCGCCGTCCGCGCCGACCAGCAGGTCCGTCACGACGGTGTCGCCGTCCGCGAACGTCACCTCGTGGCGCCCTCCGCCGATGGCGCGGACGCCGGTGGCCTTGTGCCCCCACCGGACGGTGCCGGCCGGGAGCGAGTCGAGCAGGATCTGGCGCAGTTCGCCGCGCTGTACTTCGGGGCGTCCGCCCGTGCCGTCGTCGGCGACCTCGCCCTGGACGGAACCGTCCGGGCTGAGGATCCGCATGGCCTGGCGGCCCTCCAGGACGATGCCCTGGAACTCCGCCATCAAGTCGGCGGCGGTGAGGGCGATCTGGCCGTTGTAGTCGTGGATGTCGAGCAGTCCGCCCTGTGCGCGGGCCGTGGGGGAGGGCTCCGCCTCGTGGACGGTGGCCGGGATGCCGTGCAGGTGCAGGACGCGGGCCAGGGTGAGTCCTCCGAGTCCGGCGCCGATGATCGTGACGGGCGTGGGCATGGGGGCTCCTCGGGGTCGGGTCCGCCCGGTGCTCTCCGGGTGGCTGTCCTACCAAGGTGTCGCGTCCCGCCGACGAGCCACCGACAGCGGGCCTACAGCGTCCGACAGCGGGCCTACAGCCCCGGCTGCCCGCGGCGCCGTCTCACCTCGTACGCCCCGAGTACGACCGCCACCGTCACCAGGCTCAGCCAGAACTGGGCCCGGCTGTCCGGCAGGAAGGCCATCGCGAGGACGACCGCGCCCATGGCGGCGATCGTGAGGCGACTCAGCCAGGGGTAACCCCACATGCGCAGGGTGAGCCGGTCGGGGGCCTCGCGCTCCAGGGTGCGCCGCATGCGCAGCTGGGCGACGGCGATCGCCAGATAGACGAAGAGCGCGATGGCGCCGTACGAGTCGATGAGGAACTGGAAGACGACGTCCGGGGAGATCCACGCCGCGATGACCGACGCGTAGCCGACGGACGTGCCCGCGAGGATCGCGCGACGGGGCACACCGCCCCGGCTGAGCCGGGTGAAGCCGCGCGGCGCGTCACCGCCGCGGGTGAGCGCGAACAGCATCCGGGAGGAGGTGTAGAGCGCGGAGTTGAGGCAGGACAGGACCGCCACGAGGACGACCGCGTTCATGACAGTCGCCGCCGCGGGCACGTCCAGGCGCTCCAGGACCGCCGCGTACGGGCTCACCTCGACGGCCTCGTCGGTCCAGGGGACCACCGCGACGACGACGAGGATGGACAGGACGTAGAACGCGACGACCCGCAGCACGATCGACCGGATCGCCGCGGCGACGGCGCGCTCGGGCTCGGTGGACTCCGCCGCCGCGATGGTCACGATCTCCGCGCCGGTGAAGAACCCGACGCACGGTACGACGGCGGCGAGCACCGCGCCCACGCCCTCGGGCGCGAAGCCGCCGTGCGCGGTGAGATGGCCGAGGCCGCCGGACGCGTCGGGCCAGAGCCCGAGGACGTACAGCGCGCCCAGGAACAGGAACACCACGATGGCGAGCACCTTCACGGACGAGAACCAGTACTCGAACTCGCCGAAGGAGCGCGCCGAGACCATGTTGGTCGCCGTGAGCAGGGCCATCAGGATCAGGCTGACGGCCCACAACGGCGCGCCGGGCAGCCACAGCTGGATGATCCGTCCGCCGGCCACCGCCTCCACGGCGACCACGATCACGAAGAAGTACCAGTACAGCCAGCCGACGGCGAACCCGGCCCGGGCGCCGAGCGTCTCGCGCACATGGGCGTAGAAGGAGCCGAGCGCGGGCCGGGCCACCGTCATCTCGGCGAGCATCCGCATGACGAGCACGGTCAGGACACCGGCGGCCAGGAAGGAGAGGACGGCCGCGGGCCCGGTCTGCCGCACGACCACGCCGCTGCCGACGAAGAGCCCGGCGCCGATCACCCCGCCCAGCGCGATCAGGTTCATGTGCCGCCGCCGGAGCCCCCTCTCCAGACCGCCCTCGCCGGGTGTGGGGGTTGGTGGGGCCGGGGTGTTCCGCGTGTCCGTACTCACGACAGGCGAGGCTAGGCGGCCAACTCTGCGGGGGTGTTGCCGCGGTGTTGCGGGTCCGTGGAGGCGGCCGGGGGGCCGGGCTGCCGTGCTGCCGGGTCGCCGGGCGGGGGCCGGGCGGGGTCAGGCGGCGGCTCCGGTCAGCCGCGCGCTGATCTCCGCCGCGTCCAGGACCAGGGCGAACCCCTTGCGCAGCACGGCGAGTTCCGGCTCCTGGCGGGTCTCGTCGTCGGTCGCGGTGACGTCCGCGCCGAACACCACGCGGTAGCCGCGCTCGTACGCCTGGCGTGCCGTGGTGCCGCAGCAGTAGTTGGTGAGCGTGCCGGTCACGATGACGGTGTCCCGGCCGAGGTTGCGCAGGATCGTGTCGAGCGGGGTGTCGTAGAACGCCCCGTACGACGGCTTGCGGATGACCACCTCGTCCGCACGCGGGTCCATCTCGTGCCACACCCGCGCGGGCCCCGGCCTGGTCCACCCGCTGTCGCCGTGCGGCAGGTACCGCAGCGCGTGCGGGCGGTCGAGGGCGAGGTGCGTGTCGTCGAAGACGGTCCAGACGACGGGCACGTCCGCCGCGCGGCAGTGCTCGACCAGGCCGCGCAGCCGGGGCGCCATGCGCGTGGCCGCCGGCACCCAGTACGGGCTGAAGCCGGGGCGCACGAACTCGTCCTGCATATCGATGACAAGGAGCGCCGAGCGCTCGGGGCGGACCGGGAAGGACGCCCGCCCGCGCTCGTAACCGTCCCTGGCCCGCGCCGTCACCCACTCCTCGGTGAACACCGTCGCACCTCCACAGCTCGTCATGGCTCGAAACGAGGTACCTCGTTTCGAGGTGGACGATAGCAGCATCCGGCGATCCGGGGCAGGGGCGGTGCGAGACCCTGGACGGATGCTGACTCCAGAGGAAGTGCGGGACCTGCTGGCGCCGAGAGTCGTGGGGAGGTGGGACGAGGGCGCAGGCGTCGTCCTGGAGGTCACGGGCCTCGAAGTCGTCCTCCAGGGGCGCAAGTTCGACGTGTACGTGGACGTCGTCGCGCCCGACGGCCGCTGGTCGGTCCGCTGCGAGCGTGACAACAGCGACGTCAACGTCTTCAACGGCACCCCGCCGGAGGGCCTGGTGGCGTGGATAGCGCAGTCGCTGCGGATCGAGGTCTCCGAGTGGTGGCACACCAAGGGGCGGTCGGGGTACGCCCGGAAGCAGGGCGTACGGATCGACGGCTGAGGGGGCGGGGGGACTGGCGATCGCATCCTCGAAAGCGCCGGAATCGGGCTGATGCGATGCCGTGAAGTGATCTATGGGGTGCCGTTACACGATCTTCGGATAGCCGTAATGACGGGTGAACTAGGTTGATTCAGTACCCACCGGACAGCAAGGACAGCACGGACGGTGGGAACAAAACGGGACCGCACCGCGCGGCGCCGCCCGACGGCGGCATCGCGTCGTGCACGCGAACAGTTTCATGACCGTGAAGGGGAACACCGTCGTTATGCGCACCACCACCCACCGCCGCAGCGCCCTCCGTACCGCCACCGTCTCGGTTCTCGCCGGTACGGCCCTCCTGGCCCCCGCCGCGGCCGCGCTGGCGAGCACGCCCGCCCCCGAGCGGCCCGCCGCGGTCCAGAGCGTCGCCGCCAAGCCCGTGAAGATCGACATCGGCGCCGGTGTCACCATCGCCGTCAAGGGCGGCAAGCCGTACTACAACGGCAAGGCCCTCAAGCCCGGCCAGACCGTGAACGACGGCATCTACCTGCACCTGAGCGCCGACGGCAAGCGCCTGTACAGCAAGACGCAGGGCGGTGGCACGCCGTACGCCATCTGGGACGTCAAGACCGGCAAGAGCCTCGGCACCCAGAAGAACAGCCCCACCGCCAAGGCCGCGCTGACCGCCAAGCCGTCCGCGACCTCGGTGAAGGCCTGGCAGGAGCTGCGCGTCAGCGGCAAGGCCACCGGCATCAAGGCGGGCAGCAAGGTCGGCCTGGAGCAGAAGCAGCGCGGCACGTGGAAGGCGCTGCCCGCCTCCACCACCGTCAACAAGTCCGGCGCGTACTCCCTGCGCGTCAAGCTCGGCCTGAAGGGCAAGAACGAGCTGCGCATGAAGAGCGGCGCCACCGTGTCGCCCGTCTTCACGGTGACGGTGCGATAGCTCCCTCACGCGTCTACGCGCGCCTGGCCCGGGCCCCCGGCACGTCCCGCAGTGGACGCACCGGGGGCCCGGGCGCGTTCACGGGGTCTTACCGGCGCGCCCGCGGCCTCGTAAACCGCGTGCCATCGGCCGGTTGACCAGGGAATCCTGGGACGGGCGCACCCGCGCCCGCAACTCGTTCGCACCGGAAAGGCGCCACCATGCCACCCGTCCCCGCCATCCCCGCCGACCCCACCGTCCTGCACCCCGTGCCCGGGCAGCCCCGCGTGGTGCTCCTCAAGCCGCTGGTCACCTCGCCGCTGATCGAGGTGGGCGAGTTCTCCTACTACGACGACCCCGACGACCCGACGGCCTTCGAGACCCGCAACGTGCTCTATCACTACGGGCCCGAGAAGCTCGTCATCGGGAAGTTCTGCGCCCTGGGTGAGGGTGTGCGGTTCATCATGAACGGCGCCAACCACCGCATGGACGGGCCGTCCACGTTCCCGTTCCCGATCATGGGGGGTTCCTGGGCCGACCACTTCGACCTCATCGCCGGGCTCCCCGGCCGCGGTGACACCGTCGTCGGCCACGACGTGTGGCTCGGCTACCGGACCCTGGTGATGCCGGGCGTCCGCATCGGCCACGGCGCGGTCGTCGCCTCCGGATCCGTCGTCGTCGACGACGTCCCCGACTACGGCGTCGTCGGCGGCAACCCGGCCCGCCTCCTGCGCCGCCGCTTCAGCGACGACGACATCGCCCGGCTGCTCGAACTGGCCTGGTGGGACTGGCCGTTGGAGCACCTCACGCGGCACATCCCCGCCGTGATGTCCGGCAGCGTGGCCGACCTGGAGGCCGCGGCGCCCGAGGCGTAGCTCCCCGCAGCTCTGGACTTTCCGTCCAAGGCGTGTACGTTAAGTCCAGAGCTGTTACATCAGCTGTCACACCAGCTGTTACGGCAGGGGAGGGGCTGCCACATGAGCGCCGGGAGCGCCGACGACGTACGGAACGCGGAGCGCGACGCGATCATCGCCGCCCTCGCACCGGTGACCGATGGCCTGGTCGCCACCTTCGGGCCGCTGTGCGAGGCGGTCGTCCACGACTACCGGCGGCCGGAGAAGTCCGTCGTGGCGATCGCCGGGGACGTCACCGGCCGCAGCGTCGGCGGCGCGATGAGCGAGATCGGCATGGGCATGCTGGCGCGTGGCGACGACGCGGCCGACGAGCTGAACTACCTCACCCGCACCCAGGGCGGAAAGCTGGTCAAGTCCTCCACGGTGCTGCTGCGCGACAGCGGCGGCGCGGTGTTCGGCGCGCTGTGCGTCAACCTCGACATCACCGCGGTCCAGCAGGCGAGCGCCCTCCTCGGCGGACTCGCGGGCGTGGCCGCCCCGTCGGAGGTGCCGACCACCACGTTCGGCGACGACGTGGAGTCTGTCGTCAGCTCGATCGTCGACAGCCACCAGCTCCGCCGGAGCCGCCCGTGGGGCGAGCTGGACCGCGACGCCCGCGTCGAGCTGTTCCGCGGCCTCGACGAGCACGGCGTCTTCGCCGTCCGGGGCGCGGTCCCGCAGGTCGCCGCCCGCCTCGGCATCTCCCGTGCCTCCGCCTACAGCTACCTCGCCAAGTCCCGCGCCCAGGGCGCACCGCAGCCCGGGCCCGACACCTCACCAGGAGCACCCGCATGACGAGCACCCCCCTGGTCACCCTCGACGACGTGCGCGCCGCAGCCGCCCGGATCAAGGGCGTCGCCCACCGCACGCCCGTCCTCCGCTCCCGCACCCTGGACGCCCGCGTGGGCGCCGAGGTCTTCCTCAAGTGCGAGAACTTCCAGCGGATCGGCGCCTTCAAGTTCCGCGGCGCCTACAACGCCGTGGCCCGGCTGACGGCCGAGCAACTGGCCAAGGGCATCGCCTCGTTCTCCTCCGGCAACCACGCCCAGGCCATCGCCCTCGCCGCCCGCGAGCGGGGCAGCAGCGCGGTGATCCTGATGCCGGAGGACACCCCGCTCTCCAAGCGCCAGGCCGCCGAGGGGTACGGCGCCGAGATCGTCACGTACGACCGCTACTCCGGCGACCGCACCGCCATCGGCAAGGAACTGGCCGCCGAGCGCGACCTCACCCTGATCCCGCCGTACGACCACCCGGACGTCATCGCGGGCCAGGGCACCGCAGCGCTCGAACTCCTCGAAGAAGTCGGCACGTTGGACGCCCTGGTCAGCCCGGTGGGCGGCGGCGGCCTGATCGCGGGCAGCGCCACGGTCGCGAAGGGCCTGAACGCGGAGATCCGCGTGATCGGCGTGGAGCCGGAGGCGGGCGACGACACCAAGCGGTCCCTGGAGGCAGGCCACCGCGTCTCCGTGCCCGTCCCGCGCACCATCGCCGACGGCCAGGCCATCGAGACACCGGGCGAGCTGACGTTCCCCATCAACCAGCGCCTCGTCGACGAGGTCGTGCTCGTCTCCGACGACGAGATCCGCGACGCGATGCGGTTCGCCTTCGAGCGCCTGAAGATCGTCATCGAGCCCAGCGGGGCGACCGGCCTCGCGGCCCTCCTGGCCGGCCGCCTCCCGCAGGCCCCGCCGCGCGTCGGCGTCATCATCTCGGGCGGCAACATCAACACGGGCCGCTTCGCGGAACTCTGCGGCTAGCCGGCGCATCCGCCAGGGCGGCCCGTACTTCGAAAACCGGTGGAGCGGCGCCGCCGTGCGCCGCTAGCGTGTCGGCGGACCGAGTCGTCTAGGCAAGGACGTGCCGTTGTACACCCTGTGAGATCTCCCGAGCGCTGATCTGTCGCGCGTCGCGCCGGTGCGCGCCGCGCCGCCTTTTGCTGCGGACTTCTCACTGGAACCGGTGTACTTCTGTGCTCATCAACTGGGTGGTCATGCCCACCTGCCTGCCGCTCGTCCTCCGTCGCTGCCACGCGTGCGGGGCGCAGCGCTTCCGGGCGAACGGAAAATTTCGCGTCAACGCCCACCACAAGCTCCTCGACGCCTGGCTCCTCGTGCTCTGCACCGCTTGCGGGGACACGGCCAAGCTCACGGTCCTGGAGCGGATGAACGTACGGTCCGTACAGCCCGAGCTGCTGGACCGGATGCACGACAACGACCCCGGCCTGGCCGCTGAGCTGCTCCAGGACCCGGACGTGCGGCGCCGCAACCGCGTCGCCCTCGACTGGGACAACGCCTGGCGCCTCGACACCGGCGGATCGGATCAGCTGGACCGTGACGCGGTCGATGTCTCGGTCCGCTTCGCGGCGCCGATCCCGGTCCGGCCCGTACGGCTGATCGCCGAAGGGTGCGGCCTTTCCCGGGCCGGGGTCGAGAGGCTGATCGCGGAGGGCAAACTCGTATCGGCGGCCCGGCTGAGCGGAAAGCTCTCCGGTGACTTCACCTTCCTGCTGAAGCGCTGAGCCCCCCGGGCGGGCTGCGTGTCAGTCCGCCAGGCGCTTCTCGATGAGGGCCTTGAAGTCGTCGTAGGAGGCGGGTGTCGGCACCAGCGTGCCGTCGACGACGAACGTCGGGGTGCCGCGCGCGCCGAGTCCGAGGCCGTCGCGCTGGTCGGCCTGGACACGCCCGGCCGTGTCCGGGTCGGCGAGCGCCGCGTCGAACTCCCTCATGTCCAGGCCGATGTCCTTGGCGTAGCCGCGGAAGACATCCTCCTTCCACTCCCGCGACTCGCCCCACTCCTTCTGGGTGGTGAAGAGTTTGGTGTACATCTCCTCGAACTTGCCCTGCCGGGCGGCCGCTTCGGCGGTGCGGGCGGCGAGTTCGCCGTTGCGGTGGCCCGGCATGGGGAAGTAGCGGGCGACGAAGGTGACCCGGTCGCCGTACTCCTCGCGGAGTTTCTCCACGACCGGGTACATCGCGCCGCACCCCTCGCACTCGAAGTCGAGGAACTCGACGACCGTCAGCTCGCTTTTCTTCGGATCGGTGAGGCGGTGGCTGTCCGCGCGCACGGGCAGCGCCTCGGCGGCGGCCTCCACGTCCATGCCACCGCCGCCGCGGTCGTCCGGGGAGAGCAGCAGGGCGGTGCCGAAGACGGCGGCCAGGACGGCCGCGATCACGGCCGTGACGACGAGGTTCCGCTTGAGCTTGTTCACGCTGCCTTGCCTCCGATGCAGGCGGCGCCCGGCTCCGGGGTCTGCGCGCCCTGGACGTACTTCTCGAAGAACTCGCCCACCCGGGGATCGGCGGCGGACGTCACGCTCAGCTGCTTGCCCCAGGCGGACAGGGTGAGCGGCGCGGACTGACCGGCGTACGGACTCATCAGCGAGTACGGGGTCTTCTCCACCCGCGCCTTGAGGGCGCGCACCTCGGAGGCGTCGGCCTTGTCGCTGTACGTGACCCAGACCGCGCCGTGCTCCAGGATTCTCGTGCGACGGTCGGCGCGCTTCTGCTTGGCTCCTGCGGAACCCATGGCATGTCCTTGTCCCCGCCGCACGAAGGCGTGCGGCGGTACGTTGCGACTGGTCGGCGGCCCGCGCGCCGGCGGACGGCGGCGGGGTGGGGCGGCGGGCACGGCCGTGCGGCGAGGGACGCCGGGCCGTGCGACGGGTCGCTCCTAGGTCCGCTGGACCTGCAATTGATGGATGCCGGGGGTGGGGGCGGGATCGGCCGGTGCCCCGCGCGCGGCCGCCGACTCCGTCACCCACGGGGCGGCGGTCACGTCCGGCGACAGCGGGAGCGGCACCGGCGTGGGCGAACTGCCGGCGACGGCGGTCCCGGCCGTCGGGCGGCAGTGCGCGTCGCCAGGCCCGTGCTCCATCCCGGGACACATATGCCCGCGACTAAATAGAGCGTTCGTTTCAGTCGCCTCAGAGGAAAGGGAAGAGGCGGCGGGCGCGGCCGAAGCGTGGCCGCACACCGGCAGCATCCACACCAGGACGGCGAACAGGGCCGCGCAGCGCAGCACGAGCAGCGGGGCGACGCGCCTCGCCGCGGTCCCGGTGCCCTGCTGTCGATTGCTCATCACGGAGATCGTAGCCAAGGCGCCGCGCGCCCTCGCGCGGCGAGTGGCGCAGGTCACAGTCAGGGGGTGTCACGGTCGCGGCGCGCGCCGTGTCCTATGGGCGCCCGCAACGAGAGGAGCATCGCCTTGAAGGCCATGATTGTTTGTGTGTCCGTGTCGCACGGCAACACGAAGAAGGTCGCCGACGTCATGGGTCGGGCTCTGCGCGCCCCGGTCGTCGCCCCCGAAGAGGTCGATGTCGCGGAGCTGGCCTCGTACGACCTCGTGGGATTCGGTTCGGGGGTCTACTTGAGGGCCCTCCACCCACGGCTGCGCGAGTTCGCCGCGTCCCTCCCGAAGGGGGAGCGGCGCAACGCGTTCGTGTTCGCCTCCAGCGGGTTCCCCGAAACGCCGTTCCAGCCCTTCACGCGTCCCCTCGTACGGCTCCTGGAGCAGCGGAACTTCGACGTGGTCGACACCTTCTCCTGCCGGGCGTGGGACACATGGGGCATCTTCAAGCCCGTCGGCGGCATCAGGAAGGGGCGGCCCGACACGGACGACCTGGAAGCGGCACGCGCGTTCGCCGCGGGCCTGCCGGCCCGGATCGGTGCCACGTCGATGCCCGGCGCCGACGTGTGAGCGGTGGGTCACACGCCCGAGGGTTGAACGCGCCACAAGGGGAATGGGAGGGTGCTGGGGATGTCCAGCGCCTTCCCCACCCCCACAGTTGACGTAAGACGCGCGTGCAAGCTCCCGGGTTCACCCGGGAGGGCCCGTGACTGACACACTGCGTCTGCCCCGCGTCCCCCCACGCACCCCGGACCGGCACACGCCCGAGCCGCAGGCGGTACGGCCGCAACCGGCCCGACCGGCGCCGCCCAAGCGGGACTCCTTCTTCGACAACGCCAAGTACCTGGCGATCGTGCTGGTGGCGATGGGACACGCCTGGGAGCCGCTGCGCGACGACAGCCGTGCCGCGGCGGCCCTCTACATCACCGTCTACACCTTCCACATGCCCGCGTTCATCGTCATCTCCGGCTATTTCTCCCGGAGCTTCGACGCGAGCCCGGGGCGCGTGAAGCGCCTGGTGACCGGCATCGCCGTCCCGTACGTCCTCTTCGAGGCGGCGTACACGCTGTTCAAGCGCCAGGCGGACGACGACCCGACGTACCCCGTCAGCCTGCTCGACCCCTGGTACCTGACGTGGTTCCTGGCCGCCCTGTTCATCTGGCGCCTGACCACGCCGGTGTGGAAGACCGTGCGCTGGCCCGTCCCGCTCGCGCTCGCCATCGCGGTACTCGCCTCCGCCTCCCCCGAGATCGGCGACGACCTGGACCTCCAACGGGTCCTTCAGTTCCTGCCGTTCTTCGTCCTCGGCCTGTGCCTGAAGCCGGAGCACTTCCGCATCGTGCGCCGCCGCGAGGCCCGCGTCCTGGCCGTCCCCGTCTTCGCGGCGGCGCTGGTGTTCGCCTACTGGGCGGCCCCGCGCATGAACGCGGCCTGGTTCTACCGCCGCGACAGCGCCCAGGAACTGGCCGCGCCCGGGTGGGCCGGCGGCGTCATGACACTGGCGATGTTCGGCTGTTCCCTGCTCCTGGTCGCGTGTTTCTTCGCGTGGGTGCCGGGGCGCAGGCTGTGGTTCACCGCGCTCGGCGCGGGCACCCTGTACGGCTACCTCCTGCACGGCTTCCTCGCCAAAGGCTCCCGGTTCTGGGACTGGTACGAGCACGACTGGATCCACCGGCCACTGGGCGCGATAGCCGTGACCCTGATCGCCGCCACCGTCGTCACCCTGCTGTGCACCCCGCCCGTGCAGCGCCTCTTCCGCTTCGCGATGGAACCTAAGATGACCTGGGCCTTCAAGGAGACCCGGCGCGGCAGGGGCCGCCACGCGGGCCCCGCCAGAAGGGCAGGAAGCACGACATGAGTACGACACCATCGGCCCCCGGCGCAGGGCGGACTGACGGGGCGTCCGTCCGGATCGGCGCTCTCGTCCCCCTCACCCGGCCCGGCTGGGCCGAGGCGGGCCGGCACCTGCTCGCCGGACTGGAGCTGGCCGCCCGCGAGGTCAACGACGCCGGCGGGATCGGCGGGCGGCCGCTGGAACTGGTGGTCCGGGACACCGCGGCCGATCCGCGGCGGGCCGCGGCGGCCGTGGACGAGCTGGCAGGCCTGGGGGTGGCCGCCCTGGCGGGGGAGTACCACAGCGTCGTCGCCCGCGCCGCGGCCGCCCGGGCCGACGCCCTGGGCCTGCCGTTCCTCTGCTCGTCGGCGGTCCTCGACGCGCTCACCGACCAGCCGACGGACTGGGTCGCCCGCCTCGCCCCCGCGCAGTCCCACGGCTGGCGGATCTACGCGGACTTCCTCATCGCCGCGGGCCACCGGCGCATCGCCGTGGCGGCACAGCCGAGCGTCTACTGGGCATCGGGGACCCGCATCCTGCGGGACCACCTCACTCCGCGCGGCGGCGACGTCGTCGAACTCGACATGAGCGCGCTCACCCCCGACGCGGTGTGTGACGCACTCGTCGACCGCCGCGCGACGGCCCTGCTGCTCCTGGTCGGCCACCCCGAGCCCGCGGTGCCGATCGTCGAGTCCGTCCGCCGCGACCGGCGCCTCGCCGACCTCCTGATCGGCGCTCCGGCCGGGCAGCCGGAACTCCCGGAGTGGGCGAAGCTGCTGGACGCCGACGGCGCCGGGATCCCGTTCCTGCGCTATCTGCCCGAGCACCTCGGCCCGCTCGGCGCACGCGTCGAGAAGGCCCTCCGTGAGCAGCTGGCCGAGCCGCCCTCCTTCGTCGCCTTCGAGGGCTACGACACGATCGCCGTCCTCGCCGAGGTCCTGCGCGCGCACGGCACGGGCCGGGCGGACATTGCCGCGTCCTGGCCGGGCGTCGCGGTCGAGGGCACCCGCGGGCGGATCAGCTTCTCCCGTACGCCGGGCATCGGCGTGTGGCAGTGGGCCTGGCCGCCCGTCCAGGTCGCCGACCGGGACCCGGCGGCAGCCGACCGCTTCAGGATCCGCCGCACCGGCTGAGCGGGACCGCGGTGGTGCCCGGCCGCGGCGGGCGGCCGTGACGATTGACGCCCCCGGCTAATCGGCGCGCCGGCGGCCGGCGGGCCCGTGCACCATGGAGCCCATGAGCGTCACCATCGACATCACCGGGCTGCCGCGGGACCGCGTCGTCTTCGGACCGTCCCCTCTGGCCGAGCTGAGCGCGGCCCTGCACGTGCTCTCCGAGCCGGGCCACCACCCGGGCCTGCACGGCTGGGTGACGACGACGGCGGCGGGGCTGAAGCCGGACCTCCTGAGCCGGATGTCGGAGGCCGAGTTCCTGTGGCGGTCGACGCGGTCCGACATCCTGCTGCCCAAGGGCCCGATGCCACCCGCCACCCTGGCGGAGGAGCTGGACGAGCTGGACAAGCTCGACGACGACACGTACGTCGAGGCCGCCCTCGAGATCAACGCCTCCGGCTGCGTGCTGCGCGGTGACGGTGGCGGCTCCCCGCTGGTGGACGACGCCGCTCGGGACGCCGCTCTCGAACGGGCCTCCGCGCGCGGCCCCCGGCAGCTCGACTTCGCCCACCACCTCCTGACGGACCCGGCCGCGGTCCGCGCCTGGATCCGGCGTCTTCTGGAGGACTGCGAGGAGGCGTTCTTCGCCGACGTCTGGAAGCGCGTCCGCCCTCAACTCGCCGCGGACGCGCGCGAGAAGACGGAGCTGCTGCGGCGCAAGAGCCTCACCGACGCGCTCCACGCGGTGTCGCCCACCGTGACGCTCAGGGAGGACGCGCGGGGCCGCCGCATCCACGTGGACAAGCTCGCCCACGGGCGCACGGAGGCCACGCAGCCGGGCATCGAAGCCGGCGTCACGTTCGTGCCGAGCGCGTTCGGTCGGCCCCACCTGGTCGTGCGGTACGCGCCGGGGTGGCGCCCCGTCGTCGAGTACCCGGTCTCCACCCCGGAGGTACGGCCGGGGCCGGGCACGTCGAGGCTGATGGAGAAGCGCCTGACGGCCGTCGCCCACCCGGCTCGCATGCGCCTGTGCTGGGCCCTGGCCCGCGCCCCGTACACCACGGGCGAACTGGCGAAGGGCTTCGACATGACGGCACCCGAGGTCTCGCGCCACCTGAAGACCCTGCGCGAGGCCGGCCTGCTCACGACCCGGCGGCACGGGCGGTACGTGCAGTACCAGCTGGACGTCACCGTGGTGGCGCGCTTGGGCAGCGACTTCCTGGAGTCGCTCCTGAGGTGACGCGAGCGGCCTCGTCCGCGGCCGTGCGGGGGCGTCAGCGGGTGAAGGTGCGGATGCGGTAGCGCAGCCCGGAGGTGGAGGTCTGCCAGCCCTTGTCCTCGGTGATCCTCCACGTCGGGTCCGGTGCCGGGGCGTAGGTGTCGCCGTCCACCGTCGTGTCGACCTCCGTCACCGAGAGCGTCGTGGCGTGCTCCAGGGCCGCCCGGTAGATCTCGCCGCCGCCGATGACCCAGGCCGCGGCAGGGGCGGCCGACTCCAGGGGTGCGGCCGCGCGGTCCAGGGCCTCGGTGATCGACCCGGCGCGCTCGGCGCCCTCGGCCGTCCACTGCGGGTCGCGCGTCACCACGACGTTGCGCCTGCCGGGCAGGGGGCGGAAGCGCGGCGGCAGCGAGTCCCACGTCTTGCGCCCCATCACCACGGGGTGACCGAGGGTGGTGGCCTTGAAGTGCGCCATGTCCTCGGGCAGCCGCCAGGGAATCGCGTTGCCCGCACCGATCACGCCGTCGAGGGTCTGGGCCCAGATCAGCCCGACGTTCATCCCGGTCATACCGCGACCGGGGCCTTGATGGCCGGGTGGTGCCGGTAGTCGAGCACCTCCACGTCGGAGTACGCGTACTCGAACAGCGAATCGGCCTGGCGCAGACGCAGGCCGGGGAACGCGAACGGGGTGCGCGAGAGCTGCTCGGTCACCTGCTCCACGTGGTTGTCGTAGATGTGGCAGTCGCCGCCGGTCCAGATGAAATCACCCGGTTCGAGGCCGGCCTGCTGCGCCACCATGTGCGTGAGCAGGGCGTAGCTGGCGATGTTGAAGGGGACGCCGAGGAACAGGTCCGCGCTGCGCTGGTACAGCTGGCAGGAGAGCTTGCCGTCGGCCACGTAGAACTGGAAGAAGGCGTGGCACGGGGCCAGAGCCATCTTGTCGAGGTCGGCGACGTTCCAGGCGGAGACGATCATCCGGCGGGAGTCCGGGTCCCGGCGCAGCGTGTCCAGGACCTCGCTGATCTGGTCGATGTGCCGGCCGTCGGGGGCGGGCCAGGAACGCCACTGGGCGCCGTACACCGGGCCGAGGTCGCCGTCGGCGTCGGCCCACTCGTCCCAGATGGTGACGCCGTGCTCCTGGAGCCAGCGGACGTTCGCGTCGCCGCGCAGGAACCACAGCAGCTCGTACACGATGGACCGGAGGTGCACCTTCTTGGTGGTGACCAGCGGGAACCCCTGCGAGAGGTCGTAGCGCAATTGGTACCCGAAGACACTCCGGGTACCGGTGCCCGTCCGGTCGGCCTTGGCCGTCCCGGAGGTGAGCACTCGCCGCAACAGGTCTTCGTACTGGGTGTCCGCCACAGCCGAGAAGTCTACTGGCCTGCGCGGAGAGCACGACGACCACGCCCCGGCAGCGGGGTGGAGTGTGTTCCGTGGCTACGGAATGCGTACGGAGGGTGACTGTTCGTGCTGCCGGGGCGGGCTGTGGGGGGCGGGCCGGGTGTCAGCCGAACGGGATCCGTACGACCGACTGGTTGCCGGTGCCCAGCGTGCTCGTCGCGTTTCCGATCGCGTTCCAGACCTCGACCCGGACCGTGCCGCCGCGCATCGTGCCGTGCTCACCCGTGGCCGACTTCAGGCCCTGGCCCTCGGTGTAGTGCTCGTAGCCCGGTACCGGGTCCGTCGCGAAGTAGCGGTAGGTCTCCGTGCGGTCCCAGGAGCCGTCGCCCGTGCGGTCGTAACTCACCCTCACCTGCTGCCCGTTGGCGACCGCCGAGCCCGCGTCGACAAGGAGGTCGAACCGGGTCG
Organism: Streptomyces sp. NPDC045778; assembly: GCF_056431945.1. Taxonomy (NCBI): domain Bacteria; kingdom Bacillati; phylum Actinomycetota; class Actinomycetes; order Kitasatosporales; family Streptomycetaceae; genus Streptomyces; species Streptomyces sp. NPDC045778. Next base: position 140,474 of record NZ_JBWKJZ010000003.1, read on the forward strand.
CGCCGCCGTCGTGGGTGCCGTTCACGCCGGTCGCCGTGAACGTCTGCGGGACGTGCGGGGTGCCGTCGTGGTTGGTGCCGCCCGCCGGTGCGAGGGTGGTGGTGGAGGGGGCGCCGGTGGCCTCGCCGAGCGTGCCGCCGGGGCGCAGGTGGAGCGTGGACGGCGTGCCGGGGTCGCCGCCACCGCCGCCTCGCGTCCACACCGCCACGTAGTCCACGAGCATGGAGCGGCCCGGCACCGTCGCCGCGACCGGGGTGGCGCGGCCCGCGACGCCGTCGGGGAAGCCGCCGCCCATCGCGACGTTGAGCAGGATGAAGTACCCGGCGTGACCGGTCATGTCGTTCCACGCCTGAGCGCCCACGCGGTTCTGGTCGACGCTGTGGAACAGTTGCCCGTCGACGTACCAGCGCAGCACGTTCGGGCTCGCCGACCGGTCCCACTCGAAGCGGTACGTGTGGAACGCCGACTGGCACGAGGCGCCCGGGCACGCGCGGCTCGCGCCGATGCCGTTGGTCTCGCCGCACGGGCCGCCCGGGTTCACGCCGCAGTGCAGCACGCCCCAGACGGAGTTGATGCCGTTCACGTTCTCCATCACGTCGAACTCGCCGATCGAGGGCCAGTTCCAGTAGTTGCCGCGGTAGGGCGCGCCGAGCGCCCAGAAGGCGGGCCAGTAACCGAGGGCCTGCTCGCCGGTGACGTTCGGCATCTGGATGCGGCCCTCGATGGCGAGGGTGCCGCCCGCCGGGGCCTTGAAGTCGGCGCGGCGCGTCTCGACGCGGCCGGACGTCCAGGTGCCGGCGGCGTCCCGCAGCGGAGTGATGCGCAGGTTGCCGCCGCCGTCGAGGGCCAGGTTGTCGGGGGAGGAGGTGTAGTTCTGGACCTCGCCGGTGCCCCAGTTCGCGGGGCCGCCGGGGTAGTTGTGGCCGGTGTCGATCTGCCAGTGCGCGGCGGAGGGCGGCGCGCCGGCGGGCCCGTCGAAGTCGTCGCTCCACTGGAGGGTCCAGCCGGGGGCCGGGGGCACGTCGGCGTTCGCCGCGCCGGGGGCGAGGAGCGGGGCGGTCAGGCCGAGGGCGGCGAGGCCGGTGAGCAGGGCGGTGCGGAAGGGGGCGCGTCTTGCTCGCATGGGGCACCTCGGAGGGTGGGAGGGCGGCCGATTCTGAGAGCGCTCTCAGAGTTGTTTAGTTGTGGGCATGCCATGCGTCAATGGGGTGGGAGCCTCAACTTCCCGAAGGCGTACGGGAGTCAGCGTTCTCTCTCGCGGGGGCTTCAGGCCTCTCCGCGAGTGCCGGCGCTCTCCCAGGCCGCTTCGATCATGGTGAAGATCTCGTCGAGGGCCGCGTCGGGGTCGTCCGCGTCACGGGCCAGCGCGTAGGCCTCGGTCACGAAGCGGGCGATGGTCCGGCAGGCCGTGGCGCTCTGGGGCAGGCCGTCGTCGGCGGCGAGGGCTGTGGCCAGGGCTTCCGCGTGGCGAAGGCGCATGGATTCCTCGTACTCGCGCAGGGCGCGGGAGGCGTCGATCATGCGGTAGACCGGGGCAGTGCCCTCCGCGGTGCAGTGGCGGACCATGGCCTGGACCTCGCGGCGCAGGGCGGGGATGAGCGGCTCGTCCGGTGCCCGCTCCGTGACGGCCTGGGTGAGGCGCTGCTGGAAGTGGTCGTCCTGCTCGAAGACCAGGGCCTCTTTCGAGGCGAAGTGGGCGAAGAGGGTGGTGACGGCGACGTCGGCGTCGGCGGCGATGTCCCGGATGCCGACCGCGTCGTAGCCGCGCTCCAGGAAGAGCCGCATGGCGGTGTCGGCGATCTTCTGGCGGGTCGCGGCCTTCTTGCGCTCACGGCGCCCGGACGTCACGGTCATGCCCTGACGCTATCAGGTACGGAGGAGCAACCGTTCTGAAATGCTAACCGTTAGTGCGATGGCGGGTGTCACCGCGTGCGGGTACGAAGTGCCAGGCGGGTACCGGGCACGTACCCTGGGCGGCGTTGACGTGTATTCGAGAGGATGAAACACATGGCTAGGGCTACCGCGCGGCACATCTTGGTCAAGACCGAGGCCGAGGCCTTGCAGCTGAAGGAGCAGATCGCGGGCGGAGCGGACTTCGCCGAGCTGGCCAAGAAGCACTCCTCGTGCCCCTCGTCGCGCGACGGCGGGAACCTCGGCTCGTTCGGTCCCGGGCAGATGGTGCCCGAGTTCGACCAGGTCGTGTTCTCGGCCCCGGTCGGCGAGGTCCAGGGCCCGGTGAAGACCCAGTTCGGCATGCACCTCGTCGAGGTCACCAGCCGCCAGGACTGACGCGGCGGGCGGGGTCGCGCCGCCACGGCGCGGCCAGGCCGAGCGTCACGCTCTCCGTGTGAAGGCCCCCTCACCGAGGGGGTCTTCGCCGTGTCCGGAGGCGGGCCGGGCGGTGGCGCGGGCGGCAGCGGTCAGCCGGAGCCGAGCCGCACGCCGAGGCCGCCGCGGGCGGGCTTTCGCCGCTGGTCCGGCGCGCCCTCGGCCCACAGCGAGCGGACGTGGCCGAGGTGGCGGGTCATGCACTTCTCCGCGGCCTTCGCCTCGCCCGCCACCATCAGGTCGAGCAGCTCGATGTGCTCCTGGGCCGAGGGGAGGAGCTGGTCGCTCTCGTCCAGGGCGGTGAGGCCGTACAGGCGGGAGCGCTTGCGGAGGTCGCCGACGGTCTCGACGAGGCGGTCGTTGCCGCCGAGGGCGAGCAGCGAGAGGTGGAAGCGGCGGTCGGCCTCCAGATAGCCGATGAGGTCGTGCTCGCGGGCGGCGCGGACGATGTCCTCCGCGACCGGGCGCAGCGCCTCCAGGTCCTCGCGGGCGGCGGAGCGGGTGATCCGGCCGACCATGGGGACCTCGATGAGGGCGCGGATCTCCGAGTACTGGTCCAGGTCGCGTTCGTTGACCTCGGTGATCCGGAAGCCCTTGTTGCGGACCGGCTCGACCAGGCCCTCGCGGGCCAGGTCGAGCATCGCCTCGCGCACGGGCGTCGCGGAGATGCCGAAGTCCTCCGCGAGGCCGGGCGCCGAGTACACCTCGCCGGGGCGCAGTTCACCGGAGATCAGCGCCGCGCGCAGGGCGTGGGCCACCTGGTCGCGCAGGCGCTCCCTGGTGGTGATGAGGTTGCGCTGCTTGAGGTGGCCCATGGTCGTGGTGTCCCTTCGTGACCGTCGCTCGCGCCGTGCCCGCGCCCGCGCGGCGCCCGCGCGTCTTCGCGCGCGCACCGTGCCCGGGCCCGTCGGCCGAGTGGATCACCAGCGTACAATGTCACGTTGTTTTCACGGGGACAGAGCGGGAGCCAAGGTATAGGTGCGGCTCGACGTGTAGAACTCCAGGGCCGCGCGCCCCTGTTCGCGCGGGCCGTGACTGGAGGCCTTGGTGCCGCCGAACGGCAGGTGGAAGTCGACGCCCGTGGACGGGGCGTTGACGCGGATCATGCCGGTGTCGAGGTGGTCGAGGCCGTGCAGGGCGGTGTCGAGCGACGCGGTGTGGACGGACGTGACCAGGCCGTACGGGGTGGAGTTGGCGAGGCGGACCGCGTGCTCCAGGTCGTCGGCTGCGAGCAGCACGGCCAGCGGACCGAAGACCTCCTCGCGCAGCAGGCGGTGGCCCGGCGGCACGTCCGTGACGAGGGCGGGGGCCGCGTACCAGCCGTCGCCGTGCGGGGCGCGGGCCCCGGCGAGTTCGGACAGCCCCTTCCTGGCGGCGGTCACCTCGTCGCGGGCCCCCTCGGAGATGAGCGGGCCGCAGGTGGTGGCCGGGTCGGCGGGGTCGCCCACGGTCACGGACCGCAACCGCTCGGCCAGGGCCTCGCGCAGCGGGGCGAGGGCCGCGCCCACGGCGATGACGCGGCTGGTCGCGGTGCACTTCTGGCCCGCGTACCCGGCGATCGCGGCGGCGAGGTGCGCGGCGGCGGTCGCCATGTCGGCGTCCGGCAGGACGATCGCCGCGTTCAGGCCGCCCATCTCCGCCTGGACGGGGATGCCGCGCGCGGCGGCGCGGACCACCACGGACTGCCCGACCACGGTGGAGCCCGTGAAGGAGATGGCATCGGCCGCCGACACGACCGCGTTGCCCTCGCTCGCGCCGCCCGGGAGGACCGTGAACACCCCTTCGGGCATGTCTTGTTGGACGATCTCGGCGAGGCGGAGCGCGCAAGCGGTGGCTTCCGGCGCGGGTTTGAGGACGACGGCGTTGCCGGTCGCGAGGGCCGGGGCCGCCTTCCAACTGGGGATGGCGAAGGGGAAGTTCCAGGGGGTCACGAGCCCGGCGACGCCGTGCGGGCGGCGGCGCGTGAGCAGCAGCCCCGCGCCGGTGGCCGGTTCGTGCACGGAGCCGTCGGCCGCGTACGGGGCCTCGGCGTAGTACCGCCAGATCGCGGCGGTGCGCGCCACCTCGGCGCGGGCCTCCGTCAGCGGCTTGCCCACTTCGCGGACCGCGAGCGCGGCCAGCTCGTCCGCGGCCGCCTCGACGGCCGCGGCGACGGCGCCGAGCGCGCCCGAGCGGGCCGCCGCTCCGCCCCGGTGCCAGCCGGGCTGCGCGGTGCGGGCCCGCTCGACGGTGTCGACGGCGGCGAACGCGCCGGGCGCGGCGGTGCGTACCACCACGTCGGAGGGGTCGGCCGGGTTGCGCGAGACAACCGGGGCCAGGGCGGTGATCACAGGAGGAACCCTCCGGGGAACGGGTCGTCGGGGTCGAGGAAGTACTGGGCGGTGCCGGTGATCCAGGCGCGCCCGGTGATGCGCGGCACGACGGCGGGCACCCCGCCGACCTCCGTCTCGGCGACGAGCCTGCCGGTGAACTCCGTACCGATGACGGACTCGTTGACGAAGTCGCGGTCCAGCGGCAGGGCGCCGCGGGCGTGCAGCTGCGCCATCCGCGCGGAGGTCCCCGTGCCGCAGGGGGAGCGGTCGAACCAGCCCGGATGGATGGCCATGGCGTGCCGCGAGCGGCGGGCGTCGGAGCCGGGCGCGGCGAGGTAGACGTGCTTCACGCCCGCGATCTCCCTCTGGACCGGGTGGACGGGCCGTTCGTCCGACGCGTTGACCGCGGCCATGATCGCCGTGCCCGCCGCGAGCAGCTCCTCCTTGTGGGCGCGGTCGAACGGCAGGCCCAGCGCGTCCAGTTCGACGAACGCGTAGAAGTTCCCGCCGAACGCGAGGTCGTACGTCACCGTCCCGTACCCCGGCACCTCCACCTTGCGGTCGAGGCCGACGCGGAACGCGGGCACGTTGGTGAACGTGACCGACCTCGCCGCCCCGTCCTCGACCTGCACGTCGGCCTCGACCAGGCCGGCCGGGGTGTCGAGCCGCACGGTGGTGACGGGCTCGGTGACCGGGACCATGCCGGTCTCGACGAGGACGGTGGCCACGCCGATTGTGCCGTGCCCGCACATGGGGAGCAGGCCGGAGACCTCGATGTAGAGCACGCCGTAGTCGGCGTCGGGGCGGGTGGGCGGCTGGAGGATCGCGCCGCTCATCGCGGCGTGCCCGCGCGGCTCGTACATCAGGAGCGTGCGCAAGTGGTCCAGGTGCTCGGCGAAGTGGAGCCGGCGCTCGGCCATGGTGGCGCCGGGGATCACCCCGACGCCGCCGGTGATCACGCGCGTGGGCATGCCCTCGGTGTGCGAGTCCACGGCGTGGAAGACGTGACGCGTACGCATGGCGGTAGCCCCCGGGTCAGTGGTGGCCGTCGGCGACGGCCTTCTCCGTGGCGGCGCGCACCTGGGCGCCGACCGTGTCGGACAGGGGTGTGCGCGGCGGCCGGGTGGGGCCGCCGCGCCGCCCGACGATGTCCATGGAGGCCTTGATGGCCTGTACGAACTCGGTCTTGGAGTCCCAGCGCAGCAAGGGGTGCAGGGAGCGGTACAGCGGAAGCGCGGCCTCCAGGTCACCGGCGGTCGCCGCGCGGTACAGCGCGGCGCAGGAGGCGGGGAAGGCGTTGGGGTAGCCCGCGACCCAGCCGACCGCGCCGGCGACGGCCAGCTCCACCAGGACGTCGTCGGCGCCGATCAACAGATCGAGGTCCGGGGCGAGTTCGGCGATCTCGTACGCCCTGCGCACGTCGCCGCTGAACTCCTTGACCGCCACGACGCCGCCCGCGCCGTGCAGCCGTGCGAGCAGGGTCGGGGTCAGGTCGACCTTGGTGTCGACGGGGTTGTTGTAGGCGACGACGGGCAGCCCCGCCCGGGTCACCTCCGCGTAGTGGTCGAGCACCGCGCGCTCGTCGGCGCGGTAGGCGTTGGGCGGCAGCAACAGGACGCTGCCGCAGCCCAGTTCGCCCGCCTGTTCGGCCCAGCGGCGCGCCTGAGCGCTGCCGTAGGCGGCGACGCCCGGCATGACGCGGGCGCCGTCACCCGCGGCCTGAACGGCGGTGCGGACGACACGGGCGCGCTCGTCGTCGGTGAGGGTCTGGTACTCGCCGAGCGAGCCGTTCGGCACGACGCCGTCGCAGCCGTTGTCGATCAGCCAGCGGACGTGCTCGGCGTACGCGTCGTGGTCGACGGAGAGGTCCTCGCGCAGCGGCAGCGCGGTGGCGACCATGATGCCGCGCCACGGGCGGTCGGGGGTCCAGGAGGCGAGGGGGGAGGGGCTCGTGGTCATGAAGGCCACCCTTCTGTGGTGTGTGACATTTTATTGAGCGGGGCGGGGTGCCGACAAGGGCCGGGCGGGATCGGCCGACCGGCGTGACTCCCCATCAGCCGCAAGGGCTGTCCCCGGGGTCGGGGCGGCCGGAGCCCGGGCCCAAGTCCGAGCCTGTGTCCGTGTCACCGGGGCGAGCCTCCGCGTCCGCCGCGGCGAGCACCCCCAGCGGCACCGGCACCGCCAGGGGCCTGCGCTCCGGGGGCGGGGGCTGCCGCGTGTCCGCCGCTGCCGCCGCGAGGCAGGCGACGGCCGTGCCGCACACGCGGCCCTGGCACCAGCCCATGCCCGCGCGCGTGAGGAGCTTGACGGTGCGGGCGTCCCGGGCGCCGAAGTGGTCGACGGCCTCGCGGACGCCGCCCGCGGTGACTTCCTCGCAGCGGCAGACGTCCGTGGCGTCGTCGAGCCACCGCGTCCAGCCCGCGCCCGGGGCGTGGGCGCGCGCCATCACGTCGGCGAAGGCGCGCAGCCGGCGCCGGCGCCGCCGCAGCTCGCGCACGCGCGGGCCCCCGAGCAGCGCGGGCAGGCCCAAGGCGCGGGCGGCGATGGCGAGCCCCGCCAGCTCGCCCTCGGTGTAGGCGAGTTGGGCGCCGCCGACGCCACCGGCCTCGCCCGCCGCGTAGACGCCGGGCACCGAGGTGCCTTGGAGGGCGTTGAGGGCGAGCGCGTGCGTCCCGTCCGGTGTGCGCCGGGTCGCGCAGCCGAGCCCCGTGGCCAGTTCGAGCTGGGGGACCAGGCCGTGGCCGACGGCGAGGGCGTCGCAGGCGAGGCGGCGTTCGGTCCCCGGCACGGGCCGCCAGTCCCGGTCGAGCCGGGAGACGCTGACCGCTTCCACCCGGTCGGTGCCGTGCACGCGGGTCACCGCGCTGCGCAGGAGGGGCCGCACCCGGTGTCGCAGCAGGGCCGTGCCGTGGGCCGCGCCCTCCAGGAGCTTGTGCGGGTTGGTCAGCAGGGTGCGCGGGCGGCGGGCGTACGCGAGGTAGCCCGACGCCTCCACCACGGCGGGCACCCGGGCCCCCGCCGAGGCGAGCGACGCGGCCACGGCGAGCAGCAGGGGCCCGCTGCCCGCCACCACGACCCGGCTGCCCGGGAGGACGAGCCCGGACTTCAGCATCGCCTGGGCCCCGCCCGCGGCGACGACGCCCGGCAGGGTCCAGCCGGGGAAGGGGAGGTGGCGCTCGTACGTACCGGTCGCGAGCAGTACCGCGCGGGCGCGAACGCGCACGGGTCGCTCCCCGTCGCCGTCCTCGCCGGTGAGGGCGTGCACGGCCCACAGGTCGCCGTCCGCGCTGTCCTCGTCGGCCTCGCGTACGACCGTCCACACGTGGTGCCGCGCCAAATGGGTCACCGTAGTGGCCTCCAGGCGGCGGCGCAGGTCCGCGAAGGACCGCCAGTCGTGGTGCAGGGCCTCGGGGCGCGTGGCGCCAAGGGCCGGGTCGGGGTGGCGGTAGTACTGGCCGCCGGGGTGTGCCGAGGCGTCCAGGAGGGCGACGGACAGGCCGTGTTCGGCGGCGGTGACGGCGCCCGCGAGGCCCGCCGGGCCCGCGCCGACCACGGCGAGGTCGTACGGCCTCTCGTACGTCCGGTGTGCCTGGGCCGCCTCAGACGCCGAGTCCCGCATGCCCGTGTCCCTCCTGTGTGGTGACCGCGTCGCCGGGCCTGGCCGGGACCAGGCAAGCGCGCCTGTTCGGCCGTGAGTTGATGGTGGCCAGGCAGTCGTGGCACTGGCCGATGCCGCAGAACGCGCCGCGTGGCCGTCCGCCGACCCGGGTGGTGCGCCAGGCGAGGATGCCCGCGGCCCACAGCGCGGCCGCCACGGACTGGCCGGGCAGCGCGGGGACGGGACGCCCGTCGAAGGTGATCTCGAACGCGGCGTCGGGGGCGGCCCCGACGACGTCGGCGGGGGTGCGGTCACGCGCCATGCCCGGGCTCCTTTCCGGGGTCGGTGTCATCGGCGAACCGCTCGGGCCTGAACGGCTTGACGCCCAGCGGGAGTTCGTCGCCGCGGAGCATCGCGGCGACGAGCAGCCCCGTCGCCGGGGCGAGGCCGATCCCGGCGCCTTCGTGTCCGCAGGCGTGCAGCAGGCCCGGGGCGCGGGGGTCGGGCCCGATGGCGGGCAGGTGGTCGGGGAGGTAGGGCCGGAAGCCCGCGTACGTCCGCATGGCCCGGACCGTGGCGAGCACCGGGAAGAGCCCTACCGCCTGGGCGGCGAGGCGCCGCAGGGCCGCCACCGACAGGGTGCGGTCGAAGCCGACCCGCTCCCGGCTCGCGCCGATCAGGACGGGCCCCGCCGGGGTGCCCTCGACGACGGCGGAGGTCTGGAGCGCGGCCGAGTCGCTGGCGACGTCGGCCACGTAGTCCGCCGCGTACACCTTGCGGCGGACCACGCGGGGCAGCGGCTCGGTGACGAGGACGAAGCCGCGCCGGGGCAGCACGGGCAGCGACGCTCCCGCGAGCCGGGCGATCTCGCCGCCCCAGGTCCCGGCCGCGTTCACCACGTGCGGGGCGTGGACGTCACCCGCGACCGTACGCACCCCGCGCACCCGCCCTCCGGGGCCGGTGAGGACGCCGGTGACCTCCTCGCCGAGCCGCAGCCGCACCCGCTCGCCGCCCGCGCGCAGCAGATGCGCGGCGGCGAGGGCGGGCTGCACCTGCGCGTCCTGCGGGTAGTGGAAGCCGCCCGCGAGGCCCGGAGCCAGATGGGGCTCGAGATCGGGGAGCCGGTCGCCCGGCACCTCGTCGGCCCTGACGCCGGACCGGGCCTGGCGTGCCGCGAACTCCCGCAGCGCCGCCATGCCGTGGGCGTCGGAGGCGACGACGAGGCCGCCCTTGGCCTCGTACTCGACGCGTGACGGAAGGGTGTCGGCCAGCTCGCGCCACAGCCGCGTGGACAGCAGGGCCAGATCCAGCTCAGGGCCGGGCTCCTTGTCCGAGACCAGCAGGTTCCCCTCGCCCGCGCCCGTGGTGCCGCCCGCGACGGAGCCGCGGTCGATCACTGTGACGTCGAGGCCTGCGCGGGCCGCGTAGTAGGCGCAGGCCGCGCCGACCACGCCCGCCCCGACGACGATGACATCCGTGGAGTTCCTCGTGGACACGCCAGTAATATTTCACATTGCACCGGGCTTGCCAAGGGATCCTTCGCACGGCCCCAACTAGCGTCTGCCGGGGGGCGCTTGCCCCTCAGTCCTCGGCGTCCTCCATGAGTCGCCCCATCCACGCCTCCACCTCGTCGGGCGTGCGCGGCAGGGCGCCGGACATGAGCCGGGCGCCTTCCGCCGTGACGACCAGGTCGTCCTCGATGCGGACGCCGATGCCGCGCAGTTCGGGCGGCAGCGTCTCGTCGTCCGGCTGGAGGTAGAGGCCGGGCTCGACGGTCAGGACCTGGCCGTCCTCAAGGACCCCGTCCAGATAGGCGTCCGCCCGCGCCTGCGCGCAGTCGTGCACGTCGAGCCCGAGCATGTGGCCGCTGCTGCACAGGGTGTAGCGGCGGTGGAAGTCGCCGTCGGGGCTCTTGAGGACGCCCCACTCGGCGAGGCCCTCCGCGATCACCCGCGTCGCGGCGCGGTGGAAGTCACGGAAGCGCGCCCCCGGCCTGAGCGCGGCGATGCCCGCGTCCTGCGCGGCGAGCACCAGCTCGTACACCTGGCGCTGGACGGGGGAGTAGCGCCCGGAGAGGGGCAGCGTACGGGTGATGTCGGCGGTGTAGAGCGTGTCGGTCTCCACGCCCGCGTCCAGGAGGAGCAGGTCCCGCGCGTCCAAGGGGCCGTCGTTGCGTATCCAGTGCAGGACGCAGGCGTGGGCGCCGGACGCGGCGATGGTCTCGTAGCCGGTGCCGTTGCCCTCGGCGCGGGCGCGGAGGCCGAAGACGCCCTCGATCCAGCGCTCGCCGCGCGGGTGGCGCAGGGCGCGCGGCAGGGCGCGGACCACGTCCTCGAAGCCCGCCGTCGTGTGGTCCACGGCCTGTTGGAGCTGGGCCACCTCCCAGGCGTCCTTGACGAGTCTCAGTTCGCTCAGGGCGGCGGCGAGGGCGCCGTCCGTCGTCGCGTCGCGGCCCGGCGGGAGCTGGCCCAGGTCGTCCAGGTGGGCGCAGCGGACGCCGGTCATGCGCTCGGCCTCGGCCAGGTCGGGGCGGCGGCCGACCCAGAACTCGCCGTAGCGCCGGTCGCGGTAGAAGCCGCCGTCGGCGCGCGGCGAGCGGGGCCGTACGTACAGGACCGCCTCGTGCCGGTGCGGCCCGTCGGGCTCCAGGACCAGCACGTGACCTGCCTGGTCCTCGCCGGTCAGGCCGGTCAGCCACGCGTACGCGCTGTGCGGCCGGAAGCGGTGGTCGCAGTCGTTGGAGCGGACCCGCAACTCCCCCGCGGGGACGAGGAGCCGCTCCCCGGGAAAGCGGGCGGACAGGCGCGCCCGGCGGGCCGGGGTGACATCGGCTGCCGTCAGACGGAGGTCGCCGGGCAGCGGGCTCGGCTCCCAGCCGCCCGCCATGAACCGCTCGAACTCCGGGGAGACGGGCAGGTCGTGGCTGACCGTGCGAGGGGCTCGCGGGGCGTCGGCCGCGGGCTCGGCGGGGGTGCGGGGTGTGGATGCGGACACGGGTGATCCTCCTCGGTCGCGGGGCGAAGGGCCCGCTCCTCGCGGGCGGTCCGGCCGGGACACAGCTGGATAACGGAGCGCCTGACCCCTTGTCAGTGCAATTTCACATTACTACGTTACGCGTCACATGGCGTCGGGTCCTGGACGGGACCGGGCGCCAAGTACCGCGACAGAACGGGCAGTTGGGTGCGAGCCACCGCTGCTGTCCCCGTGCTTTCCCATGACCCCCACCCTGGGAGCCCTCTGTGTTTCCTTCGAGAACCCTGCGCAGATCCCTGCTCACCGCCGCGACAGCGGTGACCCTCTGCGTGACCGCGGCCCCGCTCGGGCAGGCGGACACCCCGTCCGCGTCACCCGGCGCGATACGGCAGGCCGCCGCGCTACCGGGGCCCGCCGCGCCCGACCCGCACGACCGGGCCGACCGCCTCGCCAAGGCGCCCAAGCCCGAGGCGCGGCGCCTGCCGGCCCCCGGCGGCCTCACCGACGGCCGGGTCCCCGGCCCCCGTACGCCCAGGCCCGAGCAGCGGACCGCTGCCGCCGGGTGCACGCTCGACGACGTCACCCGGCTGTCGCCTGAGGGCCTGGCCGACTTCCTCGCCGACCGCGCCGTCACCGCCGACGGCTGTCTGCGCTCGCTGATCTGGACCTGGGACCGGCGCCTCGCCCCGGTGATGTCCGACGCGCACGTGCAGGCCGTGTCGCGGCGCGCGGGCGCGCTCGCCGCGAGCCACGACGGCAAGAACGGCAGCCATCTCCTGGAGATGTTCACCTATCTGCACGCCGTCGCGTACCACGACTTCTCCCGCGACGAGATCGACGTCACCGACCCGCCGACGGTCGCGGCCATGCGGGCGGCCGTCGACGCCTTCGGCTCGGCCGCCCGCACCTTCGACGCGACCGGTACGAACGCCGAGACGCTCCGCGAGGCCCTGTACGCGGCGAGCGCGCCCGGCCTGCGCCAGCACCAACTGCCGCTCGTCAAGCGGGTCCTGAAGACCATGGACGCCGACCGCCCCGCCACCTACAAGGACCGCTCCTGGGCCGGCGCGGCGCTCGCCGGACTCTCCCTTAACTACCTGGGCGTCTACCCCGGCAACAGGGACACCGCCTTCCACGCGGCCGTCGCCGCCGACCCCTCCTACCGCGCCGCGTTCAAGGCGTTCGCGGGCCACGGGCACCTCAAGGACACGCAGAACGCCTGGGTGGCGCGTGACGCCCTCCTGGAGTACGGACGCATGGGCCAGGTCGAGGCGCTGCGCACCGAGATCGTCTCGGGGCTCGGCGGGCTCCTGGACGTCACCGCCCGCACGTTCGGCGACCTCAGCGCGCCGTGGGCGAAGGTGGCCACCTGGCTGGTCGAGTTCGAGGCCTGCGCCCCGTACCAGGTGTGCCGCGAGGACATCGAGAAGAAGCTGTTCCCCCAGACGTACACCTACGGCAAGCAGGGGACGGACCAGATCGTGGTGCGCCACGCCCTCGGCCGCGCCACCGTCGACCAGCTCTACTACGCCAGCCAGCAGGTCAAGGCGCAGTTCCACCGCGTGGTCGGCACCCAGGAGCCGCTGAAGGGCGACACCAACTCCAGCCTGCGCGTGGTCCTGTACTCCTCGCGCGCCGAGTACGAGAACTTCCAGCCGCTCCTGACCGGCCTGAGCACGGACAACGGCGGCATGTACATCGAGAAGGGCGCCACCTTCTACACCTACCAGCGCCGCGTCCCGCAGGACTCCTCGCTCACCCTCGAAGAGCTGTTCCGGCACGAGTACACGCACTACCTCAACGGCCGCTGGGCGGTGCCCGGTTCCTTCGGCGAGGGCCCCTGGTACCAGGGGGACCGGACCACGGCGATGGACGAGGGCACCGCGGAGTTCTTCGACGGCGCCACCCGCGACGACGGCATCAAGGTCCGCAAGTCCCTGGTCAAGGGCATCATCGCCGACACCGCGGGCGGCGGCCCGCGCATGACCGTCGACCAGCTCCTGCACGCCACGTACGACGGCGACGGCTTCCGCTTCTACAGTTACGCGGGCACGTTCTTCGAGTACCTGTGGACCGAACACCCCGCCGAACTCCAGGAGATGTACCGCCTCCTCCGTAAGGACGACCCGGCGGCCTTCGACGCCTGGCGCGACCGGCTCGGCAACGACACGCACATCCAGAGCGAGTACGACGCCTTCCTCGACGACCAGATCGCCGACGTCGACGACCTGTTCGTGCCCGATACCAAGTACGTCCCGGTGGGCGAGTTGCGCGACACCACGGCGGCCCAGGTCCGCGCCTCCTTCAAGGCGACGACCGGCCTCGCCCCGCAGTGCGCGGCAGGCGGCTCGCAGGACCGCCCGCGCTTCGCCTGCACGGGCCGGATCACGGCCCGCCTCAGCGACTCCCAGGACGAGGACGTGGTCTACAAGGACATGTCCGAGACGGTCGACTACTTCATCCTCGACCGGGCCAAGGGCGGCGACAACAACCTCACCGACATGAACTGCTCGTTCGGTGACGTGGAGATCTGGACCGACGGACGCGGCGGTACGTCCGACTTCCGCTGCGAGGGGCCGCTGCGCGGCTGACCCACAGGTCAGCGCGCGAGCAGCCGCGCGACCCGCTCGGCCGTCCAGTGACCCAGGGCGCCCGGACGGGCCGCGAGGTAGGCGGAGACGGCGGCCTCACCCCAGGCCGCCGTCTCCAGCAGGCCGGCTCCCAGGTGCCGCAGATACGCGCCCGCCGGGCGGTTGAGGACCGCGTCCGCCAGCCGCCAGGGCGCCGTGAAGGTGAGCAGCGGAAGGCCTTCGAGCAGTCCGGGGCACACCAGCGTCTCGTAGCGCCCGTCGCCGAGGCGGGCGCGGCCGTCCCGGACCACCGCCGTCAGATCGAGGTCGGTCCCGGGGCTGCGGTACATCTCCTGGGCGGCGATGTCGGAGAACTGCCCACGGGTCACCAGGTGGGCCCGCGCGTACAGGAGCCCCTCGGCGTCCGCGTCGTAGAAGGCCCGCCCGCCCGTCCACAGCGCCGACTCCGTCGCGAAGTACAGGGCGCCCGGCAGCTCCACGGGGCGGGAGACCTCCGGCGGCCGCCGGTCGCGGCAGCCGGGGTGGTCCCGGGCCGAGCCCGGGGGGCGGCCGCCCGCGATGTACGTCATGAGGCGGTCGAGGTGCATGTTCGAGCCGTAGGAGACGTACCAGACGCGCTCCAGGCCCGGGTCGGGACGCGGCACATGAGGCTCCGTGTGCGATGTGGGGCTTGTCACCCATTATGAGCCGTCATCCCTGGAAAGTATTCGAAAAGAAGATCGACATCTCCCTATACTTCGCTTTGTTCGAAGGGTGGGGGGCTGCGCCTTCGTGACGTCCCTCAGCCCTGCCGTTTTCGCGCAAGAATGAGGAACCCGCATGTCGCGCAAGAGCCTGGTCACCGCCGGTCTGCTCGCCACCGCTCTCACCGCCGCCCTGGCCCCGACCGCGCAGGCCGCGGGCACGGGCACCATCACGCGCGCCGAGTACGACAAGGTGAAGCTCGGCGCGAGCGTCGCCAAGCTGCAGTCGGTCGCGGGCAGCGGCGCCTGCAAGAAGACCGCGAGCAGCAGCTACCCGGGCTACTCCAGCAAGACGTACACGTGCAAGGGCAACAAGCGCGCCAGCGCCGCGGACTTCTTCTTCGGCAACGGCAAGCTGGAGATCAAGTCCCAGACCGGTCTGGACGGCAAGACGTCCAACGGCAAGATGACGAAGGCCAAGTACAAGAAGATCACCAAGGGCAAGACCGTCGCCCAGATGCACACCATCGCGGGCAAGGGCGTGTGTGTGCGCTCCTCCGACACCGAGGCCAAGGGCGCGAAGTCGGCGATCTACGTGTGCGAGCAGAAGTCCACGTACGGTGTGGCGTCGTTCTCCTTCACCAACGGCAAGCTCGACGGCCGCACCCAGTTCGGCCTGCGCTAGTCACCTGTCTGGGGCCGTCGTTGGACGAGTGACACCGACGGCGGCACCGCCTCGTCGCCCAGGCGGGCCTCGAAGGTCAGCGGGTGGTCCACGCCGGTCGTCACCCGCTCGCCCGCCGTCACGGTGAAGGGCATGCGCACGCGCCCGCCCGCGGGCACCCGGACCCGTGCCACGCGCCGGGGCGTCACCGACCAGCCGGCGGACGGGCGCGCGGTCAGGGTGACCGTCCGCGCGGTGGGGTTGAAGTTGTAGACGGCCAGGTGCATGCGGGTCGTCCTGCCCAGGCGGTAGCCGAGTGGCGGCTCGGCGTTGCCGTCGGCCTTGTCCGGCGCCGATTCGGCCGCCGCGAACCGCTGGTCGAGGACGATGTGCTCGGCCGGGGACAACGGGCGCGTCCGGGTGCGGCCGGCACCGGCGGGCGGCTTCGGACGCCGCTCGGGCGGCGCGTCGGTCACCAGGTAGAGCGGGTCGCGGGACGCCTTGACGCGGACCGTTCCCCGCCGCGACCGGGACGGCGTGCCCCGGGCCGCGCCCATGATGTCGTACGCGCGCGTCGGCCCGTCCGGCACCGGCACGTCCACCGACCTCGGCCGGGGCGCGCACACCACCGTCACGGTGCGGCCCGCGCCGTCCGCGAAGACGAAACCGGCCGCGCGCGGCAGCAACTCCGCCACCAGGCTGACGAAGTTCGCCTCACCGAGGAGCGCGGTGAGCGCCGCGTACGCGCTGTACGCGGGCAGCGGCTGGAAGGCCCGGCTGAACAGCGCGAACGACACGCCGTCGTCCGTGCACGGCGGCCCGCAGAACCAGAACTGCCGGTCCGTGCCCGCCGCCAGGCTCTCGACCGTCGACAGCACCAGATAGCGGGCCTGGGCGCGCTGCGTGGCGTACGCGGGGTCGCGGCCCGGCCTGGCGGACAGGAACGCCCCGCACTCCGTCATCCACATCGCCATCTCGCGTCCCGGCGGCACGAACCGCTCCCGCAGCTCCTGCTGGTCCTCCGGCGCCGACGACGGCTCGGGGTCGGGGTTGTCCAGGGGCGGATAGCCGTGGAAGCTCCACGCGTCGGCGTACCGCACCACGTCGTTGCGGAGCATCAGCTCCTGGAAGACGCCCTCCTGCGCGATGCCGGGGAGCACCACCGGGGGCGCGTCCGGCCGGTCCGCGATGCCGAGCGCCGCCGCTTTCACGTACGCGGCGTGCTGGTCCCCGGTGCTCGCGGTGTCGTCGACGTCGGGCTCGTTCGACAGCTGGAGCGCGTCGGGCACCGCGCGCCTGCCGTGTCCCGCCAGGTGAGCGGTGTAGTGGTAGGCGTCGCGCAGGTCGGCGGGCAGCGGCACGGAGGTCGCGGTCAACGCCCAGCCGGGGGGCGGCGACACGACCTCGACGACCTTCAGGCCGTGGCCCCTGAACGCCGCGAGGGCGGTGTCGAACGGCTCCCCGGCGAACGGGGCGCCCGGGGTGCGCTGCGCGGCGGGCCAGGAACTTCCGTCACGGACGTACCCGGCGCCCATCGCCGCCAGGGCCGAGGCGAAGGCGGGCAGGCGTGCGGGCGGCACCAGGGCGTAGCTGGCGACGTTGACGCCGAAGCGGTTCGCCGGGCCGCGCACCGGCCGCTGCTCCGGCAGCCGGGCGAAGCGCCCGGTGACCGTGGCCGCAGGCCGGGCCTTGCCCGGGCCGAGCGCCGCGACGGCACGGTAGGCGCCGGGCGGCAGCGCGGGCAGGGGCAGCGCGGCACCGGTGGCGCCCGCCGGCACGCGTACCGAGCCGGAGGCCACCTTCTTCGAGGAGTGGTCGAGCAGCCGGTACGAGACGCTCAGCGGCTCCGGCGCCGCCGCGTTCAGCTCGAAGACGAGGGCCGCGTGCTTCTCGTCGCGGTAGTGACCGAGGTTGTCCGCCGAGCCCTCCGCCCGGTCCCGTACGCGCACGGCGCGCAGTGCGACCGGGACCGGGGTGAGGATGAACTCGTCCAGGAGGAAGCGGTATCCGGTGTACGCGTCGAGGACGGTCGGGCCCTCGACGGTGAACGTGAGGGTGTTGGCGCCACGGCGCAGCTCGACGTCGCCCAGCTCGACCCGGGACAGCTCGCCCCAGGCCTTCGGGGACTCGTACCAGTGGGGCTGGGCGTGGGCGAGCGGTACCGGCGCGGCGTCGTTGACGGTCAGACGGAGGTACGAGCCCGGCTGTTCGGCGTGCGGCTGCTCCACGGGCACGGAGGTCACCGCCTCCAGGCGGTACGGTCCCGCCACAGGTACGTCGAACCTGTACGTGGCAAACCAACCGCCCTGCGCGGGCGGCTCCTTGGCGGTCCCCAGGGCCAGATAGGCGCCGCCCGAAGCTCTCGGGTCGCGGGCGACGGGGATGCTCGTGCGGGCGGGGGACTCGCCCCGGACGGTGATCGCCCCGTTCTCGGGTGCGCCCTTCGGCGCAGGGGCCGCCGGGGTCGCGCGGGCCAGGGCGGACGCGGTCGCCAGGGCGAGCCCGGCGGCGATGCCTCCCGTGACGGCGGTACGTCGATCGATGCTCATGGCTCAAGGACACCGTGCTGTGCGCGGGGGCGCGTCCTGCGCGGGCAGGGGGCGGGCACCGGCCGACGGGGCGATGCCCTCTCCACCCAGGGGTGGAGAGGGGGGTCGGTAGGGTCGGTGGGGGCCCGAGCGTGGGCCGACCCTGTTGGCGCGGCGGGGCCCGGCCCGGTCCTTGCTGGAGGCGTGAGGGCGGCGGGTGCGGGCCCTCCCTTGCCCGGTACGTGACGGAGGTGGGTTCCCCGGATGTTCCTCGCCCGGCGCGTGAGTGGGGTGGTCCCCGGGCTGCTTCTTGCCAGGGATGGGGCGGCGGTTGGTCCCGGGGTGCTTCTTGCCTGGCGCGGGGCGGCGCTGGTCCCCGGGGTGCTGCTCGTCGGGCACGTGGCCGCGGTGGTCCTCGACGCCGTTGTCGGCGCGGGCAGGGCCGCGGCCTGGGCGTGGGCGCTCGGATCCCTCGCGGTGCTCGTCTCGGCGGCGGCCCTGGTATGGCGGGCGGCGGCACCGGTGCCGGTGTTCTGCGCGGTGCTCCCGGCCGACGCGGTGACCCGGGCGCTGTTGCCCGAGGCCGCCCTTACGCCCGCGCTGCCCGTCGCCGTCTGGATCGCGCTGTTCTCCCTGGCCGTACGCTGCCCCGCGCGGCTCGCCCTGACAGGAGCGGTGCTCGCCACCGCCTCAGCTCCGCTGCCCGCGCCGGGCGGTGGCGTGACGGGCCCGCTCCTCGACGACCTGCTCGCGGGGGCCCTGCTGCACCTCGTGATCGTCCTGTGCGGGCGCCTGCGCGCCCACCGGGCGGACCGCCGCGCCCGCCTCCTCGCCCGTCTCGCCGACGTGGACGGCGAACGCCGCGCCGCGGCAGGCGCCGAACGCGAACGGCTCGCCCGCGACCTGCACGACACCGCGGGACACCACCTCACCGCCGTCACCGTCCAGGGAGCCGCCGCGCTGCGGCTCGCGGACACCCGGCCCGAACTGGCCGAGAAGGCCCTCGCCGACGGTGCCGCCGCGGGCCGTGACGTCCTGGCAGCCCTGGGCGAACTGGTCTCGGTGGTCGCCGACGAACGGGGCGAGGGAGCCCTGCACGAGGTCCTGCCGCCCCTGTGCGCGGGTCTGGAACGCCTCGGCGTGCCCGTCACCCTCGACGTCCGCGGCCGTCCCGGCCCCCTGCCGGCCGAGGTCCGTGTGACCGCGTACCGTGTCGTCCAGGAGGCCCTGACGAACGCGATGCGGTACGCCGCCGGGGCGCCGGTCGTCGTGCGGGTCCGCTACGGCTTCGGGGAGGTGGCGGTCGCTGTGACGAACGCGTCCGCACGGGAACCCGGGGCGCCGGGCAGCGGCCTCGGCACCGGCCGGGGGCTCGCGAACCTGGCGGCACGGGCCGCGTCCGTCGCCGGGCGGCTGACGGCGGGCCCGGGGGAGGGCGGCGGCTGGACCGTCAGCGCGGCCCTGCCCACACGGGCGCCGCGCACCTGGTGGCCGAGGGCCGTGGACGCGGCGCTGTTCACCGCCTGCGCGGTGGGGCCGCTGCTCTCCGTAGCGCCGGGCGCGAGCCCCGGCGAACCGGTCGTGCTCGCCGCCCTGTTGGCAGCGCACGCGGCCTCGTTGCCGCTGCGCCGCCGGGCCCCCGCGACCGCCCTCGCGGTCCCGCTCGCCGTGTCCCTGGCCTGGGCGGCGGCCACGGTCGCGGGGGCGCTGCCTTTCGCCTGGCTCGCGGCCCTCGCCTTCGCGTGGCCCGTGGAGCTGATCGCGCTGCACGCGGTGGGCGCCTATGGGCCCGCCCGGGCGACCTGGCCCGCGCCGGTCGCGGTCGGCGTCGTCGGCGGTGCGGTGCTCGGGCTCGCGGTGGTGAGCGACCCGGCCGAGTCGGCGGGCCCCGGCGCCGTGGCGCTGCTCGCGGCCGTCGGCCTGGTGACGGTGCCGTGGCTGCTGCCCGTCTGGGCGTTCGGCCTGCTGACCCGCGCCCGCCGGGGCGACGGCGGACGCTGGGAGCGGCACGTGCTCGACGCGATGGCCGCCCGCGTCGGCGAGGCGGTCAGCGGCGAGCGCCGCCGCGTCGCCACGGGTCTGCACGGCACGGTCGTCGAGCACACCGTACGTCTCGTCCACCACGCCGAAGCGGGCCTCGCCGCGGGCGCCGACCGCCGCGCGGCCCTGACCGGCATGACGACAGCGGCCCGCGCGGCGCTGGCCGGGCTGCGGGAACTACTGGACACGCTGGACGCCGCCCGGCTGCCCCGGCCAGGGCAGCACGATGACGCGCCGGCACCGAAGGCCAGAAGCAACCCGCCGGACGCTACATCTCTCAACTAGGACATAAACTGGCCTAGTTGCGCCCTATCGTCGTTCACGTCGCAAGCACCGGAAGACGCGCCGTGGCAAGGCAGAACGGCATGAAGGGACGGCAACGATGAATGGCACCGCACCCGAGGGATACACCAGCGTCGCGCCCTGGGTGGTCACCGACGACACCGGGGGACTGCTCGACTTCGTCGCCGCCGCGTTCGGCGGGGAGGAGCTGGCGCGCGTGCCGGTCGAGGACGGCAGCATCGGCCACGGCGAGATCCGGGTGGGTGACACGGTCGTGCTGGCCTTCGACCGGCGGCCCGACTGGCCGGTGATGCCCTCGCTGCTGCGGGTCTACGTCCCCGACGCGGACGCCGCCATGGCCGCCGCGGTCGCCCATGGCGCGCGGGTCGTCACCGAGGTCTCCGACAGCGCCTGGGGCGACCGGGGCGGCAGGGTGCGGGACCCGTTCGGCACCATCTGGTGGGTGGTCAGCCGCCGCGAGGAGGTCGCGCCCGACGAGGCCTGGCAGCGCATGTCCGAGCCGAAGTACGCCGAGGCGATGCGGGTGGCGCAGCAGACCCTGGACACCGAACTCAGCGGCCGGGAGAAGGGGTTGGCGAGCCCACCGCTGCGCCCGCACAGCTGAGCCGCCCTGGCCGGGAGGCCCGCGCACGGCTGGACCCGCCTCGCTGCGGTGCCCGCGCGGTGGTACCCGCCCGGCCGAGCACTCGACGGGTTGCCCGTGTGGTTCAGCCCTCGCCGGGGCGCCCGCGTGGCTGTGCGAGGCCCTCGCGCCGCGTTGCCCGTGCGGCCGAGCGCTCGCCGCGGCGTCCGCGCGGCCGGACCCCCTCGCTCAGGCCGTGCCCACCAGCACCCGGATCAGTCGTTCCACCTCGGCCTGCGGGTCTGCCGGGCTCATCCACCCCGTCATCAGCAGATGGTGCAGTGTCCCGACCAGGGCGAGCGCGACGGATGCCGTGTCCAGGTCCTGCGGTACCCGCGCGAGGCGCTGCTCCTCGCGCAAGTACGCGTCGACCGACTGCTGCACCGCGCCGAGGCCGGGCGCGCCCTCCCGCCACGCCGCGCGGATCCGCAGCGTGGCCGCCGGGCGCGTCACGGCCAGCTCCACGACCGCGGGGTCCAGGGACAGGACCGCCGCGGCCACGCCGGCGAGGTGCTCGGCCACGGTCGCCGTGCCCGCCCGGCCCGGCAGGTCCCCGGCCCGCGCCGCCGCGCGGGCGAACCGGTCCAGGCAGAGTTCCGCGATGAACACATCGAGCCCCGCGAAGTGCGCGTGCAGCACACCCTTGGCGCAGCCCGCCTCCTCCGTGACCGCCCTGCCGGTCAGGGCGGCGGCGCCGTCGCGGGCGAGAACCCGCTCCGCGGCGTCGAACAGCCGCTCTCGCAGATCGGGGATCGCGACTCCGCGCGGTGACATCAAAACCCTCCCGGGACAAGGCGATTGCCAGTATGGGCGCGCGCCCATACTATTTGGGCACTCGCCCATTCTAGGGCGTCCGGCTCCCACCGCTGGAGGTCATCCCGCATGCACGGCATCGCCAACACCGCCCAGGCAGAGGCATGGAACGGCTACGAGGGCGCCCACTGGGCCGCTCACCACGACCGCTGGAACGCGGTCAACGGCGGTTTCGACCAGCCCCTCCTGGAGGCCGCCGCCCTCAAGCCCGGTGACCACGTCCTGGACGTCGGCTGCGGGGCCGGGGCCACCACCCGCCTCGCCGCCCGGGCCGCGGAGCCAGGCCGCGCACTCGGCCTCGACCTCTCCGCGCCCATGCTGGAGCGCGCCCGGGAGCGGGCGGCGGAGGAAGGCCTCGGCAACGTCTCGTACGTGCACGGCGACGCCCAGGTCCACCCCCTCGCCCCCGGGACCTTCGACGTGGCGATCAGCCGTTTCGGCGTCATGTTCTTCACCGACCCGGTCGCCGCGTTCGCCAACATCGCCCGCGCGCTGCGCCCCGGCGGCCGGATCGCCTTCCTCAGCGTGGCCGCACCGGAGGACACCGAGTGGCTGCGGGCCTTCGGCTCGCTCGACGACGTCCTGCCGATGCGGGGGTTCGGCGCGCCCGGAGGCCCGGGCATGTTCTCCCTGGCCGACGCCGACGCCGCCGCGGGACTGCTCACGGAGGCAGGCTTCCGTGACGTACGGGCCGTACGCGTGCAGGCGTACGGGATCTGGGGGCGCGACGCCGAGGACGCGGCGCGCTTCATGCTCGCGTCGGGCCCGGGCCGCCACCTCCTGGAGCAGGTCGACACCGACACCCGGGCCCTCGCCCACACCCGCCTGACCGAGCGGCTCCGCCGCCACGAGACCCCCGACGGGGTGCGACTGCAAGGCGCCGGGAGGCTTCTGACGGCCCGTCGTCAGGCCTGAG
Organism: Streptomyces sp. NPDC045778; assembly: GCF_056431945.1. Classification (NCBI taxonomy): domain Bacteria; kingdom Bacillati; phylum Actinomycetota; class Actinomycetes; order Kitasatosporales; family Streptomycetaceae; genus Streptomyces; species Streptomyces sp. NPDC045778. Next base: position 162,845 of record NZ_JBWKJZ010000003.1, read on the forward strand.
TCTCCCGTGCCGCGGAGGTGAGGGACATGTCCGGGTAGCGGTCGCCCGCGACCCGGCCCGCGATCGGCTCCAGGAGCGCCAGTTCCGCTTCGGTCAGCGTGATCCTGGTGGCTGCGGCGTTCTCCAGGAGGCGGCCGCGCTTGCGGGTGCCGGGGATCGGCACCACCGCGAGGCCGTGCGCCTGGGCCCGCTGCTGCACCCAGGCCAGGGCGATCTGGGCCGTGGTGGCGCCGTGGTCGGCCGCGATGGCACGCAGGGGCGCCAGGAGAGCCGCGTTCGCCGTGGCGTTGTCGCCGCTGAAGCGCGGCACCGAACGGCGGAAGTCGTCGCTCGACAGGTCCGTGCTCGCGTCGGTGAAGGCGCCGGTCAGGAAGCCGCGGCCGAGCGGCGAGTACGGCACGAAGGCGACCCCGAGCGCGGCGGCCGCGCCGACCACGCTGTGCTCGACGTCGCGGCTGAAGATCGACCACTCCGACTGCACCGCGGCGATGGGGTGCACGGAGTACGCCTCGCGCAGCTCGGCACCGGTGACCTCGCTCAGGCCGAGGTGCTTGACCTTGCCCTCCCGCACCAGGTCGGCCATCGCGCCGACGGACTCGGCGAGCGGGACCGCGGGGTCCCTGCGGTGCATGTAGTACAGGTCGATGACCTCGACGCCGAGTCGGCGCAGGCTCCCCTCGACGGCCTCGCGGACGTACGCGGGTTCGTTGCGTATCACCCGGTGGCCGGGGTCGTCGGGGCGGGTCTGGATGCCGAACTTGGTGGCCAGGGTGATGTCTTCGCGGTGCGCGGCGACGAACGGCGCGAGGAACTCCTCGTTGGCACCGGCGCCGTACATGTCGGCGGTGTCGATGAGGGTGACGCCCGCCTCGACGGTCGCCGCCAGGGTCTCGCGGGCCGCCGCGTCGTCCGTCCGCCCGTAGGCGGCGCTGATGCCCATGGCGCCGAAGCCCTGGACGCCGACGAGGGGGCCGTCGGTGCCGAGGCGGACCGTGCGGATCGGTTCGATCGAAGTGTGGTCGGAGGAGGTGTTCATGGTGGCGCTCAGGCCCTTTCCGTTCCGGCGCGCGGCGGGCGCCCGCGAGAAGTGGGTCGCGGTGTCGAGCGAGGTCTCGCCGATCACCGTCGTGCCGCTCACGCTAAAGCGTTCGAGTGCACTCGAAGCAAATGCGATTCCCCCTGGCCTCCGGGCTTTCGCCCCTGACCCCCGGCGTCAGGCGGTGTCCCCCGGTGTGACGAGGCCCGACTCGTACGCGAAGACGGCGGCCTGGGTGCGGTCGCGCAGGCCCAGCTTGTGCAGGATCCGGCCCACGTGCGTCTTGACGGTCTCCTCGGCGACGGTGAGGGCCGTGGCGATCTCCGCGTTGGACAGGCCCTGGGCGACCCGTACGAGCACTTCGGTCTCGCGTGCGGTGAGCCGGTCGACGACCACGCCGGTGGGCCGCTTCGCCGCCGGGCCGAGCCGGGCGAACTCGGTGATGAGCCGTTTGGTCAGGTCCGGGGAGAGCAGGGCATCGCCGCGGGCCACGACCCGGATGCCGTCGGCGAGCTGGAGGCCCGACGCCTCCTTGAGGAGGAAGCCCGCGGCTCCGGCGCGCAGCGCCTCGTACACGTACTCGTCGAGGTTGAAGGTGGTCAGGACCAGGACCTTCGTCCGTGAGGCGGGGTCGGTGGTGATCCGGCGGGTCGCCTCGATGCCGTCGAGGCCGGGCATGCGGATGTCCATCACGACGACGTCGGGCCGGAGTTCCGCGGCGCGGGCCACGGCCGCCGCGCCGTCCTCGGCCGTGGCGACGACGTCGAGGTCCGGCTGGGCGCCGAGCAGGACGGAGAAGGCCTCGCGCACCATGGCCTGGTCGTCGGCGATCAACACGCGGATCGTCATGCGGGGGAGTCCTTGTCCGTGGTGAGGGCCGGGCGGGTGAGGGGGAGCGGGGCGCGCCGCGCCGGCAGTACGGCGGTGACCTCCCAGCCCCCGCCCGGCAGCGGCCCGGTGGCGACGTCGCCCTCCAGCATCGCGGCACGCTCGCGCATGCCGGTGAGGCCGTGGCCGCCGCCGGGCGCAGGCTCGGCGGCTTGGGCGGCGGGGCCGTTGGTGACGCGCAGCCGCAACGCGTCCGGGGCGTAGGCGAGTTCGACGGCCGCCTCGGCGCCGGGCGCGTGGCGCAGGGTGTTGCTGAGCGCCTCCTGGACGATTCGGTACGCCGACAGCTCCACCCCCGGTGGCAGCGGCCTGGGGGCGCCGTCGACGCGTACGGCGACGGGCAGCCCCGCGGCGCGCACGTTCGCCACGAGGGTGTCGAGCGCGGCGAGCGAGGGCTGGGGGCTGGTGGCGGCCGGGCCCGAGCCGGGGGCGTCGGCGCGCAGCAGGTCCAGCAGGTGCCGCAGTTCGGTGAGGCCCTCCAGGGCGGTGGCGCGGATCGAGGCGAACTCGGCGGCCAGCTCCGGCGGCGGATCCGGCACGCGGTAGGGGGCCGCGTCGGCCTGGATGGAGATGAGCGACATGTGGTGGGCGACGACGTCGTGCAGCTCGCGGGCGATGCGGGTGCGCTCCTCCAGGACGGTGCGCGCGGCACGCTCCTGCGCGGTGGCGGCGATCTGCGCGGTGAGCCGGGCGCGGTCCTCCCGGCGCCCCCGGGCCACCGTGCCGACCAGCGCCGCCGCGGTGAACAGCGCGAGGCCGAAGAGCACGAGGTCCCAGGAGCCGACGGTGGCCCCCGCCGTCTTCAGGACCACCCCGGCCACGGCGGCGAGGCCCGCCGCCACGGCCGCGGACACCGCCCGCACCCGCAGGGCGAGCAGGAAGAGCGCGCCCGCCTGCACGGTCCACGTCCACACCTCGTTGGCGTGCGAGGGCGGATGCGCGACGGCGACGACGACGAAGAACGCCGTCGACAGCCACCACGCGGGCACGGGGCGGCGCAGCGCCACCGGCCAGCAGGCCGCGTGCCCGACGGCCAGGAGCCGGGCCGCCAGGTCCGCGCCGGTCGCCGCCACCGCGGCGGCCGCGAGGACGACCGTGGCGTGCGGGAACCACCGCAGCCATCGCAGCCACCGCGGGCCGCGAGGCCAGGACCAGGGCGGCAGCGGCATGGCCCGCGTGGTCAGCAGGTCCTCGCGCGGCTCGCGGGCCATGGCGGCGAGCGGGCGCGGGAGGTGGTGAGTGGTCATGGCGGGCGTCCTCGGTGGTCACCGTGCGAGGGGCGGTCGGGGAGCACGGCTTTCGGCGTACCCAGAAGGGAGGCTACGGCGGCTTGGCCCGGCCCCGCGTCCCGCTGTGGGGCGAGAGGGTCCGTAGCTCTCCGGGGGGACGGGTCAGTCCTCGGCGGCCGGCGCCGCCGCGAGTCCGGCCAGGTAGTCGTCCAGGAGCGCGACTTGGTGCCGCGGCGAGAACGCCGCCGGGGCGAACAAGGCCTGCACCACCAGGCCGAGGACGAAGGACTGCGCTCCGGCGGCGATGCGCGCGGGGTCCCCCGCGGGCAGTTCGCCGAGGTCCTGCGCCGCGGCGACCAGGTCGCGCAGCTTCTCCCGGCTGCGCCCGTACTTGCGGGCGTACTCCTCGCTCAGGCCGGGGTCGGCGAGCGCGGTGTCCCAGGAGGACACCCAGATGCGGTTGCTGTCGGTCGCCTCCGCGGTGAGCGGCAGCACGTCGAGCAGCGCGGCGCGCACGGCGGCGATGCCCGTGCCCGCGGTGCGCCGGGGGCGTGCCGCGGTGCGCCGGTCGAGCAGGTCCAGGGCGTGCGCGACCAGGTCGCGCTTGGCCGGGAAGTAGTGGGTGAGCAGGCCGGTGGTGGCGCCCAGCTCGGCGGCGACGGCGCGCAGGGTCAGACCGCCGAAGCCGTGCGCGGCGAGCACCCGCCAGACCGCCTCGGACACGTCGCGGCGGCGGGCCTCGTGATCTCCCTTGGTGCGTGGCATGCTGCTACCGTACATAGACATAACGAGTGTTGTGTGAATGCGAGGTCTTCATGTTCGCCCTCCCGCTGCGGGACGACGCCCGCCTCGGCCCGCTCGAGCCCTGGCACGCCGAGGAGTTCGCCGCCCATCTGGACCGGGCCCGCGAGCACATCCGGCCGTGGGTCGGTGCCGCCTTCGTCGCCGAGGGCCTCGACGGCGCGCGGGCCACGCTGCGCCGGTACGCCGAGCGGCAGGCCGCGGACGGGGCCCGTCTGTACGGCATCTGGCGCGACGGCACCCTGGTCGGCGGCGTGCTGTTCGTGAGCTTCGACGCCGCTTCGGGCACGTGCGAGGTGGGCTGCTGGCTGGAGCCCGCGGGTGAGGGGCGCGGCCTGATCACCCAGGCCTGCGAGGCGCTCCTCGACTGGGCGTTCACCACCCGGGGCCTGTACCGCGCGGAGTGGGTCTGCCGGGCGGACAACGAACGCAGCGCGGCGGTGGCCAAGCGCCTCGGTATGACGCTGGAGGGCGTGCGCCGCGCGTCGTGGCCGTACGACGGCGTGCGCCACGACGCCCAGCAGTGGGCGGTCCTCGCCCCGGAGTGGCGGACGCGGAGCGCGTGACCGCTTCCGCCCCGGCTGTCGGCGGAACCGGCCCACCGCGGACGCCGAGACCGGCAGCAGCGTTGCGCGTGTGCCCAGTTGGCCGGATCCGGAGGTCGCCGCCGACGATCCAAGTTAGGCTTACCTAAGTTGCATGGTCGTCCGTGCGGCGAGGGCACGCGCGACCCGACCGGAAGGGGAGTGACGGTGGCGGACACGAACGACGAGACCCGGACGCCCAGCGCCGAGGACCGCGGGCGCGTGATCCAGCTGGTCCTGGGGGGCCTGGCGCCCCAGGCCCTGCGGGCGGCCATCCGGCTGCGGCTGGTCGAGATCATCGGCGACAAGGAGCGGCACGCCGCCGAGGTGGCCGCGGAGGCCGGGACGCAGCCGCAGGCCACCTCCCGGCTGCTGCGCGCCCTCGCGGCCTTCGGCATCCTTGAGGAACGCGGCCGGGACTCCTACGCGGTGACCCCCGCGGGATCCCTCCTCGACCCGGGGCGCCCCGACTCGCTCGCGGCCCTTGTCGGAATCTTCGCCGAGCCGGTGATACTGCGGGCCTGGGAGCACCTGGACGAGGGCGTGCGGACCGGCGGGACCACCTTCAAGTCGGTCTTCGGCACGGACTTCTTCCCCTACCTCAAGGAGCGCCCGGAGCTGTCGGAGCTGTTCAACGCCGCGATGAGCCAGTCCACTTCGCTCACCGCCGCGCAGCTTCCGCACGCCTACGACTTCAGCCGCTTCACCACGGTCGCCGACATCGGCGGCGGGGACGGCACCCTGCTGTCCCCGGTGCTGCGCGAGCACCCCGCCCTGTCCGGCGTCCTCTACGACACCGAGGAAGGCCTGGCACAGGCGCCCCGGACGCTGCGGCGGCACGGGGTGGAGGACCGCTGCTCCCTGGTGGCCGGGGACTTCTTCCAGTCGGTCCCCGAGGGCGCCGACCTCTACCTGATCAAGAGCATCCTGCACGACTGGAACGACGACCAGGCGGTCACCATCCTCGGCCACTGCCGCGCGGCCATGCCGCCCGGCGGACGGGTGCTCATCGTGGAGCACCTGCTGCCCGCCGCGGTCGCCCCCGAGAGCGCGGGCCTCTTCCTCAGCGACCTCAACATGCTGGTGAACCTGGGCGGAAGGGAACGCACCCGCGAGGACTTCGCGGAGGTGTGCGAGCGGGCGGGCCTCACCCTGACCTCGGTGACGCCACTCGGCGAGGGGAACGCGTTCTGCCTGATCGAGGCGGCGGCCGCCGGATCCTGACCGGGCGCGGGGCCGCGCGCGAGGGGGCGGCCGGGCGCTCGCCCGCGTGGTCTTCCCGGCGTACGGCCCGCGTAGTCCGCGTAGTCTTCCCGGCGTACGGATCGAGCGGGGCGGGATCACGCCGGGGAGGGCGGGCCATGACGGTGCGGGTGGTCGTCGTGGACGACCAGGCGGTCGTGCGGGCGGGTTTCGCCGCCGTCATCGACGCCGAGCCGGATCTGACGGTGACCGGCCAGGCCGCGGACGGCGCGGAGGCCGTCGAACTGGCCCGCGCCCACCGCCCCGACGTGGTCCTGATGGACATCCGGATGCCGGGCATGGACGGCCTCACGGCCACGCGCCTGCTGACCGCCCTCGACCCGCCGGTACGGGTCCTGGTGCTGACCACGTTCCGCCGTGACGAGTACGTGTTCGCCGCCCTGCGCGGGGGAGCCTCCGGCTTCCTCCTGAAGGACTGCGAGCCGCAGCACCTGGTCGACGCCATCCGCACCGTGGCCGCCGGCGAGGCGCTGCTCGCCCCGGCCGTCACCCGGCGCCTCATCGACGCCTTCGCCGGCGGCGCGGTCTCCGCCCGCCCGCGCCCCGACGGCCGCCTGGACGCCCTCACCGCGCGCGAGACGGACGTTCTGCGCGCGGTGGCCGGTGGCCTGAGCAACCCGGAGATCGCCCAGGCCCTCGGCATCGGCAGGTCCACGGTGAAGACCCACGTCAACGCGATCCTGGCCAAGCTGTCGCTGCGCGACCGGGCACAGGCCATCATCCTCGCTTACGAGGTGGGCCTGGTGAGCCCGGGCGCCGACGGCGCGGTGAACGGGCCCTAGTTCACAGGCTGTTGCGGAAGGGACCGGTGACCTCGTAGGTGATGCCGCCGCTGCTGGAGCCCGAGGTGCCGCGCTGCGAGGAGAAGTACAGGCGGTTGCCCGCGGGGTTGAACGCGGGCCCGGTGATCTCGGACGAGGCCTGGCCGCTGATCCGCAGGAACGGGGCGATGACGTCGGAGGGCGTGATGACGCATATCTCCATGTTGCCGCCGTCCTCGGCGACGTAGAGGTCACCGACCGCGGCGGCGGTGACGTTGTCCACACCGGTCAGCGGGGCGCCGCTGACGTTGTCGTCGTACACGACGGCGAGGGTGTTGTTCGCCGCGTGGTAGGCCCAGACGCGGTTGTCGCCCTTGGTGGTGAAGTAGCAGATGTCGGCGCGGTAGTGGCAGCCCTCGCCGCCGTTGAAGACCTTCGCGCCGGAGACCTGGTAGCGCGTGGCGGTGGGGCTGCCGTCCGGGTCGGGCACGGTGGCCCAGGACAGCGCGCCGCCGCTCTCCCTGAGCACCTGGAGGGTGCCGGAGGACAGATTGCCCCAGGTGGTGGGCACGAACCGGTAGAAGCGGCCGTCGGACTTGTCCTCGGTCAGGTAGATCACCCTGCGGACCGGGTCGGCGGCGGCCGCCTCGTGGTTGAACCGGCCCATGGCCGGCCGCTGCACCGCCGGGTTCACGCCCCACGGGTCGGTCTCGTGGACGAGGCCCGTGTCGACCTCCTCGCACGACAGCCAGGTGTTCCACGGGGTGGCGCCGCCCGCGCAGTTGCGCTGGGTGCCGGACAGGATGGCGTAGGCGCCGGTGATCTGGGCGGAGCTGTTGAACTTCACGGCGCCCGCGCCGCCCTGGCCGCTGCCCAGTTCGGCGTTGGACACATAGATCCAGCCAGAGCCGTCGGCGAAGCAGGCGCCGCCGTCCGGCGCCCCGTGCCAGGTGTGGTTGGTGCCGGGCACCTTCTGGGAGGAGCGGGCGACGACCCGGCTGGTGAAGCCCGCCGGGAGCCGGATGCCGTTGGCGTCGGCGGCCTGGAGCGGCCCGTAGGGGCCGGGGCCCGGCAGGGCGGGATACGCGGCGGCCTGCCGCCACAGGGAACCGGAGAACGCGGCGGCTCCGGCACTCAGAACGGCGGCGCGCAGCATGGTACGGCGTTCCATGTCGACTCCTTCGTCGCACGGGGGACGGGAACGCGGTGGACAGTAGGCGCACCGGGACGGGGCGGTAAGTCTCCGGAGAATGAACTGTTTTCAGCCACTGGGCGAATGACGATCACGTGCCGCGGGAGCGTCGAGCCGCCTCCTGTCGACTAATACCCCCGGGGGGTACTTGACGTCCGGGAGGGCGTACCCGTAGCGTCCTCCACGTCAACGGCGCATACCCCCACCCGGTATCCTCCCCTTATCCCTCAGGAGGCCCCACCATGTGCACAACGTCCGCGACTTCGCAGACCGCGACGCCCGCCATGCCCAGCGTCGTCCGCGCCGGCGGGGACGACGGCTCGCTGCCCGACTGGCATCTGCGGGGCGAGTGGTTCGACGTGTGCAGCTGCTCCCTCCCCTGCCCCTGCACCTTCGCCCAGGCCCCGACCCACGGGGACTGCCTGTTCACGCTCGTCTGGCAGATCCACGAGGGGCACTTCGGGGACGTGCGCCTGGACGGCCTCGGCGTCGTCGCGCTCGGCGAGTTCGCCGGCAACATGTGGGTCGGCGACCCGGACGCCACCATGAAGGTGATGCTCTACATAGACGCCAAGGGCGACCAAGCCCAGCGGGACGCGCTCCAGCAGATCTTCGCAGGTCACGTCGGAGGCTGGCCGGGCGAGTTCGGCGCCCTCATCAGCGAGCTGCGCGACGTCCAGTACGCCCCCGTACGCTTCGACGCGGCCGAGGACCTCTCGTACTGGCGGGCCGACGTCGCCGACAAGGTCGCCGTCGGAGCCGTCGCCCTGACCGGCCCCACCGCCGACCCCACCCGCCGCGTCCAGCTCGTCAACGCGCCGGGAGCGGAGGTGGGGCCCGGCCAGATCGCCACCTGGGGCGTGGTGGACCGCGACCACGCCGAAGGCTTCGACTTCTCCCACGAGTACCGGGGCGGGTCGAGCAAGCACTTCCCCTTCGACTGGCGCCCCTGACCGGCCCCGGACTCCCCGTCAGTCCCTGCGGTACTGCGCGGGCGACGCCTTCGTGGTGTCGTCCTCGTACGACCCGGCCCGGCCCCGGTCCACGTGGAAGGTGGTCAGCGTGGTGACGGGGGAGCGCGGGTCGCGGCGGTCGCCGACCACCCGCATGTGCGCGCTGAAGCGCTCCGGAGTCACCTCGTACACGTCGTAGCCGTACCGGTTGCCCTCGAAGTACTTCAGGTGCGGGTTGGCCTTGCCCATGAGGGGGCCGTTGGCGGCGTTCCACTCCGGCGAGTACGCGCCCGACGTCACCGAGTGCGCGGTGAACTCCGTGCCCACGAGCGGCGATTCGGGCGCGTCGAAGTCGGTGCGGATGTCGTCGACGAAGGCCGAGTGCCAGTCACCGGTGATGACCACCAGGTCCTCGAGACCGCTGCCGTGCACGTGCTGGAGGACCTCCTTGCGCTCGGCGAGGAAGCCGTCCCACTGGTCGGTGAACATGTACGAGCCGCCGGGCCTGCCGCGCAGCTGGCTCAGCATGATCGAGTTGGCCCACACGTGCCAGGAGTCCGGGGCCCTGTCGACGGTCTTCTTGAGCCACGCCTTCTGCTCGGCGCCGAGGATGGTGCCGTCGGGCAGGTTCTGCGCCGAACGGTACGACCGCAGGTCGAGCACGGCGAGTTCGAGCAGGTCGCCCCAGCGGCGCACCCGGTGGATCTCCGGGTCCGGCAGGGCCGACCCGCCGAAGGAGTCCCGGTGCGGCATGTGCTCGAACCACGCCTGGTACGCCGCCGCGCGGCGGCGCATGAACGGCGCGCCGCCCCCGGTGCCGCTGTAGTCGTTGACGACCTCGTGGTCGTCCCAGGTCAGGAACCACGGGTGCGCGGCGTGCGCCTCGCGCAGCGACTTGTCGCCCTTGTACAGGGCGTGCCGCTTGCGGTAGTCGGCGAGCGTCAGGATCTCAGGACCGTCGTGGTCGCGCACGTGCTTCTCCGGTACGCCGCCGACCTGCCCGTGCTCGTATATGTAGTCGCCGAGGTGCACGACGAAGTCCACGTTCTCGCGGGCGATCCCGCGGTGGGCGGCGTAGAAGCCGTCGTGGAACGCCTGGCAGTTGGCGGCGGCGAAGGTCACCTTCTGCACCCGGCCGCGCGGCGCGGTCCGCGTCCGGCCCACCCGGCTGGTCCTGCCGAGCGCCTTGAACGCGTACCAGTAGTGGCGGCCCGGGGCGAGCCCGCCCACCGGCACGTGCACGCTGTGCCCGAGCGTCGCGGAGGCCGGAGCCGTACCCCGCGCGACGACGTGCCGCAGGCGGGCGTCCTTGGCGAGGACCCACTCGACCTCGACGACCTCGGGGAGGCGCTGCTCGGCGGCCAGCGGCTCGGGCGCGAGTCTGGTCCACAGGAGCACCGAGTGCTGCTGCGGATCACCGGAGGCCACCCCAAGGGTGAACGGCGCGCGGTCGTACTCCGCGCCGAGCCGCTCGGCGGCCTCGCGGGCCTGCGCGGGCGTGAGACCCGCGGCCAGCGGCCAGGCGACGTTCAGCGCGCCCGCGGCCGCGGCGGCCTTGAGGAGGTCACGGCGGTTCACGGACATCAGCGGCCTCCGGTGGGCTCGAGGGTGAGGGAGATCGCATCGGCGTAGCCGTCGTTGGAGGTGCCGCCGCCGCTGCGCGTGAACACGAGGAGGACCCGCGCCGAGCGGGCGCCGGGCGGCACCTGGGCCGCCGCCGTGCGCTCGAGCAGCGCCGTACGGCCCTCGCGTTCGGCGGCGCTCACGGGCCCGAGCACGCTGAGCGCCACCGGCGTTCCCTCGGCGTCGCGGAACTCCACGGAGAGCCGGGCGCCGTCCTCCTGCCCCGCGTAGCCGCCGAGCCAGGCCGTCACGGTGTAGCGCACCTTCCCGGCGTCGACGGCCCGGCGCCCGGTGGGGCCGCTCCGGGGCAGGGCGACGTCCTGCGTCAGCGCGGTGCGCGGGCTGTCGCCGCCCGAGAAGAAGCGGCTGCCGCGCCGCGCGGGGCCGGGGTCGGACGCGGTCGGGTAACCGCCGCCCAGGCTGTACGAGATGAGCGCCGGGGCTCCTTGGACGACCTTCCAGCCGCGCACGGTGGAGACGGGCTCGGCGCTGCCGCCCGCCCCGCTCTCCGCGTCGCCGTTGACGACGAGATTCACTCGCGCCTCCTGTGATGGGTGATGTGGGCGCGGTCAGCTCACCAGCCCCGTGTGAACCAGGAGAAGCGTCGTGGCGAATTCTGTTACCACCAGGTGGCGCAGGTACGGCGTGTGCGCGGGCGGCTACCGCCCCGGCTCGCGGTACGTACGGCCGCCCCGGCGCGGCAGCGCCGCCGGTACGTCGTCGGCGGTGGCGACCGTCTCCACGGCGAGGCGCAGCTCCGCCCGGACGGTCGCCGACGACAGGTCCAGGTCCAGGAGCCTGCCGCACTCGGCGAGCCAGGTGGTGAGGGTGGTCCGGTGCAGGGCCAGCTCGGTGGCGGCGGGCGCGGTGCGGCCCCGGTGCGCGAGCCAGCAGCGCAGCGCGATCCGCAGCCGGGGGTCCAGGGGCTGGAGCAGGCCGGACGCCCAGCGCCCCGCGTGCTCGGCGCTGAGCAGCGCGGCGGGCAACGGCGGGCGCGGCCGCAGGGGTTCCGCCGCAGCCGCGGGGACGGGGGAGGCGGGCGCGCGCAGCGCGAGCAGCGACTGCGCCTGCACGGTGGGGTGGTCGAGGTCGGCCGCGAGGAGGACGCCGATGCCGCGAAGCCGCGAGCGGACGGTGCCCTCGGACACGTCGAGGGCGGGGGCGGCGGCCTGCGCGGAGCCCGAGCGCAGCCAGGCCTCCAGGGTGCGCCGCTCCCTGCCGTCCAGCGGCTGGAGCACGGCCGCGGACCACGCGACGAGGCGGTCCGCCGGGATCACGCGGAGCAGCCCGTGCGCCCCGAGGCCGGTCACCGAGGTGAGGCGCCCGATGGAGGTGCTGTTGCGCGTGCTCCCCGCCTCGGCCCACGCGGTGACGAACATGTCCAGGGGCGCGGGGGCCGCCGCGCCCCCGGTCAGCTGGTGCCGGTCGGCGACGCGCGCGACGAGCGCGAGCGTCGGGTGGCCGCCGTCGGCACGGGGCAGGTCTCGGGCCCCGTGCAGGGCGACCACGGTCAGCTCCGTGCCGTCCAGACTGACCAGCGTGCGCGTGCCGTTCGACAGGTCGGGCTGCGTCGCCCGCCACAGCGCCTGATGCGCGGTGTGCAGGGCCCGCCCGGTGAGGCGGTACACGGTGGCGTGCGTGGGGGTCTCACCGCCGAGCACCTCGGTGGCCAGGCGGTGCTGGCCGCGCAGCAGCAACCGCAGCACGGCGGTGTGCACGCGCTGCTCGGCGCCGCGCGTCTCCTCCGCGTGCCGGGCCCGCAGGCGCAGCAGGTCGACGGCGCACTGCGTGACGAGCGCCGTCAGCGGCGGGGACGCCGCGACGCCGGGGCAGACGACGAGGACGCCGCCCTGCGTCCCCGGCACCTGATGGACGGTCGCGTGCGGGTGCGCCTGGGGGTGCGCGGCGGCCCGCAGCCCCGTGGGCCCCGCGGACTCCGGGGTGGCGTGCACGACGCCGGCCGCCGGGTCCACGAGCACCGCCCAGCCGTCGGCGACGGCGGCGATCTCGGCGATCAGCATGGCCCCGGAACGGGCCGCCGCACGCGTGAGCCGCCGCACCACCTGCGCGTGCTCCGCGGCCGTCGGGGCCGGGGGCTTCGCGGGGTGCGGCTCACGGCCCGCGCCGCGCGCCGTCACGGTATCCGCGCGACACCACCCCACCCCGCTCGCGCGGTGAGGGTGCCGGTGGTCGCTTCGGGCCGCCAGTGGGGCCAGGACACATAGCCGGGCTCGACCATCTCCAGGCCCTCGAAGAACGCGACGGTCACCTCCGGCTCGCGGAAGATGTACGGGATCGCGCCCGAGTTGTTGTACTCCTCCTGCACCTCGCGGTGCTTGTCGTCCGACGCGGTGGAATGGCTCAGGGACAGATAGCTGCCCGAGGGGAGCCGGTCCACGAGGCGCCGCACCAGGCCGAGGGCCTCCTCCCAGTCCACGATGTGGCCGAGGACGTCGTTGATCACCAGGGCGACGGGCCGCGTCATGTCGAGCGTCCTGGCCGTGCCCGCGAGGACCGTCTCCGTGTCGCGCATGTCCGCGAGCACGTAGTCCATCGCGCCCTCGGGGGTGCTCTTGCCCATCGCCTGGACGTGCAGGAGCACCAGCGGGTCGTGGTCGACGTACACCACCCGGGACTCCGGCGCGATGCGCTGGGCCACCTCGTGGGTGTTGTTGGCCGTGGGCAGCCCCGCGCCCACGTCCAGGAACTGCCGGATCCCGGCCTCCTTGGCCAGCCAGGTGACGGTGCGCACCAGGAAGCCCCGCGACTCCTGGGCGAACGGCTCGATCAGGGGGTATTTGGCGCGGTAGGCGTCACCGGCCGTCCTGTCGGCCTCGTACCAGTCCTTGCCGCCCAGCCAGTAGTTCCACACGCGGGCGCTGTGGGCGACGGACTTGTCGATCTCGTCTAACCGCGGCGGGAGCTTCATCGGTTCGGTCATGAGAGGTCCAGCACCTCTTTCGACTTGTCGGGGTGGAGGGCGGTGGCGCAGGAGTAGTCGAGGAGCAGACGGTAGGCCGTCACCGTGTCGGGCGCGTCCCACACGTCGGCGGTACCGGCCAGGCCGCCCTCCCTGACCACGTGGTCGGAGATCTCCGGCACCTCGACGCGGAACAGGGTCAGCGGCGGCTTGCCGGTCAGCGCGTGCGGGGGCCCGTCCAGCGGATGGATCTGCAAGGTGACGTCGGCCCGCTCGGCCGTGGACCGCAACACCTTCAGCTGCTCGGTCATCACCCCCGGCGCCCCTACGCGGGTGTGCAGGGCCGCGGCCGACATCACGGCCCAGATGCGCGTCTGCTGGGTGCGTAACCGCTCCTGGCGCTGGACGAGCAGGTCGGTCCTGCGGTCCTTGGCCGCGGGGGACAGGTCCGGGCGCAGGACGTCGTCGACGGCACGGGCGTAGGACGGCGTGCGCAACAGCGCCGGAACGAGTGCGGGCTCCCAAGTGCGTACGATTCCGGCCGCCGACTCCACGCTCATCAGGTCCAGCTGCCACGGGTCCATCACGGCGCGCCAGGGGTGCCACCACCCCGGCGCGTTGGCACTCGCCAACTTGCCGAGGAAGTCCTCGGTCTCCGCCCGCGCCGCCCCGTACGCCGCGAGGAGCACGGACACCTGGCCCACGTCCAGGGACGTCTGGGCCTGCTCGATCCGGCGGACCGTGGCCGGGTGCGCGCCGAGCGCCGCCGCGGCTTGCTTGAGCGAAAGCCCCGCCGCCTCGCGGAGGACCTTGAGGCGGGTGGCGAGCACGAGGTGCGCGACGGTCCGACCGGATCGCTCGCGAGCCACGCGCCCCTCCTTCCGACAGTCTCCGCAACTTGCGGGTAGTGCACACCTTGTCGCTTGCAATCCCTGGACGCAAGCCGTTGAGTAGGTGCCGTGGTGAAGCGGCCGGGACAACCGGGGCGGACAACACGTCGTACGCACGGGGGATTTACGGGGGAGATGACGTGCTGACGCTGGGCGCGCTGGTCGGCAGGATCGAACTCGGACTTGCCTTCGCCGGAGGCGTCGCCGCCGCACCGCACGAGGCGGTCAGGGTCGCCGGCCTGGCGACCCTGACCCTGCCCCGCCTCCTCGAGGGCGAGCCGCAGCGGCGCCTGGAGCCCGGCTCCCTCGTCCTGCTCACCGAGATGCCGTTCCGGCTCAGGGGCCGCGCGGAGGTCGCCCTGGAGACCCTCCTGGAGCAGATGGCCCTCGACGGGTGCGCGGGCCTCGTGGCGAGCGTCCTGTCGGACACCCACCAGCCGTTCCCCCTTGCGGTCCGGGAGGCCTCCGCCGCGCTCGGCGTCCCGCTCCTGACCACCACCGCGCCGCCGCGGCCGTGGGCCGCCGCGGGCCGCGAACTCACCGAGCGCAGGCTCGCCGCCGTGGAGTCCCACGCCGGTCACCTCACCACCCTCGTCCAGCAGTTGCCCACCCGGGCCGCCGACCCCGATGCCATGCAGCGCATCGCGGACTGGCTCGCGCGTGCCCTGCGGGCGCAGGTCCTCGTGAGCGAGCCGGGGGCCGTGCTCGCGGCCTCGCCCGAGACCGCGGCCGAGGCCGTGGCGGAGGCGTTCCTGCGCGGCCCCCGTGAGGGCCTCGCGCGCGACCGGTCACAGGGCCCGCACACGCGGCTCGTCCCCCTCTCGTCGGCGGGCGGCGCGTCGTCCCCCGCCGCGGGTGACACGGCGTGGACCGGTGCAGGCACCGCGATGGGCGACCTCTCCACGGTCGGCGCCGTGTCCGCCGCGGACGACACGAACACCGTACTGGCCGTCGCCCGCCGCTCACCCCCCTACGACGACGCCGAACTGCGGCTCATGCGGCACGCCGCGCGCCTCCTCGGCCTGCTCGACCAGGCGCGGCGCGAGCACCGCGCCGCCGCCGACGCCGCGCACGCGGCCCGCACGGCGGCCGTGGAACTGCTCCTGGACGCCGAGGTCGACAAGGCGCGCAGGGTCATGGCCACGCAGGCCCCCGGCCTGCTCACGCCGGACGCCGTCCGCGTGTTCGTCGTCGACGTCCCGCAGGACCGGCGCGACGCCGTCCTGCGCCGGTGCGAAGCGGGTACGGCGGGCCGCGCCCTGGTCGTCGCCGATCCGCGCGAGGACCGCCGGATCCTGGTCGTCGAGCCGATCCGGCCGCGCCGCACCGGCGACGCGGTGGCCACCGAGCTGACCCGCCTGGTCGCAGACCTCGGCGCCGACGCCTCGCTGGGCGGCAGCGGCACGTACCCGATGGTGATGCTCGCCGACGCCCTCCAAGAGGCCATCACCGCACAGCGGTTCGCCCTGCGCCGCCCGGACGCGGTGGCGCTGTCCGCGCAGAGCACCGACCTGGTCAGCGTGCTGCCGCGGGACGGGGCGCGGCGCTGGGCCCGCGGCCTCCTCGACCCGCTGCTGCGGCCACAGGAGCAGTGGGAACAGCTGCGGGACACCCTGCCCACCGCCCTGGCCTACCCCTACGCCGTGGCCGCCCGCAGGCTGCGCGTGCACCGCAACACCGTCAGGCGCCGCGTGGCCAAGGCGGAGGAACTGCTCGGGATGGACTTCTCGACCGTCAGGGACCGGGTGACCGTCGGGCTCGCCCTCGACCTGCTCGCCGACCGGCACCGGCCCGAGCGGTCCCTCACCCTGGTCGGCGGCGCGACACCCACCCTGGAGGCGCTGCTCGCCTCGCCCGAGGCCACGGCCTGGGCGGACAACCTGCTGTGCGGCGCGCGTGGCGACCGCAGGAATCTGCTCACCACCGCCGCGGTCTGGCTCGCGCACGACGCGCACATCGAGCCCGCCGCACGCGCCCTCGGGCTCTCCGAGTTCACCGTCCGCTCCCACCTGCGCGCCCTGGAGAGCCACACGGCCCGGGACCTCGGCTCCCTCGGCGGACTGCGCGACCTCCAGTTCTCCCTGCACATCCTGACGGGCGAGGCCGGCGTCACGGACCCGCGCGGCCACTTGTGCTCGACGCCGTGACCGGCTTCCGCGAGGTGGGCGTCACCGCCATGCCGTCGCGAGCCCGGCGGTGAGCAGACCGGCGAGGACGCCGTAGGCGACGCTCATGAGGCGAAGTCGGTGGCCGGTTCGGTGGCGTAGCGGCTCATCGTCCGCAGATGCTCCTCCGGGGTCAGGGCCCGGCCGCCGGCTGCCGCGTCCTGGAGGTCCCGGAAGTACTGCACGTACAGGGGCGGGGTGAACGTACTGAGCAGGACGGCCGGTTCGTCGGTCACGTTGGCGAAGGTGTGCGGGGCGCCGGGCGGGACGGTCACGAAGGCGCCCGCGGGCACGTCGTGGTCCTGCGCGCCGACCGTGAACCGCACCGTGCCGGAGACGACGTAGAAGCCCTCGTCGTGCAGGGTGTGGCGGTGCTGCGGCGGTCCCGGCGTGTGCGGTGCGAGGACGGACTCGGTGACCCCGAGGCGCTGTCCGGTGGCGGTGCCGTCCTCCAGGACGCGCATGCGCGTGGTGCCCAGGACGATGGCCTCGCCCTCGCCGGGGCCGACCACGGTGACGGTGGGGCCGGTGCCCGGGGTGTGGTGGGTGTTCGGTGTGTCGGTCATGCGTCGATTCCACCGCCGGGGCGCCGCCCGCGTCCAAGACCCCTTCTGTCACCTCGATACCCCACGGGTATCGTGACCGCCATGGAACTGCGCACGCTGCGCTATTTCGTGGCGGTCGCCGAGGAACTGCACTTCGGCAGGGCCGCCTCCCGGCTGCACATGAGCCAGCCGCCGCTGAGCCGGGCGATCAGGCGGCTGGAGGTTGAGTTCGGCGCCGCCCTTTTCGACCGCTCGTCCGCCGGGGTCCGGCTCACCGGCGCGGGGTCGGTGCTGCTCGGCGAGGCGCGCGCCCTGCTGGAGAGGGCCGAGCGGGTCCGCGGCCGCGTGGCCGCTGCGGCCGGTGCCGCGACCCTCACCGTCGGCATCCTGGGCGACGGCGCCGACCCCGCCGCGACCCGCCTGGCCGCCGCCTTCCGCGGGCGGCACCCGCGCGTCGAGGTCCGCGTCCGCGAGACCGACCTGACCGACCCCACCTGCGGGCTCCACGCGGGCCAGGTCGATGTCGCCCTGACCCGCGGGCCTTTCGACGAGACCGGTCTCGCCGTACGGGAGGTGCGGGCCGACCCGGTGGGCGCGCTGCTGCGCGCCGACGACCCGTTGGCCCGGCACGACCGTCTGCGGCTGGCCGATCTGACCGACCGCCGCTGGTTCCTGTTCCCCGAGGGCACCGACAGCCTCTGGCAGGCGTACTGGAACGGCGGGGAACCGCGCGAGGGCCCGGTGGTGCGCGCCGTCCAGGAGTGCCGGCAGGCGGTCCTGTGGAGCGGCACGGTCGGCATGACGCCGCTCGGGCACGAGCCCGGCCGCGGTCTCGCCGTGGTGCCGCTGGCCGACATGGAGCCCAGCCGGGTCCTGGTGGCCTGGCGCGCGGGCGACACGAACCCGCTGATCCGCTCGTTCGCCGGGATCGCGACGGACGCGTACCGCCGCTGAGTCCGCTCTTCGGCCGGACGCCGGCCCGCCACTGTTCACCGAGATCTCTTCCGTCTCCCGTGAACCACCCGTGCCATGATCTCGTCTCACGGGGCGTCACATCAACACGCTTAAGGGACGGGCAATTCGGGTGGCAGGCATATCGAGGGTGGGGGCGGCGGCCATGGCCGCCGTGGTGGCCGGAGCGCTGCTCACGGGGGCGGCGGCAGCCGACACCGTGACGCGGCCGGACCGCGCCGCGGGCACGGATGAGGCCGCGGGCGCCGAGGGCGAGCGGGGAGCCCGGGCGGGCAGGACGGCGACGGTCACGTTGATCACCGGTGACCGGGTGGTTGTCGCGGCGAAGGGCGGCAAGGTCGTCCGGCTGATCCGCGGCGAGGGCCGCGCACAGCTGGCGATCTCGGTGCGGCGCGAGGCCGGGCACGTGTTCGTCGTGCCGCAGGACGCCGAGTCACTGATCGCCGCGGGCCGGCTCGACCGGCGGCTCTTCGACGTCACGCGGCTCGTCGCGGACAAGTACGACGACGCGCACACCACGTCGCTCCCGCTGATCGTCGGATACCGGCCCGGCCGGACCAACAGCCTCAAGGCGGCCGACACGTTCAAGGGCCACGCCCGTGACCGCCGCGCCCTGCCCGCCGTCGGCGGCGAGGCGTTCAGCACGCCCAAGTCCGGCACGCCGGGCCTGTGGTCGGCGCTCACCCGCGGCACGGGCGGGCGCGCGAACGTCCGCGCCACCGCCGCTCCCTTTGTCGCGCACGTCTGGCTGGACGCCAAGGTGCGCCCCACGCTCGACAAGAGCGTGCCGCAGATCGGCGCCCCCACCATGTGGAACGCCGGATACACCGGCAAGGGCGTCAAGGTCGCCGTCCTGGACACCGGCGTCGACCAGACGCACCCGGACCTCAAGGGCGTCGAGGTCACCGAGAAGAACTTCACCGCGGCGCCCGATGCCAAGGACCGCATGGGCCACGGCACGCACGTCGCCTCCACCCTCGCGGGCTCCGGCGCCAAGTCGGGCGGCAAGCGCAAGGGCGCGGCGCCCGGCGCCCGGATCCTCGACGGCAAGGTCATCTCCGAGGAGGTGGGCGCCGGTTACGACTCCGACATCGCCGCGGGCATGCAGTGGGCCGTCGACAGTGGCGCCAAGATCGTCAACATGAGCCTCGGCAGCCTCGACACACCGGGCACCGAGCCCCTGGAAGAGGCCGTCGCCCGGCTCTCCGGCAAGGCCCTGTTCGTCATCGCCGCGGGCAACGACGGCCCGGGCCCGCACACCCTGAACGCGCCGGGCAGCGCCCCCGAAGCCCTCACCGTCGGCTCGGTCGACAAGCGGGACAAGATCGCGGAGACCTCCAGCAGGGGCCCCACGGCCGACGGCGTCCCCAAGCCGGACCTCACCGCGCCCGGCGAGGACATCACCGCAGCGCGCACCACGCTGCTGTCCGACGACGAGGGCGACGGCTACGTCGCCATGTCGGGCACCTCGATGGCGACCCCGCACGTGGCCGGGGCCGCCGCCCTGCTCCTGCAACAGCACCCCACCTGGTCGGGCCAGCGGCTCAAGTCCGTGCTGACGGGCTCCGCCAAGCCCAACCCCAAGCTCAACGCGTACGAGCAGGGAGCGGGCCGCGTGGATCTGACGCGCGCGGTCTCCGCGTCCGTCTCCTCCGAGCCCGGCACCCTCACCTTCGGTACGCAGGCCTGGCCGCACACCGACGACAAGCCGGTCAAGAAGACGCTCACCTACCGCAACCACGGCACCGAGCCGGTCACCCTCACGCTGTCCACCACGACCGTGGACCCGTCCGGCCGCCCGGCCCCGGCGGGCATGTTCACCCTCAAGGACACCAAGCTCACCGTCCCGGCGGGCGGCACCGCGAAGACCGCCGTCACCGCCGACACCAAGCCCGGCACGGCCGACGGCATCTACGGCGGCACCGTACTGGCCGCCGGTGACGGACAGTCGGTCCGCACCGGCCTCGTCGTCGACCGCGAGGTCGAGTCGTACGACGTCACGCTGAAGCACCTGGACGTCAACGGCGAGCACGCGGCGAGCTACACCACCACGCTCACCGAGCGTGCCACGCAGACGAAGTTCACCGTCCCCTACCACAGCGGCGGCACGGCCACCGTGCGGCTGCCCAAGGGCACCTACGGCCTGGAGAGTTCCGTCTACGGGCCGTCCAAGCCCTTCGCGGTGTTCGTCCAGCCGAAGCTGAAGGTCGGCGCGGACTCCACGCTCACCCTTGACTCCCGCAAGGCGAAGCCGATCGCCGTCACCGCCCCGGACCGGGCCGCGCGCCTCACGGCGTCGGACCTCAGCTACGACGACCCGGCGGCCGGGATCGCGGGCAGCTGGAGCCTGGGCGGTGACGCCGACATCCGCACGGCCGGGCTCGGCGCCTCTTCCAGCACGCTGAACGCCCAGTACAACGGCGTGTGGAAGGTGCCGGGCAGCTCCGCCAAGAAGGACTACCGCCTCGCCTTCGGCCGCACCGGCAGCTGGTTCACCGGCCTGAAGCACGCCACCACCAAGGCCGAGGTCGCCGAGGTGAAGTACGGCGTGGGCTCCTCCGCCGCCCGGCGCAAGGGCACGCTCTCCGTCACCCCGCTCGGCGCGAACGACTACGGATCGCCGATCCAGTCGCAGACCACCCTGAACCTCCCGGCCTCGGGCACGACCTACGTCAACACCAAGGGCATACGCTGGATGTGGGCCATGGCGCAGCTCGACGACGCGGGGGTGCCGGTCATCAACTACGGCACCGAGCCGACCGCGTACAAGGCGGGCAAGCGCTACACGCTGAACTTCAACACCGGCGTCGTCGGCCCCGACCTCAAGGCCGAGCAGGGCCAGGGTGCGCGCCGCGCGGGCAACTCCATGGACGCCTACGTACGGCTGTTCAACGACGGCGCGGGACACGCGGGTGACTCGCTCACGACCGGAGGCTTCACCCGCCTGGAGTCCGGTGGCCGGACCATCGCCGAGGGCGAGCCCGGCGCGCTGGGCGCCGAACTTCCCGCCGCCTCCGCGCCCTACCGGCTGACCATGGAGGCCGGCCGGCCGGCCAAGGCCACCACGACCAGCACGAAGGTGTCCGTGGCCTGGACCTTCACCTCGGCCAGGACCCCCGACGAGGAGCCCACCGACCTGCCGCTCTCCACCGTCCGCCTCGCGCCGAAGCTGGCCCTGAACGGCACGGCCCCCGCGGGCGGCACGCTGACCGTGCCCCTGAAGGTGGCCGGCGCGGCCGCGGGCCCGGACAGGATCGCCAAGCTGACCGTCAAGGTCTCCTACGACGGCGGCGGCACCTGGAAGCCGGCCCCCGTCACGACCGACGCCCAGGGGGCGCGCACGGCGAGCGTGCGCCACCCGGCGACGGCCAAGGCCGCCTCGTACCGGGTGTACCTCAAGGACACCTCGGGCAACACCGTGACCGAGACGATCACCAACGCCTACCGGCTCGCCCCCTAGGGCGCGCCCCTCACCCGCGGGAAGGCGCCGCGCGCCGGGTCACCTCGGCGCGCGGGCCGGATAGCGGTGGAAACCCCGGCCGCTCTTGCGGCCCAGATGACCGTCGGCGACCAGCGCACGCAGCCCCTCGCAGGGCTGGAAGCGCTGGTCGCCGGTGCATTCCAGCAGGACGTGCAGCGTGTCCACGATGGTGTCGAGGCCGATCAGGTCGCCGGTGGCCAGCGGGCCCATGGGGTGTCCGAAGCACTCCTGGAAGATCTGGTCGACGGTGGCGGGGTCCGCGGTGCCCTGCTGCACCACCGTGGCGGCCTCGTTGATCGTGAGCATGAGGACCCGGTTGGCGACGAAGCCGGGGCCGTCGGCGACCACGATGCCCTTCTTGCCGAGGCCCGCGAGCAGCGCGAGGGCGGTGTCCAGGGTCGCGTCGGACGTCCGCGGGCCGCGGACGACCTCCACGGTCGGCTTCATCGGCGCCGGGTTCATGAAGTGCATGCCGAGCACCTGCTCCGGCCGTGCCGTCCGCGCGGCGAGCCGCTCGACGGGGATGGCCGAGGTCACCGTCGCGAACACCGCCCCGGGCGGGCACACTTCGTCCAGCTCGCGGAACAGCTTCTCCTTCAGCGGGATGCGCTCCGGCGCGCAGTCGAGCACGAACCACGCGCCGGCCAGGTCCTCCAGGCGCGCGGTCCAGGTGACCGCCGCGAGGGCCTGCCCCGGCGGGACGGCCGCGGCCGCCTTACGCACCATCCGGGCCAGCCGGACGCCGTCGCGGAGCCGGGCCGGAGCGGCGGCGAGGGCGGCCTCCTCGGGGTCGACGGCCACCACGCGGTGCCCGGCCTCGACGAGACACTGCGCGATGCCGACGCCCATCGTCCCGGCGCCGACCACGCCGATGACACCGCTGCCGACGCCGCTCCGACCGTTCTGGCCGTTCTGGCCGTTCTGGCCGTTCTGGCCGTTCTGGCCCATGCGATCCTCCTCGTTCCGGCCGGTGTCGCCGGTGGCGCCGCTCATGCGGTGACCACCCGTACGGGGTGCTTGCGGGCGGGCGGCGGGTTGTCCGGGTCGATGGCCAGGGTGAGGCGGCCACCGGCGTCCTCCACCACCGCAAAACCGCTGAAGCGGAGCGTGACCAGCATCTGCCGGTTCACGTCGGTGGGTACGAACTCCGCGACCGGGCGCCGGCCCGCGGCCAGGGCCCCGGTGACGATGTGGTCGATGAGCGCCGCGCCGGCGCCGCGTGACATCACCCGGCAGGACATCAGCAGCAGTTCGAGCACGGTCGCGTCGTCCCGGAGTGCGGTGACGGCGAGCCCGATGGTGCCGTAGGAGCCGAAGCGGTCCGTCAGACCGGCGACGAGCACCTCGTGCCCGGGGTCCTCGCACAGGCGGCGCAGCGCGTCCAGGCCGAAGGTGCGCCCGGTGGTGTTGAGCTGGTGCGTGCGCACGGTCAGCTCGTGCGCGCGGGCCAGGTCGGCCCCGGTGGCCCGCCGGACCGTGAGGACCAGGTCGAGCGAGGCCAGGAAGTGCGCGGGCGGACCGGTGTGCTCGGCCTCCGCGGCCTTGCGCCGCCGCTCGGTGCGGTACAGCCGGCGCCGCTGCGCCGACTCGTCCGTCATGAACCTCGGGGTGAACTCCGCGTACGAGGCGAGGAGTTCCGCCTCGTGCGCGGCATAGCAGCGCACCTCCGGAAGCGCGGCGGCCACCTCGGCCCGCTCCACCGGGTCGTTGTCGATGAACGCGACCGTGTCGAGCCCTATGGTCAGCTCGGCGGCGGTCCGCTCGACGGCCTGGGACTTGGCGCCCCAGCCCACCTCCAGGACGGTGAAGAGGGTGTCGAGCCCGTGCGCGGCCAGGTGCGCGGCGGCGACGTCGTACGCGCCGCGGCTGGCCACCGCGTGCAGGATGCCCCGCTGGTCGAGGGCGTGCACGGCCCGCACGGCGGCCGCGAAGGGCACGGGCGCGTCGCCTTCGAGCACGACGCCGTCCCACAGGGTGTCGTCGAGGTCCCAGACCAGGCACTTCACCGTGGGTTCCGGGGCCCGCGCGGGGCGTGTCCCGGGCCCGGCCGCCGTGCTGTCGTGCGGTCCGCGGGTCTGTGCGCTCACCGGGGTCCTCCCTCTGGCTCGGTCCTGCGCCGGGCGTGCCCGTGTCCGTGGGCGCGCAGCAGGTGGTCGGCGATGTGCAGCTCGGACACCTGGGCCGAGCCTTCGATGATCTCCATGACCTTGGCGTCGCGGTAGCAGCGGCCCGCCAGGCTGTCGGGGGCGCAGCCGGACGCGCCGAGGACCTGCACCGCGCTGCCGGCCACGGCGGTGGCGGCACGCGCCGCCGCGTACTTGGCGGCGACGGTCTCCGCGACGGCGTCCGGGTCGCGGGCCGCCCGCAGCCGCGCCGCCCGCAGACACAGCTCCCGGGCGGCGCGGCTGTCCACCACCGCGCGCCCCAGGAGCGCGCGCACCTGCTGGTGCTCGGCCAGGGCCACGCCGCCCTGCGTGCGCCGCGCGGCGTGCCCGGCCGCCGCGCGCAGACACGCCTCGGCCAGCCCGACGCAGCCCCAAGCCACCGTGAACCGGCCGTGGTCGAGCGCGGTGCCCACCACGTGCGACAGGCCGAACCCCGGCGGAGCGACCGCGTTCTCGCGCGGTACGCGCACGCCGTCGAACCGTACGTGGGCGAGGTGGGCGGCGCGCAGGCCGAGCTGGCCGCGCACCGGCTCCCGCCGCACGCCGGGCAGGCCGGCCTCCACGAGCACCGCCGCGGGGCGGCCCTCCGTGCTGCCGAGGACCAGGAACACGTCCGCGACCTCGCCGAAGGTGATCCAGCGCTTCTCGCCGGTCACCGTGTACGTGTCGCCGTGCCGCTCGACCGCGGTGGTGACGGCGGTGAGGTCGCTGCCCGCCTCCGTCTCCGTCGCGGCGAAGGCGGCGATCAGCTCGCCCCGGGCGAGGGCGGGCAGCCACCGCTCGCGCTGTGCGGCGGTGCCCCAGCGCAGCAGGGCGGCGCCCACCATGCCCTGCACGGTGACGAGGCCGCGCAGCGAGCCGCACACGCCGCCGAGCCGGGCACACGCCTCGCCGAGCTGGGCGGGCGAGGCGCCGAGCCCGCCGTGGCGGGGCGGCAGATCCGCGCCGAGCAGCCCCTCGCGGGCGACCGCGCGGCGCACGTCGACGGGCAGTTCGCCGCGCGCGTCCCAGGCGGCGGCGTCCTCGCGGACCACGTCGGCGAACCGCGCGCCCAGGGCCGTCAGATCGACCGCGGCCGTGCTGTTCACGCCGCCGCGCCCCGGCTCGCGGCCTTCGCGAGGACGAAGTCCCGCAGCCGGCCGAGGGTGCGGAAGTGGTCCAGGTCGAGGTCGTCGACGGTGACCTCGATGGCGTACCGCTGCTCGACGAAGTTCACCAGCTCGATCGCGAACAGCGAGGTCACCAGGCCGAGGGCGAAGTAGTCGTCGTCCTCGTCGTCCCGGCCCAGTTCCCGGCCCAGGGCGCCGGACAGATACGCGCGCAGCTCCTCGGTCACGGACGCCGCGTCGGCGGCGCCCCTCCCGTTCGGTGTGTCCATGCGGGCCCTCTTTCTCACAGGTAGTGGGTCGTGGCGCCGTCGCCGGTCTCCACGAGCAGCAGGCTCCACGCGGCGACCGGGCTGGCGCTGAGCAGCACCGCGCGCTGCCCCTCGGAAAGACCGCCGCGGTCGAGTTCCGTGCGGAGGTTCAACAGGACGTCGTTCGGGCCGAGGTGCCCGTACCGGCGGAGGTTGTCGAAGCACGTCGGGCTGATCTTGATGCCGAGTGCCTCCTCCGTGAACCGGAAGGTGCCTTCGGAGAGGTTGTGGCCGATGTGGCGGGAGATGTCCCCGGGCGCGAGGTTGTTCCGGTCGAGGAGGCGCCGGTACAGCTCGCGCAGCCGGATGCGGGACTCCACCGCGAGCCGGAAGGAGTACTGCGGGATGTCGCGGCACTCCTCCCGCCATCGGGCGGTGGGCCGGTCCCGGTAGTCGACGCGGAACAGGTCCCAGTGGTCGCCGTTGGTCTCCTGGACGATGTCCAGGACGCGGACGGGGCCGCGGCGCGAGATCACCGCGGCGGCTCCGCCGTCGCCGCTGACCGTCACCGGGTGGCGGTAGCGCAGGGGGGTCGGCGGCTTGCTGCCGTGCACGACCAGGACGTTGTCCAGGTCCCCGTCGGCGGCGAGCAGGCCCCGGGCCGTGAGCAGCGCCGGGGTGAGGGAGACACAGCCGAGGCCGCCCACCGAGAAGGTGAGGGCCCGCTCCGCCCCGAGCAGCGCCTGGAGCCGGGTCGCCGCCGAACTCATCAGGGTGTCCGGGACGCGCGCGTCGATGAGCACGAGCGCGCCGAGTTCGGCCGCGTCGAGGCGCGCCTCCGCGAGGGCCTGCCGGGCCGCGCGCACGGCCAGGTCGAACGCGCTCAGCGAGTCGTCCGCGCGGACCTCGTCGATGCCGAGCCGCGCGCAGGTCTCCCGCTCGCCCGCGCCGAGTTCCGCGAGCCCGGGCAGCTCCGCGACCGGAAGGACCTGGTCCGGCTGGTAGCAGGCGACCGCCTTGATGGCCGTCACCGGGGGCACTCAGCGGCCCTCGTCGGCGGCGAGTTCGGCGAACGCCTCGACCAGGTGGTCCGCGAGCTCCTCCATGTCGGCGGCGGCGATCGAACCGCGGTGGATCACACCGAGTTCGAGCGCCCCGCCCAGGACGTGGGTCTCGACCACGATCGGCACCTGCGTGAGCAGCGAGTGGGGCACGGACACCAGGGTCATCGGCCGGGGCCGCACATACGGGCCGCCCAGCTTGGTCAGACCGTCGTTGGCGTTGGCCACGTGCTCGACCAGGACCGGCGGCTCGGGCAGCGCGCGCACGCTCGCCACCGCGGGGGTCGCGGGGCTGAGGTGGCGCAGGACGCCGTAGCCGATGCCGTCGTTGGGCACCGAGCGCAGGGCCGAGGCGACGCCCGGCAGGGCCTCGGCGACCCGGGCGCCGGGCGCGACGCGCAGATGGGCAGGGAACAGATGCGTGAACCAGCCGATCGCATCGCTCCGGTCGCCGTTCCACAGCGCGTTCGGCGAACTGCCCATGCCGACCGTGCTCAGGAACGCGTCGGGCTCGCCGCGCCACCGCGACCAGGCCACGGCGACCGCGGCGAGCGCGGCGCTCTGCCCTGTGGGCCCGCTCTCGGAGAGCCGCGCCGCGACCTTGTCGGCGGTCACCCGGCGGCGCACGAGCCCGGCGGGCGCGCCGTCGGTGCCGTTCTCGGGCACGGGCCGCGTCCCGGCCGCCGCGCTCAGGACGCCCTTCCAGTACGGGAGTTCGCCGGCGACCTCGTCGGACGTGGCCATCGCGCGCAGCAGGTGCGTCCACTCGCGCCAGGCGGCCCGGCGCGGGGCCGCGGGGGCGTCGCCCGCGAAGGCGGCGTTGAGGTCCTCCACGAGCGGCACGAACGAGGTGGAGTCGAAGACGAAGTGGTGGACCGCGAGGACGACCACGCCCGGCAGGTCGGCGCCCCGGTCGTAGAACCTGGCCCGCAGGACCGGGCCGCGCACCGGGTCGACGTCCGCGAGCAGCTCGTCCAGGTCGGCCTCCAGATACGCCTGCAACTGCTCCTCGTCCAGCGGCGGAAGCACCCGGTGGTCGAGGATCCGGGCGCTCTCGCTGCCGGCACACTCGATGCGCCAGCCCAGGCTGTTGTGCCGGAACCGGTAGCGCAGCGGCTCCTGCACCTCGACGAGCCGGTCGAAGGCCGCGCGTACCGCGTCCGCGCCGATGCCCTCGGCCGTCTCCAGGAGGAGGGGCGTGACGAAGTCCCGGGCCCCGTCGGGCGCGGCGCCGAGCAGGGCCTGGACCAGGGGCGCGGGCGGGACCGGCTCGCGCGGCACGGGCAGGGCGGCGGCGGGCCGGGGCGCGGCGCCGGGGGCGGCGCCCTTCGCGGCGACCGCGGCGAGGTCGCGCAGCGTCGGATGGCTCAGCACGTCGTGCGGGGTGAGGGGGAGCCCGGCCCGGGTGGCCCGGGATGCGATGCCCACGCTCAGCAGCGAGTCACCGCCTATGCGGAAGAAGTTGTCGTCCGGCGCCACCCGCGCGACGCCGAGCAGCTCGGTCCAGATCGCGGCGAGGACCCGCTCGGCCTCGCGCCCGGCGTCGTCGAGGACCGCTCCCGGGGTCACCGCCGTGACCACCGTCGTCAGCTCGTCGGTCGTGTCGCGTTCGGCCATGTCCCTCTTCCTCATCGTCCGGCGGTCGAGTTTTCCGTTGCTCGTCCTGGGCAGCGCGGCATGACGCCGGACGCGGCCCGGCACCATGTACTCCGGCAGCGCGCCGGCCACCCACCGCGTCAGCTCGTCCTCGTCGGGTACGTCGTCGCCCGCTACGTGCGCCACCAGGAGCGGGGCGCCGGAGGGCTGCTCCGCGGCGTGGACGAGCGCCTCGCGCACCCGTGGATGCGCGAGCAGCGCGCGCTCGACCTCGGCGGGTTCCACGCGGTGGCCGCGCAGTTCGAGCTGGTCGTCGGCGCGGCCGAGGAATTCGAGGGTGCCGTCGGGGCGGACCCGGGCCAGGTCGCCGGTGCGGTACATGCGGGCGCCGGGCCCGTCCGCGAACGGGTCGGCGACGAAGCGGGCCGCGGTCGCGCCCGGCCTGCCGTGGTAGCCGCGGCCGACGTGCGCGCCCCCGGCGTAGACCTCGCCGCGCTCGCCCCGCGCCACGGGTGCCAGGCGGGGGTCCAGGACGTGGACGCGGACGTTGGGCAGGGGCCGGCCGATGTCCGGGATGACGTCGGGGGCGGCCTCCGCGTCGGCCACCCGGCTCCCGGTCACGCAGACGGAGCACTCGGTCGGCCCGTAGACGTTGACCAGGGCGAAGGGCGCGTGCCGTGGCGGGCGCACCCGCAGCAGGTCACCGCCCGCGAGCACCAGGCGCAGCGCGGGGTCCGGCCGGTCGGGCAGCTCCGCGAGGACCGTCTCGGCGAGCGGCGTCGGCATGGCGGCCACCGTGACGCGGTGCTCGGCCAGCTCCCCGAGGAGCCGGTCGGGGGTCTGGAGCGGATCCGCGACGACGTACAGGGCGACGCCGTGGTACAGGGCCGCCATGACCTCGAACATGGCCAGGTCGAAGCCGGTGGCGGCCAGTTGCGCGAGGCGGTCGCCGGGCTCGATCCCGGCCGCGTCGCCGTACCAGGCCAGGGCGTTGAGCAGGCCCCCGTGCTCGACCTCGCAGCCCTGCGGGAGCCCGGTGGAGCCCGACGTGTGGACCACGTAGGCCAGATTGCGCGGGCCCGCCCGCCGCGGTGGCGCGCCGCCCTCGTCCGGGTCCGTCACGGTGTCGGCGATCCTGACGACCGGGACGCCGTCCGCGCCCGGGGCGGCCAGGCCCTCGCCCAGGACCACGGCGGCGGCGCCGACCCCGGCGAGCACGGACCGCAGGCGCGGCTCGGGTACGGCCGGGTCGAGGGAAGCGATGGCCGCGCCCGCCTTGTGGACGCCGAGCCAGGCGACCACCAGGTCCGCTCCGCGCGCGGCGAGCACCGGGACGACGCCGTCCGGGCCGACGCCGTGCGCGACGAGCCGCCGGGCAAGGCGGTTCGCGCGCCGGTCGATCTCCTGGAAGGTGTGCTCCCCCGCGGCGTCGATCACCGCGGCCTCGTCCGGGCGCCGCGCGGCGTGCTCCTCGAAGACCTCGCTGACCAGGCGCGTGTCCGACAGCGCGCGGCGCTCACCGACGAGCAGGGAAGGCCAGGCGTCGGCCGAGGGGGACGCGGTGTCCTGCGAGGGAGCACCGGACGTCTCGGCGTCGTCGTGTCCGCCGGTGGGGTCGAGAAGCCGGGAGAGTTCCGCGAGCGGCCGGTCCGGTGCTCGCGTCACGGCCTCGGCGATGCCCTGGAAGAGGTCGACCAGGCGGTGCGCGGTGGCGGTGTCGAACAGGTCGACCGCGTACTCCAGGTACCCGTCCATGGGGCTGTCGTCCTGGTCGTGCAGGCCGAAGGTGAGGTCGAACTTGGAGGTGCCCGGGGCGACTCCGGAGACCCCGGAGAGGTCGCCCCGCAGGGCCACGGGGCGCAGGCCTTCCAGGTCGATGGTGGCGGCGGTGGTGTTCTGGTGGGTGTAGCAGACCGTGAAGACCGGGTGCCGTGACGGATCGCGGTGGTCGGCGTCGGCGACGATCCTCGCGAACGGGATCTCCTCGTGGTCCAGGACCCCGGCGGCGGTGGCCGCGCACCGGCCGACAAGCTCGCGGAAGGTGATCCCGGGCTCGACCTTCGTACGGAACGGCAGCAGGTTGTTGAAGTAGCCGATCAGGTCGTGCGTCGCGGGGTTGAACCGGCCGGTGGTCGCGGCGCCCACGACCACGTCCCGCCGGCCCGCCCACACGTGCAGCAGGGCATCGACCACGGCGAGCATGGTGACGAAGCTCGTGGTGCTCTCGCCCGCGCTGAACGCGCCCAGCCGCCGGGCGAGGTCCTCGTCGAGCGTGAACTTCACGTAGTCGCCGCGGTACGACTGCGCGGCCGGGCGCGGCCGGTCGAGCGGCAGCTCGGGGGCGTCCAGGTCGCGCAGTTGGCGGCGCCAGTAGGTCAGGCCGCGCTCCACGCGCTCGGCGTCGAGCCAGCGCCGCTGCCAGGCCGCGAAGTCCGCGTACTGGACCGGCAGTTCGGGCAGGTCGGCCCGGCGTCCGGCGACACGGGCGGTGTAGCAGGCCGACAGCTCGCGGAAGAACACGGCGGGGGCCCAGCCGTCGAAGGCGATGTGGTGCACGGTGTGCAGGACCACGTGGTCCCGCTCGGCGAGCTTGACGACCACGGTGCGCAGCAGCGGGCCGCGCCCGAGGTCGAAGGGCGCCGTCGCCTCCGCGGTGATCGCGCGGGCCAGCTCGGCGGTGCGCCGCTCCTCCGGCAGCGCCGCGAGGTCGACGCACTCCACCCGCGGCTCGGGCAGGTCGGCGAGCGCGTACGGCCTGCCGTCCTCGTCCAGGATGCGGGTGCGCAGCACCTCGTGCCGGTCCACCACGTCGCGCAGGGCGCCGCGGAACGCCTCGAGGTCGAAGTCACCGGCGTAGCGGGTGTTGGCGGGGATGTTGTACAGCGGGCTGCCCGGGTTGAGCCGGTCCAGGTACCAGAGCTGTTCCTGGTTGTAGGAGAGCGGCAGGCGGCCGGGGCGCGGCAGCGGGGTGATCGTCCAGTCGTCCCGCCCGGGGCCCGCCGCGCGCACGGCGTCGATGCGCGCGGCGAGGGCCCGCAAGGTGGGGTTGCGGTGCAGGTCGGCGAAGGTCAGGCGGGCGCCGAAGTGCTCCTCGGCCGCCCGCAGCACGGTGATGCCCGCGATGGACGTGCCGCCCAGCTCGAAGTAGTTGGAGTCGGGGCCGACCCCGTCGGCCTTGAGGACACGCGCCCAGAGCGCGGCCAACTCGGCCTCGGTGTCGCCCGTTCCGGCCCGTCCTGCCGGTGCCGGTACCGGTACCGGGGCGGGCTCGGGGGCCGGCGGCGGGCCGCCCGGCGGCAGGCACCAGCAGGACACCGCGTCGGCGTCGAACGGGTAGGTCGGCACCTCGACGCGCCGGGCCCCCGTCCCGGCGTAGTACGCGCCCCAGTCGAGGTCCGCGCCGAGCGCGTAGAGCCTGCCGAGCGCGGCGAGCACGCCGTCCCGCGTGGGGTCGGCGTAGAGGCGTACGACGGGCAGCTCCGGGGCGACCCGGGCCAGCTCCCGTGCCAGGGTGCCGTCCGCGGCCAGCTCGACCGCCACGGCGCCCTCGTCGACGAGGCCGCGGGCGGCGCGCCGGAGCCCGGACTCGTCGACCTGCCCGGTGATCGGCGTGTCCGCGGCCTTGTCCCGGGCCTCGTCGGCCGCCGGGCTCTGGGCGGACCGTACGGCGAGGTTGCCGACGCCGGAGCCGATCAGGCGCGCCCCGGCGAGGCCGAGGGCGCGCGCCAGACGGTGGCCCGCGAGCAGCCGGGCGAAGAGGCGGGCCCCGGGCGGGCCTTCACCCGCGTCGGCGTCGGCGTCGGCGAGGGCGGGGAAGGCGGCGCGCAGGGCCGTCCAGGTCTCGTCACCGAGGTCGGCGTCGCCGGAGAAGAGCAGCACGACGGGGGCCGCCGCGGCGGGTTCCCGTTCGGCGTGGGGCGCCGAACGCAGCGCGGCGGCCAGTTCGGCGCGGTCGCGCGCGGTGCCCGCCCAGCGGTACGGGTGGTCGTCGCGGCCCCGGTTCAGCGCGTGGGCGATGTCGGGAAGGCGGTGTCCGGTGGAGTCGAGGAAGTCGGCGACGCGCCGCGCGTAGACGGCGAGCGCCCGGGGCGACTTCGCGGAGAGGGTCACCAGCTCGCTCCCCGGCTCCGGCGCGGCGGGCGCCGGGGGCACGGGCGGCGGCTCCTCGATGACGGCGTGCACATTGGTCCCGGTCAGACCGAAGGAGCTGACGCCTGCCCGGCGGGTCCTGCCCGGTGTGGGCGCCCAGGCCGTGGCCCGCGCGTCGACGCGCACCGGGCCGCTGAAGTCGATCAGCGGGTTGGGCGCGCTGAAGTTCGCGTTCGGGTAGCGCGTGCCGTGCCGGAGCCCGGCGAGGACCTTGAGGAGGCCCGCGATCCCCGCGGCGTGGTTGATGTGACCGATGTTGCCCTTGATGCTGCTGATGCCACAGGGGGCATCGCTCCCGTCGCTCCCGGCCGCCGCGAAGGCCCCGGCCCCGCTCTCGCCCGTGACTGCGGCTCCCAGGGCCCCGGCTTCGGCGAAGGCCTGCCGCAGCCCCTCGGCCTCGATCACGTCGCCGAGCCGTGTGCCCGAGCCGTGGCACTCCACGTAGTCGGGCGGAGCCCCGCCCGCCTCCCGCCAGGCCTCGACGATCGCGTCGCACTGGCCCCGGGCGCTGGGGGCGCTCATGCTCGTGGCGCGGAAGCCGTTCTGGTTGACGGCGACGCCGCGCACCACGGCGTGGATGTGGTCGCCGTCGGCGAGCGCGTCCGAGAGGCGCTTGAGCACGACGAGCCCGCCGCCCTCACCCGCGGTGGAGCCGTCCGCGGCGGCGTCGAAGGGACGGCACACCCCGTCGGCGGACACGATGCCGAGCATGGGCAGGAAGTCGCGCTCGCGAATCAGCACCGGGTACAGGCTGAGCCCGCCCGCGAGCGCCAGGTCCGCCTGGCCTTCGCGCAGGTGCCGCACGGCGACCGCGAGCGCGGTCAGGCTGCTGCTGCACGCGGTGTCCACGACGAGCGCGGGCCCGGCGAAGTCGAAGAGGTAGGAGATCCGCGCGGCCGTGGCCGACGGGTGCGAGCCGAGGAGCTGCTGCGGGTCGTCGTCCGGGTACAGGCCGGCGTAGTGCGGCTCGGGCGTGCTGAGGACGACCGCGGTACGCGAGCCCCTCAGGTCCCGGGGCGCGTAGCAGGCGTTCTCCAGCGCCCGGTGGGCGAGCTGGGCGGCCATGCGCTGGTGCGGGTCCATCAACTCGGCCTCGCGCAGCGACAGATCGAAGAACCGGTGGTCGAAGAGGTCGATCCGGTCCAGGTAGGCCAGGGGGACGTAGCCGGCGTCCGCGGGCGCTCCCGCGTAGTGGACCCGGTCGCGGCCCGGCGGCCGGACGCTGGTCCTGCCGTCGAGCAGGTTCCGGTGCAGGGCGTCCAGGTCGTCGGCGTCGGGCAGGGCGAGGGCCACGCCGACGACGGCCACGGCCTCCCGGCCGGACGGGCTCGGGTGCGTCATAGGTCGTACCTCATAGCTCGTACCTCGTTTCGTCGGAGGGTTCGCCGAGAGGGCGGCCGTCGACCAGGCGGGCCATCGCCTCGACCGTGGTGTGCTCGAACAGCGCGCTCAGCGGCACCGCCGGCGGGCCGAGTGCGGCCAGGCGGCGGCTCAGCGCGAGGAGGGAGAGGGAGGTCCCGCCGGCCTCGAAGAACTTCTCGTGCACGCCGACCTCGTCGCGGTCGAGCAGCTGCGCCCAGATCGCGGCGACCGCCCGCTCGGTGTCCGTGCGCGGCCGCACCGGGGCGGCGCCCGGGAGGGCCCCGGGGTCCGGGGGAGCGGGCAGGGCACGGCGGTCCACCTTGCCGTGCGGGGTGAGCGGGAAGGCGTCGAGCGTGACGAACGAGGCGGGCACCATGTACGGCGGCAGGCGCCGGGCCAGGTGGGCGCGCAGTTCGTCGGAGGCCAAGGGCTCCTCGGCGATGTCGGCGTCCCCCGCGACGGCCCCGGCATCCGGAGCGGAACCGCGGTACCCCTCGGCCGGAGCAGAACGGTGTTCCGCCGCCGGGACCACATGGGCGACCAGCCGTTTCCCGCCGCCCCCCGGACTCTCCCGGGCGACCACGACGGCCCCGCCCACCCCCGGGTGCGCCATGAGGGCCGCCTCCACCTCGCCGGGCTCGACCCGGTAGCCGCGGATCTGCACCTGGTCGTCGACGCGTCCGCGGAACAGCAACTCGCCGTCCGCCGTCCACACCACCACGTCCCCGGTCCGGTACATGCGTTCGCCGGGCCCGCCGTACGGGCAGGCCACGAACCGCTCCGCGGTGAGCCCGGGGCGCCGCACATAGCCGCGCGCCAGGCCCGGCCCGGCGAGGTACAACTCGCCCTCCACGCCTCGCGGTACGGGGCGCAGCAGGGCGTCGAGTACGTACGCGCGCGTGTTGTCCATCGGCCGCCCGATGGGGACCGTCGTGCCGATCCGGTCGGCGGCGGTGATCCGGCGGCGGGTGGCGAACACCGTGGCCTCCGTGGGCCCGTAGCCGTTGACGACGGCGTCCGGCCGGTCGCGCAGCAGCCTCGCCACCGTGTCCGGGGGCACCGTCTCGCCGCCGGTCCACACCTCGCGCAGTCCGGCGAGGGCGTCCGGGTGGGCGTCGTGGAGCAGAGGCAGGAGGCCCGGTGTGATGAGGAGCGCGGTCACCCGCCGCTCGGTGAGCACCGCCGCGTACGTGTCGACGCCGAGCCTGCCGGGAGGGGCGAGCACGACGGTGCCGCCGCCGAGGAGCGGCACCCACAGCTCGTAGACGGCCATGTCGAACGTCGGGGTGTTGTGCAGCAGCACCCTCTCCTGGGCGCCGCCCTGCCAGACCCGGTCCGACGCCAGGTCCACCACGGCGCGGTGGCTGACTCCGGAGCCCTTGGGCACGCCCGTGGACCCGGAGGTGAAGATGACGTAGGCGAGGCGGTCCGGAAGCCCGCCCTCCGGCAGGTCGTCGTCCGGTTCGCCCGCGAGGGCCGCGACGGTGCCGGGCGCGTCGACGAGGAGGCGCGGCCACGGCCCGTCGGGCAGCCCCGCTGCCACGTCGGACGCGGTCACGAGGAGCGCCGGGCGCGCGTCCCGCAGCAGCGACTCCAGGCGCTCCGGCGGGTGGTCGTGCGCCAGCGGTACGTACGCGCCTCCGGCCTTGAGGACGGCGAGCACCGCCACCACGTACTCCGGGGACCTCGGCACGGCGACGGCCACGGCCGACTCCGGGCCCACGCCGTGGCGCACCAGGACGCGGGCGAACCGGTTGGCCCGCGCGTTCAGTTGGCGGTACGTCAGGGAGTCCTCGCCGCACACGACCGCGAGGGCGTCCGGCGTGGCGGCGACCCGCCGCGCGAAGAGCGCGGGGACCGTCACCGGCGGGGTGGGCGCGGCGGTGTCGTTGAGGTCGCGCAGCACGTCCCGCTCGGCGGGCGTCAGCGCGTCCAGGGCGCCGAGACGCGCCCGGGGGTCCGCCACCAGGTGGCCGACGAGGCGGGTGAACCGCTCGGCCAGCTCCTCGGCGGTGCTCCGGTCGAACAGGTCGGTGGCGTACTCGACGAGCCCGGAGAGGCCGTGCTCCGCGTGCCGGTCGTCCCGCGACGGCTCGTCGACCTGGAAGAGCAGGTCGAACTTCGCGGTCCCCGTCACGACAGGCTCGGGAGTGGCCTTCAGCTCGGTGAGTTCGAGGTCGCCCATGCCCCGCTGCCAGGAGAACATCACCTGGAACAGGGGGTGGTGGGCGGTGGAGCGCTCGGGGTTGAGGGCTTCGACGAGGCGCTCGAAGGGCACGTCCTGGTGGTCGTACGCGGTGACGGCCTTGTCCCGTACCTGCTGGACCACGTCCGCGAAGGTCGGGTCGCCCGACAGGTCGGCCCGCAGCACCCAGGTGTTGACGAAGAACCCCACGAGGTCCGCGAGGCCCTCGTCCGTGCGTCCGGCGATGGAGGAGCCCACGGCCAGGTCGTCGCCCCCGCCCAGCAGGTGCAGCAGCACCACGAGTCCGGACTGGAGCACCATCGGCACGGTCGCGCCGTGCGCACGGGCCACGTCCTCAAGCGCCGACCGCACCTCAGGGGCGAGCCGGAACGCGACGGTGTCGCCGGCGTGGCTCGCCACCGGCGGTCGTGGCCGGTCGGTGGGCAGCCGCAGTGGCTGCGGAACGCCTTCCAACGCGTCGCGCCAGTAGGCGAGTTGGGTGCGAAGGAGGCTGTCGGGGTCGTCCTCGTCGCCGAGCAGTTCGCGTTGCCAGAGGGTGTAGTCCGCGTACTGCACCTGGAGTGCGGCCCATCGCGGTGCCTCGCTCCGCCGTCGGGCGGCGTAGGCGGTGGCCAGGTCGCGGGAGAGGGGCCGCATGGACTCGCCGTCGGCGGCGATGTGGTGCAGGAGGAGCACCAGGACGTGTTCGTCGGGGGCGCGGCGCAGCACGCACGCCCGGACCGGCAGCTCCGCCGACAGGTCGAACGCGCGGCCCACTTCCTCGGACACCGCCGAGGCCACCGCCTCCGGTGCGACATCCCGTACGGGCATGTTCAGGACGACGTCGCTCTCCGGCACGACCACCTGTGCCGCGTCGCCCCGGTCGTCGGTGACGAACAGCGTGCGCAGGCTCTCGTGCCGCGCCATCACGTCCCGCACCGCCGCCGCGAGCGCGGGCACGTCCAGCTGCCCGCGGAGCCGGACCACGAGCGGCAGATGGTACGTCGGCAGCGGCTCCAGCTCGTCGAGGAACCTCAGGCGGTGCTGCGCGAACGACAGCGGGATCCGGTCGGGCCGTACGTCGGCCCTGCGCAGCGCGGGGCGGGACGACCGGGCCGCCGCACCCACGCGCTCCGCAAGGCGCGCCACGGTCGCGGCCTCGAACACGGCCCGGATCGGGACGTCCGCGCCCAGGGCCGAGCGCATCCGGTTGGCCAGGCGCGTGGCGAGCAGGGAGTGCCCGCCGAGGTCGAAGAAGCTGTCGTCGATCCCCACGGGGCCGGCCCCGGCGTTCTCCGCCCCGAGCACTTCGGCGAACAGCTCGCACAGCACCCGCTCCCGAGGGGTGCGCGGCGCGCGGTAGGCCGTGGTGCGGGTGTACTCGGGGCGGGGCAGCGCCGTGCGGTCCAGCTTGCCGTGCGGGGACAGGGGCAGCCGGTCGAGGGCGACGAAGGCCGCGGGGATCATGTAGTCCGGCAGCAGCCCGGTGAGGAACGCGCGCAGCTCGGCGGGCGGCGGCGCCTCGCCGTCGCCGGGGACGACGTACGCGACCAGCCGGCGCGCGGCGGAGGTGCCCTGGGCGACCACGGCGGCCCGGCCCACCCCGGGGTGGGCGGCGAGGGCGGCCTCGATCTCGCCCGGTTCCACGCGGTAGCCGCGGATCTTGACCTGGTCGTCGGCGCGGCCCGCGTACTCCAGCTCGTCCCGGGCGTTCCAGCGGGCCAGGTCGCCCGTGCGGTACATGCGGGTGCCCGGGGGCCCGTAGGGGTCGGCGACGAACCGCTCGGCGGTGCGGGCGGCGCGGCGGTGGTAGCCGCGGCCGAGGCCCGCGCCCGCCAGGTACAGCTCGCCGGTGGCGCCGCGGGCGACCGGGGTCAGGCCGGGCCCCAGGACGTAGGCGCGCACGTTGTCCAGCGGGCGGCCGATCGGCACGGCGTGGGGGTAGTCGCGGCCGGGTTCCAGGACGTGAGAGGTGGCGTAGAACGCCTCGCTGGGGCCGTAGCCGTTGACGATCCGGACCCCGGGCCAGCGCGCGCGGACGCGTTCGACCAGGGCGGGCGGCAGTGCCTCACCGCCGAGCGCAAGGGTCTCGGGGCGGACGCGGGCGCCGATCCGGTCGACGAGTTCCGCGAAGGCCGACGGCACGGAGCTGATGACGTCGACGTCCCAGCCGTCGCGCTCGGCGAGGGCCAGCACGTCACGGACGATCTCGACGCAGCCGCCGGTGGTGAGGGTGCAGAAGATTTCGAAGGCGGCCATGTCGAAGCCGATGGAGGTGCCGGTCAGCATCCGCCGGCCGGGGATACCGACCTGCCCGGCGAGCGTGGCGAACGGGTTGAGGAGGTTGGCGTGCGTGAGGGCCACGCCCTTGGGCCGCCCCGTCGAACCCGAGGTGGCGATGACGTACGCCAGGTGCTCGGGGCGCGGGCCCGGTGGCAACTCCTGGCCCTCGCCCACCGGTTCGCCGCCGTCCATGTCCGGCAGGTCGTCGAGGAGCACGGCCCGGATGCCCGTGCAGGGCAGCTTCCCGGCCGTGGCGGCGTCGGTGAGGATCAGCTCAGGGCCCACATCGGCGAGGATGTGGCCGATGCGGGTGCCGGGGTGCCCGGGGTCGAGCGGCAGATACGCGCCGCCCGCCTTGAGGATGCCCAGGACGCCCACGACCAGGTCCGTGCCGCGCGGCAGCGCGAGTGCCACGACGGTCTCCGGGGTCACGCCACGGCCGACGAGGGCGCGCGCGAGCCGGTCGGCGCGCGCGCCGACCTCGGCATAGGTGTGGGACGCCTGGCCGTGGACCACCGCGTACACGTCCGGCCGCCGCCGGGCCTGTTCCTCGAAGAGGTCGACGACGGTCCGCTCCGGCGCCCCGACGGCGGTGTCGTCGCACGTGTGCAGCAGCCGCTCCCGCTCGCTCGCCGTCAGCACCTCAAGGCCACCCACCAACAGGTCGGGCTTGGCGGCCAGTTGGGTGAGCACGTGCTGGAGGCGGTCCGCGAGGGTCTGGGTCGCGGCCCGGTCGACCACGTTCCGCTGGTGCTGGAGCGTCAGCCGCAGCCAGGGGTCGGCGGCGGCCATCACGGTCAGCGGGTAGTGCGAGCCGGACAGCGGGCGGATCCCGGTGACCTCGATCCCCGCGGCCGCGTTCGCCTCGCCGAAGCCGACCCGGTCCACGGGGTACGACTCGAAGGCGACGAGGGTGTCGAACAGCACGCTCGTCCCCGTGGCCCGGTGGATCTCGGTGAGGCCGCAGTGATGGTGGTCGAGAAGTGCCGCCTGCCGGTCCTGGAGGCGGGTGAGGACCTCGGCGACGCGGTCGCCGGGCGCGCACCGCACCCGCACCGGCAGCGTGTTGATGAACATCCCGGCCATCGCGTCGACGCCGGGCACGGCGGCGGGCCGCCCGGACACCGTCGCGCCGAATACCACGTCGGCGCTGCCCGTCAGGCCGCCGACGAGCAGCGCCCAGGCGCCCTGTACGACGGTGTTGAGGGTGACGCCCAACTCGGCCGCACGGGCGGCGAGGTCCCGCGCCAGGCCCACGGGGACGGGCACCTCGACCTGACCGAAGCCCTCGGCCGCCGCCGCGCGCGGGACGGCCTCCGCCGCGCCGGGAGCGGCCTCCGCCGCGCCGGGAGCGGCCTCCGCCGGGCCGGGCGCGGCCGCCGCCACCGGCGCCAGCAGCGTCGGCTCCGTCACCCCCGCCAGCTCCCCGGCCCACGCCTCGGCCGCCGCCGCGCGGTCCTGCCCGGCGAGCCACACCAGGAAGTCCCGATAGCGCGGCGCACGCGGCAGCGCGGAGCCGTCGCCGCCCGATCCGTACAGCCGCAGCAGATCCTGCGTGAGGAGAGGCAACGACCAGCCGTCGAAAAGAAGATGATGGGCCGTCAGGACCAGCTCGAACCGCTCAGGGGCCAGGCGTGCCAGCGCCATCCGCAGCAGCGGGGGCTCCGTCACGTCGAAGGGCTCCCGCACGTCCTCGGCCAGCAGCGCCTCGAAATCCGCGCCCCCGCCACCCCCTGCCGGGTCCAGCTCGCGCCACGGCAGCTCCACCCCGTCCACCACGATCTGTACGGAGTCACCGTCGGCCCCCGCGACGAAGGCCGCCCGCAGGTTCGCGTGCCGGTCGAGGAGCGCCTGCCCGGCCGCCCGCATCCGGGAGGCCTCCACGTGCCCGCGCAGATGGAGGACGAACTGCACGTGATAGGCGTCCGGCTCACCGTCGGCGTACAGCGTGTGGAACAGCAGACCCGACTGGAGCGGAGTGAGCGGCCACACCTCGGCGAGCCCCGGATACCGGCGCTCCCACACCTCGATGTCGCGCCGGCGCACCGGCACGAGCGGCACGTCCGACGGCGTGAGCCCACCCGCGCCTGGCGTTCCGGCGTGGCGGGCGAGCCCGTCGAGGGCGGCGGACCACAGCTCCGCGAGCCGCCGCACCCGCGCATGGGTCACC
The DNA here is from genome assembly GCF_056431945.1 of Streptomyces sp. NPDC045778. Lineage (NCBI taxonomy): Bacteria > Bacillati > Actinomycetota > Actinomycetes > Kitasatosporales > Streptomycetaceae > Streptomyces > Streptomyces sp. NPDC045778. Next base: position 202,476 of record NZ_JBWKJZ010000003.1, read on the forward strand.
GCGCCCGTGGCGAACTCGAACTCCGCGTCGAGGCACGGCCCGTGCGCGGTGTCGACGACCATCGAGTTGATCTGCACCGCGGCGAGCGCGGGCATGTCGGCTGCCGTCTCGGCGGTCGGCTCGCCGATCCCTGCGACCTGCGTGAAGCCGAGGCCGCGCAGCCGCTCCGGCATGTCGGCGGGGGAGAACCGGCCCAGGTAGTTGAAGCCGATCTGCCCGGTGGAGCGCGGGCCGAGCACGGCGGCGGCGCGCGGGTTCAGGGTGCGCAGGAGTCCGTAGCCGATGCCGCCGTCGGGCACGGCGAGGAGTTGCTCCTTGACGTCCTTGACCGCGCCGCCGGCCGCGGCCCCGCCCGCGAAGGCCTCCTCGATGTCGCATCCGGACACGTCGAGGCGTACGGGGAACATGCTGGTGAACCAGCCGACCGTACGCGACAGATCGGCGCCGGGGACCGCCGCTTCCTCACGGCCGTGGCCCTCCAGGGCCAGCAGCAGCGAACGCTCGTCGACGCCTTGCTCCCGCCGCAGCCGGGCGACGGCGAGGGCGAGGCCCGCGAGAAGCCCGTCGTTGACCCCGCAGCGGAAGGCCGCGGGCAGCGTGGTGAGGAGCGCGTCGGTCACCGAGGCGGGCAGCCGGAGCCGCACCGTGTCCACGGTGGACCGTACGTCCAGGGCGGGATCGAACCGCCGGGTGCCCAGCACGGGGTCGGGGCCGTCCACGACGGCCAGCCACCGGGGCAGCTCGGCCGCCCTGCTGTCGCTGCCCGCCTCCGTGACGAGGGCGTGCGCCCACCGCCGGAACGACGTGCCCACCGCGGGCAGTACGGGTGTCCGCCCCGCGCGCACGTCCGCCCAGGCCGCCGCGAGGTCGGGGAGCAGGACGCGCCACGACACGCCGTCCACCACCAGGTGGTGCAGCACGACGAGGAGCTGCCCCGCGCCCGCCGCCGGGCCCGCGTCGAACCACACGAACCGCGCCATCACCCCGCCCGCCGGATCGAGGAGGCCCGCCGCCGCGCTCCGCTCCGCGGCGACCGCGCGCCGCCACCACGCACCGTCCGCCGGGGTCTCGCGCCCGGAGAGGTCCACGTGGCGCAGCAGCGCACCGGTGTCCACCGCGCCCGGCGCGGCGACCAGCAGCCCCTCGCCCGCTTCGGCGCAGGTCACCAGGCGTGAGCGCAGCACGTCGTGGTGGTCGACGACCGCGTCCAGGGTGGCGAGCAGCCCGGCCCGGCCGATGCCGTCGGGCAGGTCGACCAGGACCGACATGGCGAACCGGTCGGTGTCGCCGCCGCGCTCGCGGACGTACCGCGCGATGGGCGGCAGCGGCAGGAACCCCGTTCCGCCGCCGTCGAGTTCGGTGAGTTCCGCGACGGCGCGGCGCCCCGCCCCGCCCTCGGGGGCGGCGGGCGCGAGCCGGGCGAGAGCGGCCACCGTCCGGTGCTGGAAGACCTGGCGCGGGGTGACCTCCACACCCAGCGCCCGGGCGCGGGAGACCACCTGGATCGAGCGGATGCTGTCCCCGCCCACGGCGAAGAAGTCGTCGTCGACACCGACCCGGCCCCGGCCGAGCACGTCGGCGTACACGTCCGCGAGGACCCGCTCACGCCGCGACCGGGGCGCCCGGTACGCGCCGGTGGTCAGCTCGGGCTCCGGCAGCGCCGCCCGGTCCAGCTTGCCGTGCGGAGTCAGCGGCAACCGGTCGAGGAGCACGTACGCCGCGGGCACCATGAACTCCGGCAGCCGGTCCGCCACGAACCGGCGCAGCTCCGCCGCGCTCACGCCGACGTGGAAGTCGATGTCGCCCACGCCCGCGATGCCGCCGTCGCCGAGCCGGACGACGTACGCCGTGAGCCCGCCCCCGCCCGCCCGGGCGACCACGACGGCCTGCGCCACGCCGGGGTGCGCGCTCAGCACGGCCTCGACCTCGCCGGGCTCGATCCGGAAGCCGCGCACCTTCACCTGCGCGTCCGTACGGCCGTGGAAGACGAGGCGGCCCTCGGGCGTCCACGCCACGAGGTCCCCGGTGCGGTACATGCGGTCACCGGGCCCGTCGAACGGGCAGGCCACGAAGCGCTCCGCCGTCAGGGCGGGGCGGCCCAGGTAGCCGCGCGCGAGGCGGTCGCCCGCGATGTACAGCTCGCCCGGCACGCCCGCAGGGACCGGCCGGAGCGCCGCGTCCAGGACGTACAGGCGGGTGTTGTCGAGCGGTCGCCCGATCGGTACGACGGTGCCGACGTCGGCCGCCTCGCGCATCTTGTGCGCCGACGCGGCCATGGTGGCCTCCGTCGGGCCGTACGCGTCGACGACGGTGACGCCCGGGCAGGCGGCCAGGACGCGCCCGACCGCGGCCGGGGACACCACGTCGCCGCCCGCCCACACCTCGCGGACGCCCGCGAACGCCTCGGGCAGCTCGTCGGCCACCACCCGGAAGAGGCCCGCCGTCACCAGGATCCCGGTCACCCGGTGCTCGGCGATCATCGCCGCGAGGGCCGCCGGGTCCAGGGGCGCGGCGGGGGCCACCACGATCGTGCCGCCGTTCAGGAGCGGCACCCACAGCTCGTACGTGGCGGCGTCGAAGGCCTGCGTGGAGTGCATCAGGACGCGCTCGTGGCCGGTGCCCGCGTACGCGCGGTCGAGGGCGAGCCGCACCACGCCGCGGTGGGTGACGCCGACGCCCTTGGGGGTGCCCGTGGAGCCGGAGGTGTGCATCACGTAGGCGAGGTGCCCCGGCGACAAGGGCGCGGGCGCGGGCCCGGGGCCGGCCCGGAGTTCCACCTCGTCCAGGAGCAGCAACTCCTCGACGGTGGCGGGCAGAACGCCGCGGGTCGCCGCGTCGGTCAGGACCAGGCACGGGTCGGCGTCCGCGAGGACCAGGCCGAGGCGGGCGCTCGGATACCGGGGGTCGACGGGCACATAGCCCGCGCCGGCCTTCACGACGCCCAGGAGCGCGACGACGAGCCGCGCCGAGTGCGGCAGCGCGACGGCCACCAGCGCGTCGGGGCCGGCCCCGCGCCGCACCAGCTCGCGGGCGAGCCGGTCGGCCCGCGCGTTCAGCTCGCGGTACGTCAGGGAGTCCTCGCCGCACACGACCGCGAGGGCGTCCGGCGCGGCGGCGACCCGCCGCGCGAAGAGCGCGGGGATCGTCAGGTCGGGCGTGGTCACGTCCGTGGCGTTGAAGGTGCGCAGCAGCCGCTCCCGCTCCGGGGCCGCCAGCAGGTCCACCGCCCCGAGCCGGGCCCGCGGTTCGGCGGCCAACCGCCCCACGAGGTGCGTGAAGCGGACCGCCAGCGCCTCGGCGGTGCTCCGGTCGAACAGGTCGGTGGCGTACTCCAGGGCGCCCACGACTCCGTGCCCCGGCGTGTCGGCGAGCGCGCACACGAGGTCGAACTTCGCGGTCCGCGTCGGAACCAGCCGGAAGGCCGATCGCAGCCCCGGCACGTCGAAGACCTCGTGATCCGTGGTGCGCCAGCCGAACATCACCTGGAAAAGGGGGTGGTGGGCGGTGGAGCGCTCGGGGTTGAGGGCTTCGACGAGGCGCTCGAAGGGCACGTCCTGGTGGTCGTACGCGGTGACGGCCTTGTCCCGTACCTGCTGGACCACGTCCGCGAAGGTCGGGTCGCCCGACAGGTCGGCGCGCAGCACCCAGGTGTTGACGAAGAACCCCACGAGGTCCGCGAGGCCCTCGTCCGTGCGCCCCGCGATCGGCACCCCGAGCGTCACGTCGTCGCCGCCGCCCATCAGGCGCAGCAGCACCACGAGGGCGGATTGCAGCACCATCGGCACGGTGGCGTCCTGCGCCCGCGCCACCTCTTCCACGGCCGCCATGACGTCACGGTCGAGCGCGAACGCGACGGTGTCGCCGGCGTGGCTCGCCACCGGCGGTCGTGGCCGGTCGGTGGGCAGCCGCAGTGGCTGCGGAACGCCTTCCAACGCGTCGCGCCAGTAGGCGAGTTGGGTGCGAAGGAGGCTGTCGGGGTCGTCCTCGTCGCCGAGCAGTTCGCGTTGCCAGAGGGTGTAGTCCGCGTACTGCACCGGCAGTGCGGGCCACCGCGGGGATTCGCCCTGGCGCCGGGCCGTGTAGGCGGTGGCCAGGTCGCGGGAGAGGGGCCGCATGGACTCGCCGTCGGCGGCGATGTGATGCAGGAGCAGGACCAGGACGTGTTCGTCGGGGGCGCGGCGCAGCACGCACGCCCGGACCGGCAGCTCCGCCGACAGGTCGAACCGGTACGCGACTTCCTCCGCCACGGCGGCGTCCACCGCCTCCGGCGCGACGTCCCGCAGGGGCACGTCGAGGACGACATCGGGCCCGGGCACGACCACCTGTGCCGCGTCGCCCCGGTCGTCGGCGACGAACAGCGTGCGCAGGCTCTCGTGCCGCACCGCCACGTCCCGCACCGCCGCCGCGAGCGCCGGCACGTCCAACTCCCCGCTCAGCGGCAGGACGTACGACAGGTTGTACGTCGCCGAAGGGCCCTCGTAGCGGTGCAGGAACCACAGGCGGTGCTGGGCGAACGACAGCGGGACCCGCTCGGGCCGTACGTCGGCCCTGCGCAGCGCGGGGCGGGACGACCGGGCCGCCGCACCCAGCCGCTCCGCAAGGCGCGCCACGGTGGCGGCCTCGAACACCGCCCGGATCGGGACGTCCACGCCCAGGACGGCACGCGCACGGTTGGCGAGGCGCGTGGCGAGCAGGGAGTGCCCGCCGAGGTCGAAGAAGCTGTCGTCGATCCCCACGTTCCCGGCGCCGAGCACCTCGGAGAAGAGCGCGCACAGGGCCCGCTCCCGGGGGGTGCGCGGCGCCCGCCCCAGCGTCGCCGTACCGCCGTGGCCGGGCGCGGGCAGCGCGCGCCGGTCCAGCTTCCCGTTCGGGCTCAGCGGCACCGCGGCCAGGGGCACGACCACCGAGGGCACCATGTACGCGGGCAGCCGCTCGGCCGCGAAGGCCCGCAGTTCCGTGGTGCCGGGTCCGGGCGTGCCCGCCGCCGGCACCACATAGGCCACGAGACGCCGGTCGCCGTCCCGTTCGTCGGCCACGACGACCGCCCGCGCGACACCCGGGTGCTCGCTCAACGCGGCCTGGACCTCGCCTGGTTCGACGCGGAAGCCCCGGATCTGCACCTGGTCGTCGGCCCGTCCGAGGAAGACGAGCTGGCCGTCGGGGCGCCGGGTCACGACGTCCCCGGTGCGGTACATGCGGCGGCCGGGCGGCCCGTACGGGCAGGCGACGAAGCGGTCCGACGTCTGCCCCGGGCGGTCCAGGTAGCCGCGCGCCAGGGACGCGCCCGCCACGTACAGCTCGCCCGCCACCCCCGGGGGCACGGGGCGCAGCGCGCCGTCGAGGACGTACAGGAGGGTGCGGGCAACGGGGCGGCCGATGGGCGGCGTGCGGCCGTCGGGGACGAGCGGGTCGCTGAAGGTCACGATGGCCGTGGTCTCGGTCGGCCCGTAGGCGTCCACCAGGTCGCGGCCGTCGGCCCACGCCGTCACGAGGTCGGGGGTGGCCGCGTCGCCGCCGACCGCGAGGGAGGTGACGGTGGGCAGCGAGCCCGTCGGCAGCGCGCCGAGCACCGCGGGCGGCAGGAAGACGTGCGTGACGCGCCGCGCGGCGATCGTGCCGGTCAGCGGGGCGCCGGGGGCCAGTTCGTCCTGCGAGGCGATGATCAGCGTGGCGTCCGTGAGCAGCGCCATGCACACCTCGTACACGGAGACGTCGAAGCTCGGCGACGCGAACTGGAGCACCCGCGCGGCGGCCGAGAGGCCGAGCCGTTTCCGCTGCGTGGCGACGAGCGCGGCCACGCCGGAGTGGGTGACGGCCACGCCCTTCGGCCGCCCGGTCGAGCCCGACGTGTAGATGACGTACGCGGTGCCGGTGACGGACAGGGGGCCGCCGCGCTCGGCGTCGGTGACCGGCCGGTCGTCGAGCGGCGCCGACGACGTGACGGCCCGCGGATCGTCCAACCGCAGCACGGGCACGGCCAGTTCGGGCAGCCGTGCCGCCGTCGCGTCGTCCGTCACGACGAGCCGTGCGCCGGAGTCCGCCAGCAGATAGGCGATCCGCTCGGGGGGATACGCGGCGTCCACCGGCAGATAGGCCCCGCCCGCCGTCATCACGGCGAGCAGCGTCACCACCAGGTCGGGCGAGCGCGGCAGCGAGACCGCCACCACGGTCTCCCTCGTCACGCCACGCCGGAGCAGCTCGCGCGCCAGCCGGGCGGCGCGCGCCGCGACTTCCGCGTACGTCAGCGTCTCGTCGCCGCACTCGATGGTCACCGCGTCGGGTGTCGCGGCGGCGTGCCGCGCGAAGAGCCCGGGGACGGTGTCCGCCGCGACCGGGGCGGCGGTGTCGTCGTGCCCGGTCAGCAGGTCCGCGCGCTCGGCGGGCGCGAGCAGGTCGAGACGGGCGACCGTGGTGCCGGGGTCGGCGGCGATCTGCCGGAGGACGCGCCCGAGGCGGTCGGCGACGGCCCGGGCGGCGCGGCGGTCGACGAGGGGACGCCGGTACTGAAGGGCCAGACGCAGGCACGGATCGGTGGTGACGGTCACCGTCAGCGGATAGTGGGTGGCGGCGCACGCGCGGACTCCGGTGACCGCGAATCCGGCGCCGTCCTCGTCGCCGTGCTCCACGGTGTACGACTCGGACGTGACCAGGGTGTCGAACAACAGGCCCGTGCCGGTGGCCCGGTGGATGTCGGCGAGGCCGCAGATGTGGTGGGGCAGCGCCTCCTGCCGCTGCCGCATGCCGCGCAGCACGTCCGCCACGGTGTCCGTGGGCGCGAGGCGCACGCGCACGGGAAGCGTGTTGACGAAGAGCCCGGCCATCGCATCCGCGCCGGGCACCTCCCGCGGCCGCCCGGGGACGGTGGCCCCGAAGACCACGTCCCACCGCCCGGTCAGCCCGTTCAGGAGCAGCGCCCAGGCGCCCCGCACCACGGTGTCCAGGGTGACGCCGAGGCCCTCCGCCTGCCGGGCGAGGGCCCGGACGGTTGCGGGGGGTAGGGGGATTTCGGCTTCTGCGGTGTCTGTGGTGGGCGCGGGGCTTGCTATGGCTGTGGTGGTCTCGGGGCTGGATACGTCTGCGGTGGACGCGGGGCCTGCGGTGGCTGCGGTGGCTTCGGGACTTGCCGTGTCTTCGGTGGCCGCGGGGCTAGAAGTGTCTGCGGTGGTCGCGGTAGCAGCGAGGCTTGCTATGTCTGCGGTGGCCGCCGGGCCTACCATGTCTTCGGTGGCTGCGGGGATTGCGGAGCTTGCGGTGTCTGTAGTGCCCGCAGGGCTTGAGGTGTCTGCGGTGGTCGCGGTAGCCGCGGGGCTTGCTACGTCTGCGGTGGCCGCGGAGTCTGTGGTGACCGCGGGGCTTGCGGTGTCTGCGATGGTTTCGGGGTCTGCTATGTCTGTGGTGGCCTTGTGAGCTGCGGTGTCTGCGGTGACCGTGGGGTTTTCGGTGTATGCGATGGTCCCAGGGCCTGCTATGTCTGCGGCTCCCTCGGGGCCTGCGGTGGCCGGGATGCTTTCGATGCCCAGGGTGCTCGCGGCTCCCTCGGCAGTGGGCTCGTCCGCTGCGGGCCTGGCCGCCCCGGTCCACGCCGCCCCGGCCCCGGCGGCCCCGATCCCGGCGACCCCGGTCCCGCCCACTCCCGGCTCACCCGCCACCGCGCCCGACCCCACCCCCGCATCGGCCGCCCCCACGACCGGAGCCAGCAGCGTCGGCTCCGTCACCCCCGCCAGCTCCTCGGCCCACGCCCGCGCGGCGGCGGCCCGGTCCTGCCCGGACCACCACACCAGGAAATCCCGGAATTCCGGCCTTCGCGGCCCCGGAGGGGCGCCCCCGCCCGCCCCGTACAACCGCTGGAGGTCCCTGACCAGACGCGGCAGCGAAAGCCCGTCGAAAAGGACATGATGAGCCGTCACGACCAGTGCGTACCGCTCTTCTCCGGTGCGTGCCAACGCCATCCGCAGCAAGGGAGGAACACTCACGTCGAAAGGCGTACGCGATTCGTCGGCCGATAACTCGTCCAAGAACTCGGCAAGGGCCCTGTCAGCAGGCGAATCCGTGCTGTTTTCCCGTAAGTCGACGGCTCGCCAGGGCAGCCGCACTCCGTCCACCACGACTTGTACGGGTTCCCCGTCGGAACCGGCCGTGAAAGCCACGCGCAGATTCGCGTGCCGGTCGAGCAGGGCCTGCCCGGCGGCCCGCATCCGCTCGCTTTCCACCCGCCCGCGCAACTGAATGACGAACTGCATCCGATAGGCGTCCCGCGAGGAGTCGCCCAACTGCGCGTGGAAGAGCAGCCCCGACTGCAACGGGGTGAGCGGCCAGACCTCCGCGAGGCCCGGATACCACCGCTCCCACGCGTCGAGGTCGCGCGCATCGAGGGGCACCAGGGACACGCCTACCGCCCCGACCCGCCGCCGCGGCTCGGCCACGACCTGGCGGACGACGCGCACGAACTCTTGCGCGAGCGAAATCGCCGCCCCCTGGCCGCCCAGGGCGGCGCCGTACTGGAGCACACCGACGGTCCCGCTGTCGCGAGGCCCGTCGAGCGGGCGGTACAGCGCGAACGGAAGGCCGTCACCGCCGTCCGCGTCCGCCTCCCGGTCCCGCAGCCGGCGCGTCAGCGTGGCGAACGGGGGGTCGTCCCGCCACAGGTCCTCCGCCACCGCCGGGGCGTCGGCCACGAGCCACACGAGGTCCGGCGCCCCCTCCCCGGGCTCGGCGGCGCCGGGGCACCCCGCGACCGGCAGGCCCAACGCCAGGCCCTCGCCCCCGCCGCGCCGCCGCAGCAGCACGGCGAACGCCGCCCGCAGGAACGCGGGAGCCGTCACCCCACACGCGTGGGCCGCCGCATCGACCGCGCGCAACAGGCCGTGATCAAGGCCGAATTCCACCGTGGAACCGGCGGAGAGGCGACCATCGACCGCGGGGGGCCGCCCCGACGGGCCGCCACCCCGCCGGTGCGCGGCGTACGCGGCCTCCAGATCCCGTACGAGCCGTGCGAGCCGCCCCGTGCCGTGCCGTGGCACAGCAAGGCGCACCACGTACTCGTCCGCGGCGAGACGGACCACCCCGGCGTCGCCGCCGCCCCCGGCGGCCGTGACGTCCTGAACCGCCGACGCCAGGGCCTCCGCGTCCGGCTCGCCGCGCAGGCGCAGCTCAAGCGTCCGCACGCGCGGGGCCTCGCCGTCCGCGTGCCGTTCCGTGAACCAGGACCCGCGGTGCACCGAAAAAAGAGGGATCACCTGCGTCTGCTCCTGTTCGTCGCATGCCGGACCGGCCCCGATGGATCCGATCCGCCCCGCTGCTGATGCGCGAATTTCCGCAACGTGCCGTGATTTCCGCCTGCTCCCGGAGTGAAGGAGCGGCAACTCACCTATACCGGCAATGGTTTTGCTTACCCCGATGGTTCTCGGTCGATTCCGGAGAGGTGCCCCACGAGAAGCCGGCGCACGCTCAGGGAGAGGAAGAAGGGGCGGCGCAATCGCTGTGACTGTTGTGACGCATGGGGCGCCACGACCCATCAGCATTCAGGGAGAGATCGGCGACGCGGCGTCCAGAGTGGCGGAAGTCCCGTCGACATGACAATGCCCCCTCGGCCGTATCATTGGCCGAATTTCCCTTTGTCACGGGAAGGTTTACCGACCTCGGCCATGGCTCAGGGCGCTCGGCCGCCCAGGGGTAGCGGGGTGACGGCCCGCCGAGGCCGTGGCGGGGCCCTGTCCTGGCCACGGTCACGCACCTGGCAGTTCATTTAAAGGCGTTGACTGTAACGAAACCGATGGGGCAGGGTGGCCACGTCGTACAACCCACCACGACGGCCCCGCAGAGCGCACCGAAGTCCCGCCACGAGAGAGCGACTTGGCGCTCAGGGCGCACACCCGCACCCGGTCACGGAGGAACACCCCATGAGCACCAGCGTCCCGCGCCTCACAGTCGTACAGCCGGGGGAGGGCCACAGCGCCCACCTCTCCGGGTTCGGGGCCGACTTCAAGCTGAGCAGCGACATCTCCGGCGGTCCGGTGTCCATCGTGGAGCACCCGTTCGGCGTCGGCGTGATCACCCCGGCGCACATGCACAGCAGGGAGGACGAGTACTCCATCGTCGTCGAGGGCGAGATCGGCTTCCGCTCCGACGACGCCGAGACCGTGCTCGGCCCGGGCGGCTACATCATCAAGCCCCGCGGCGAGATGCACGCCATGTGGAACGCCGGGGACACCCCCGGCCGCATCATCGAGATCATCACGCCCGGCGGCTTCGCGCACTACTTCCAGGAGCTGGCCGACCTCGTGGCCGCGAGCGCGACCGACAGCGGGGCCTTCGAGGAACTCGCCGAGAAGTACGGACTGACCTACGGCCACCCCGACTGGTTCGACGACGTCGTGCGGCGCTACGGCCTCACCCCGCCCGGGCGCTGACGGCCCGCCCGGGCCGCCGTCCTCGCGAAGACCGGCCGACGGGGGAATCAAACGGGCTTTCGGCGGGGTAGGGATGTCGCGTCGTGCTCCGCGGCCTGCCGTCCGGGGCGCCGACCGCACGGTCACGACGTACCGGCAGTACCGACGAAGGAGACGCAGATGGCCCTCACGCGTGAGGAACGCGAGGAATTCCTGGCGGAAGCGCACATCGCCGCGCTGTCCGTGGACGCGGGGGAGGAGGGACGGGCCCCGCTCACCGTCCCGATCTGGTACCAGTACGAGCCCGGCGGCGAGATCTGGATCATGACGGGCAAGGAGTCGCGCAAGGCCCGGCTGATCGCCGCCGCCGGGCGGTTCACGCTCATGGTCGACCGCCTGGAGCCGACCATCCGGTACGTGTCGGTGGAGGGCCCGGTCGTCGCGACGGAGCCCGCCACGCGCGAGCAGCTGCACGAGATCTCCGCCCGCTACCTCCCGGCCGACAAGGTCGACGGCTATGTGGACATGGCCTGGAAGGAGCACGGCGAGCAGATCGTCCTCCGGCTGCGCCCGCAGCGGTGGGTGACCTCGGACCTCGGCTCCGTCTGACGGCCGCGGCCGGGACGCCCGACGGCCACCCGCGACGTCCCCGGCACTCACACCGGCTCCCCGACCCGCCCGACAGCCGGCACCGGGCAACCGGCAACCGACTGCCGGCATCCGACTTCCGGCGCTCGCCGGTACCGGGCAACCCCCCGGCCCCGCGCGGACTCTTTTCCTTCAGCGGCCCTCGCCGACCGACCAACCGACCAGAGGGCCCTGACAGGAGAGGGGAACTGTGCACACGCACAGCTGGAGAAAGATAGCCCTGGCGACCGGCGTGGCCGGGGTCCTCGCGGCTACGGGGACCACGGCCATGGCCGACGCCGCCACCCCGGCGCCGGCGAACAAGCCCGACCTGCGCGCCGACGTCAACCGCGACGGGCGCGTGGACGTCGAGGGCGACAGCGACACGAGCGGCGAGAACACCTGGACGCGCGAGCGCGGCGCGATCGTGCTGCCGAACATCGACGACGACGCCAAGCGCTGCCCCGTCAAGGACGGCAACGGACGGCCGCTGTCGAGCGCCAAGCTCGCCAAGTGCAACGACGCGTCCGACACCAAGGTCAACGGCGCCAAGGACGCCCTCGACCTGGCCCGGCTGCGGACCGTGCCGCTGCCCGACGCCGCCGCGAGCAGCCACGGCACCGTGAAGGTGGTGGGCGCGGGCGCCAAGAAGGCCCGCCTGTTCATCCACCGCGACGGCCGCTGGGTCCTGCTGAAGCCCACCGACAAGCTCACCGCGAAGGAACTGCGCTCCGGCGTCGAGCTGGGCATCGAGGCCACCGACGTGGTGCGGGACGCCGCCAAGTGGAACGGCAACATCACCGTACGGTTCACCGTCGGCGGCGACGGCCCGGCCCGCTCCGACGACGTCGTGCTGCGCACCGCGCCGGTGCTCACCCAGCACCACCTGCAGAAGGCCCAGGAAGTCCTGGTGACCAAGGTGTCGGGCCGCGACCCGTACAGCAAGGCCCAGCAGAAGTTCGTCAAGAACCTGGCGAAGCAGGTCAAGGACGCCGGCATCAGCAAGCCGCTGACCACCTTCACCAAGTACGGCGACATCTGGGCGCAGGACTTCGTGGAGCCGGGCTACGCCGGCATGCCGGGCCCGGACGGCAAGCCGCGCACCATGCGCGTGCTGATCCGCTCCGCGCAGCTCGACCGCCCGGCGGGCCGCGAGCTGTTCGAGAAGCTCCGCGGCCCCGACGTCGGCGTGGTGCAGGTCGCCAAGGCCGGCGCCAACGAGGAGTGGACGCTCAACTCCATGGGCAACCTGGAGACCATTCCGCCCTACAAGCTGGGGACCAAGGACTACCCCGCCGGGCGCATCATCCAGGGCTACCGCAAGGACAACGGCTCCAAGCCCGCCAAATCCATGCGTACGTTCCTGAAGTCGCAGGGCGCCCAGGACCCGCTGCTGCTCGACACCTCCTGGCTGTCGGTCGGGCACGTGGACGAGTTCGTCCAGTTCCTGCCCGCCGACACCGAGCGCGGCTGGCGCATCGGCGTGGCCGACCCGAAGGCAGGCGTGGAGCTGCTCCGCAAGGCCAAGCGCGAGGGCCACGGGGCGAAGAAGATGTTCTCCGTGCCGCGCGGCGCCGACGTCCCGGCGCCCAAGGAGACCATCGACAAGGTCCTCGGCTCCGCCAAGTTCAAGGCGGACAACAAGCTGGCCGCCGAGCGCATCGAGGCCAACCTGGCGATCCTCAAGCGCGAGACCGGCGTCACCGACGCCGAGATCGTGCGCGTGCCCGGCCTGTACGTGCGCGACGGGCAGGGCGACAGCGGCCTGAGCAACAGCCGCAAGCTGCGCCGCCTCGGCCCGGACTCGCTGCGCAAGTTCAACCAGCTGCGCGGTGACGACAACCGCGCCGACAGCGGCGGCAAGGCCCGCACCCGGGCCGCCGCCTGGCAGAACAGCGCCTACATCCCCGGCGCGGTCAACGGCGTCCTGCTCAGCCCGACCCGCTACCTCGCGCCCCAGCAGTGGGGCCCGGTCATCGGCGGCAAGGACATCTTCACCGAGGCCGTGAACTCCGTGTACGCCAAGGCGGGCTTCACCACGACCTACATCGATGACTGGTACACGTACCACATCGGCATGGGCGAGGTGCACTGCGGCACGAACACGCTGCGGGACGCCACCGCCCCGTGGTGGCCGAAGGCGTGACCCCCTGGCCCGCGGGGCCCGCGCCCCGGTGACGGGCGCGGACCCCGCGGGCCATCCCTCCTCTCCGAAGTCAGGCGGCCAAACCGAGCGTCACCGAGGCCCGCGGCGCCCGCGGGCCCGAGGCTCCGGCGCCGGGCCCGCGCAGGCCACCGCGCGCCCGGCGCACCGAGGACGTCAGCTCGTGGTGCGCACGGCCGAGCAGGTCGGCGAGCCCGAGGCCGAGCGCCTGCGCGGCGGCCCCGAGGACCTCCGACGACGCCTCCTTGCGGCCCCGCTCGACCTCGGAGAGATAAGGCACCGATATCCGGGCCGCGTCCGCGACGTCCTTCAACGTGCGCTCCTGGGCCAGGCGTTCCCGTCGCAGCACGGCGCCGACGAGGTCGCGCCACAGGGGCTCCTTGGGAGCGGGGGCCGAGGGAGCCGCGGGCGCGGCCGGGCGCAAGGGGATGACGCGCGCTCCCCGGTCCGGCCGCGGCGGAAGGGGCGTGGCGTTCGTCGCGTGGCTGGTCACGGCATCAGCGTAGGAGCGCAGGGGGCCGCGGTGGTGGTGTTCTGCCATGGGCGAAGTACGTTCTGCCCACGGCGAAGCCAGGGCCGCCGATCCATCCGCCGATCCATCCGCCGCGCCCCCGCACGGGCCCGTCGGGAACCTGCCCGCTCCCTCCCGCGTTGAGCGGTTGGCGCCCCGAGCGCGGGCGCCCGGCCACCGACCGCCCGCGACCGGCACGGCGACCCGTCGACCGCGATCCACCGACGGCCCCGCACCGACCGCGATCCACCACCGTCCCGCACCGACTGCGTCCCACCGACCGTCCTTCACCGACCGCGATCCACCGACCGCGATCCACCGACCGCGATCCACCGACCCGGCCAGGAGGCCCGCGTGCAGCACCGCACCCGGTCCGCCCGCCTTGCGGCCTCGCTGCTCTCGGTGGTCGTCGCCGTCCTCGCCTTCGCCGTGCCCTCGCGCGCCGCGGGAGCCGTCGGCGTGGTGCAGGGCCGGGCGGTCGCCGCGGTCCAGCACGCCGAGGCCCTCGGCGCGGGTCCCTCCCGCGGCGACAGCGTCGGCCCCCGCGCACCGGACCTGCCGAGAGTCGTCCACGCGACGGCCGCGCACCCGCACCACGCGCACCTCCCGCAGCCGCCCCACCCCGGCACCTGGGCCACCGACCGCGCGCCGCACCGGCCCCTCGGCGGACCCGCGGCGCACGCGCCCGGCACCGCCCCGGCCCGGCAGCACGCCGACACCGGGCCCCGGCCCCGCGGCCCACCGCCACGGATGAGCAACGACACCGTTCAGGACGCCGCCTGACGGGCGCTCAGCGCGCCCGGCCGCCGCGCCGTCCCCCTTCGTCATGCCCTCATCGTGGATGTGGAGTACACGCATGCCCCGCGCACCTCTGTGGCGGGCGATCGTGGCGCTGGTCGCCGTCGCCGCCTCGCTGTTCCTCGCCCTCACCCAGTCACCCCGCCTCGGCCTCGACCTGAGAGGCGGCACCCAGATCGTCCTGGAGACCAAGGACTCACCCACCGTCAAGGCCGACGAGGCCGCGACCCGCAGGGCCGTCGAGGTGCTGCGCCAGCGCGTCGACGCCCTCGGCGTGTCCGAGCCCAGCCTCGCCCAGGCGGGCGCCAAGCGGATCGTCGTCGAACTGCCCGGCGTACGCGACCCCCGCGAGGCCGCCGAAGTCATCGGCCGCACCGCGCAGCTGACCGTGCACCCGGTGACGGGCGCGGCCGATACACCCGGCCGCGCCGCGCCAGCCGCCGACGGCTCCCGCACCCTGCCCGACCCCGACAGGCCCGGCGGCCATCTGAAGCTCGGCCCGACCGCCCTGACCGGTGACGGCGTGAAGAACGCCGACGCGGTCCTCAACCAGCAGAGCCTCAACGGCTGGTACGTCACCCTCGACTTCCGCTCCAAGGCGGCCGGGGACTGGGCCCGCGTCACCGGCGACGCGGCCTGCGCGCCGCAGGACGCGCCGCAGCGGCGCGTCGCCATCGTCCTCGACGACAAGGTCATCTCGGCACCCGGCGTCAACGCCGACGTGGGCTGCAAGGCAGGCATCACCGGCGGCAGCACCCAGATCACCGGCGGCTTCGACGAGGGCGAGGCCCGCGACCTGGCCGCCCTCGTCAAGGGCGGCGCCCTGCCGGTCCCCGTCGAGGTGGTCGAACAGCGCACCGTCGGCCCGACGCTCGGCGCCGCCGCCATCGACGCGAGCATCCAGGCCGCACTCATCGGCCTGCTCCTGACGGGCCTGTTCATCATCGTCGTCTACCGGCTGCTCGGCGCCCTCGCCACCCTCGCGCTCGCGCTGTACGGACTCATGTCGTACGCCGCGCTGCTCGCGGTGGGGGCCACCCTCACGCTGCCCGGGCTCGCCGGGTTCGTCCTCGCCATCGGCATGGCGGTGGACGCCAACGTCCTGGTCTTCGAACGCGCGCGGGAGGAGTACCTGGGCCCCCGCGCGGACCGCCCCGGCCGCGAGACCCGGGCCGCCAAGGCCCCGCGCAGCATGGCCAAGGCGCTGCACACCGGCTTCACCAAGGCCTGGAGCGCGGTCGTCGACTCGAACGTCACCACGCTGCTCGCCGCGGGCCTGCTGTTCTTCTTCGCCACGGGCCCGGTCAAGGGCTTCGGCGTGACCCTGTCGATCGGTGTCCTGGTGTCGATGGTCGCGTCCTTCGTCGTCACCAGGGCGCTCGCCGAGGCGGCCGTGCGCCGCCGCTTCGTCCGCGCCCGGCCCCGGCTCACGGGCCTGGCCACCACCGGCCGCGTCCGCACCCTGCTCGCGCGGCGCAACCCCCGGCTGGTGCGCCACCGGGGCCGCTGGCTCGGCGCCAGCGCGCTCCTGGTGGCCGTGGCGGTCGCCGGGATCGTGGTGCGCGGCCTCGACCTGGGCGTCGAGTTCACCGGCGGGCGCATGGTCGAGTACAGCACCAGCCAGCGCCTGGACGCCGACACCGCCCGCGAGGCCGTCGCGGACGCGGGCTTCCCGCGCGCGGTGGTGCAGGAGTCGGGCGAGGACGACATCACCGTACGCACCGGCGACCTCAGCGACGACGAGCAGCAGCGCATCAAGGAGGCCCTGGCGGGGCCCGGCGGCGAGGTGACCGTCGAGCGCGACGAGCGCATCGGCCCGAGCCTCGGCGCCGAGCTGCGCCAGAAGGCGCTGATCGCGCTCGGCATCGCCGTCGCCGCCCAGCTGATCTATCTGAGCGTACGGTTCCGGTGGACCTTCGCGACGGCCGCCGTCGTCGCGATGGTCCACGACGTGGTCCTGGTGGTCGGCCTGTTCGCCTGGCTCGGCAAGACCGTCGACAGCGTCTTCCTCGCGGCCGTGCTCACCGTCATCGGCTACTCCGTCAACGACACGGTCGTCGTCTTCGACCGCGTCCGCGAGGCGCGGCGCCGCGACCCGCGGGCCGACCTGGCGGACCTCGCCAACAAGGCCGTCATCCGCACCCTGCCGCGCACCGTGAACACCGGCATGGGCGCGCTGTTCGTCCTGGCCGCCCTCGCCGTGCTCGGCGGTGACTCGCTCGCGGACTTCTCCCTCGCGCTGATCGCCGGCGTCGTCCTCGGCATGGCATCGACGGTGTCCGTCGCGGTGCCCGCCGCGGTCCTCCTGGAGCGGCGGAGCCCGGCGCCCCGACGGCCCGCACGCCCATCGGAAGGCCCCCGTCCGCGCAGCCCGTTGGAGGCCGCGCGGCACAAGAGCGGTGACGGCGCGGTGGTCTGACCGCCGTCAGGGGCGTCCGCGCGGTCCGTCGCCCAGGTGGTGCAGGGCGACGGCCGCGTGGACGGCGCTCCCGGCGGCCATGGCGTCCTCGTCGAAGACGACCCGGTTGGAGTGGATGTCGGGAGCGTCCTGCGGTGACGTCCCCGCAGGACAGGCGCCCAGGAAGGCCATGGCGCCGGGCACCCGTTCCAGGACGTACGAGAAGTCCTCGGCGCCCATGACCGGCTCGGTCAGCTCGTGGACGCTGCCGGGGCCGAGCAGCGCGGTCGCGGCGGCCCGCGCGGCCGCGGTGCTGTCCGGGTCGTTGACCACGGGCGGATAGCCCTCCGGCAGCCGCACCTCGGCCGTGGCGCCGTGCGCGGCCGCGACGTGGTGCGCGACGCGGGCCACGCCCTCCCGCACCCGCTGCCGCGTGGCCGGGGTCAGCGTACGGAGGGTGCCGTGGAGTTCGGCGGTCTCCGGGATGACGTTGGTGGTGGTGCCCGCCTCGATCCGGGCGACGGTGACCACGGCGGGGTCGAAGACGTGGACCGTGCGCGTCACCATCGTCTGGAGAGCCTGCACGATCTCGCAGGCGACCGGTACGGGATCGAGCGCCCGGTACGGCGCCGAGGCGTGGCCGCCGCGGCCGTGGACCGTCACCTCCAGCGTGTCGTTGGCGGCGAGCGTCGGGCCGGGGCGCAGGTGCACGGTGCCGGACGCGAGCCGGGTGGACACGTGCAGGGCGAAAGCCGTGTCCACGCCGCCGTCACCAGGGCCGCCGAGGGCCCCTTCGTCGATCATGTGCCGGGCGCCGCCCTCGCCCTCCTCGCCCGGCTGGAACATGAACACGACGCGGCCGCTCAGCTCATCCCGGCGCGCGGCGAGCAGCCGGGCCGCGCCGATCAGCATCGCCGTGTGCAGATCGTGCCCGCAGGCGTGCATGGCGTCCGGCACCTCGGAGGCGAAATCGAGGCCGGTGTCCTCACGCAGGGGCAGCGCGTCCATGTCGCCGCGCAGCAGCACCGTCCGGCCGGGACGCGCGCCGTCGAGGGTGGCCACGACGGAGCTGAGCCGCCGCCCCGTGGTGACCGTCAGGGGCAGGCCCTCCAGGGCCGCCAGGACCGTGCGCTGCGTACGCGGCAGGCGCAGACCCAGCTCCGGTGCGCGGTGCAGGGCGCGTCGCGTCGTCACGAGGCCGGGCAGCAGGTCGCGGGCCTGGGTGAGGAGGGCCTGCGGGGCTTCGGCGGTCACGGCGTCGCACCTCCGGTGAATGGGGCGGGGCGGCGGGCCGCCCCCGGGCGGGACGGCCAGAAGGCTGCCCCGCCCGAGGCCCCGTCATGCGGGCCGGTGGCTCAGCGGGTGACGCGCCAGGTCAGCTCGCCCGTCAGGAGCCTCCGCAGCGCGGGGTCGCGGACCGCCTTGGTGGTGTCCTTGGCGCGCACGGAGATCGTGTGCGGGCGGCCGTCGGCGGGCACGCCGAGGGAGCGCGGCGTGACGGACCGCGCGTCCTTGACCTTCTTGGCCGGGCGGCCGTCGACGTACCACCGCAGGCGGACGCCGTCGCGCGCCTCGACGGTGACGCGCTCCTTGCGGCGCACCACGGTGTCCGTGGGCGTCGTGCTGGTCACCACCGAGCCGTGGCGGTGGAAGCCCGCGATCATCGCCTCGCGCCCGGGCAGGTTGAACTCCCGGCCCAGCGTGCGCATGATCGAGTTGTCGGTGGGCCGGTAGAGGCCGCGCGGGTAGTAGTTGCCGCCCTCGTAGGCGCCGACGGTGCCGCCGTCGGGGGAGGCCTGCCCGATCCAGCGGTACCACTTCTTCTTCTGCGCGCTCAGCTGGGCGGCCGTGAGCTTGCTGCTGTTCAGCCAGGAGGGCTCGGCGCCCGTGTAGGTGCCGTACTCGTCGTACCAGTACTCGTCCGCGAGCTTGCCGAGCGAGTGGCCCAGCTCGTGCACGATCACCTGCGAGGACTTGGCGTTGTCGGAGGAGCCGGTGGCGATGCCGTCGTAGCCGGAGGGCGAGGTGATGTCGTTGTAGCCCGCGCCGCCGTACTTCGTGGAGTTCGCGAGCACGATGACCACGTCGGGGTCCGCGGCCTTGCGGGCGTACGACTCGACCTTGTTGGTGTCGACGCACAGCAGGCGCTCGATGCCGTCGCAGTAGAAGGACGAGCCGAGCGCGGTGTCCTTGCGGACGGTGCTCGACGGATCGCCCGAGACACCAGACTGCCGCGAGTGGGCGTCCACCGCCCACACGTTGAAGAGGTTCTTGTACGAGGCGTACGGCTCGACCTTGGAGACCTCCGCCCACTTGGTGCGGACGTCGGCGTGGAAGTCCTCCTGCTGGGCGGCGGTGTAGCCGTCGCCGATGAAGACGACGTCGGCCTTGGTGCCGACGGGGCCGTTCCGCACGATCGGCACGACGTCGCCGTCGCCCGCGATCCGCGACCGCTCATCGCCGCTGAGCGGGGCGGGCGCGGGCACGTCGGTGTGGCGGGGGTGCCCGTCCTTGCCGAAGTACTCGACCTGCTGCGGGGAGCCGGTGGTGGAGGGCTCCGGGTGCGCGGCCGCGCCGCCGGTGGCGGACAGGGTCGCCGCGAGCGTCGCGCCCGCCGCGAGGGCGACCCGCAGGCGCTTGCGTCTGCCGCGCTCGGGTATGCCGGATATGCCGGGTATATCGGTGCCCATGTGGGGGATCTCCTCAAGTCCGCGAGTTAAGCGGGGAGTTAAG
The DNA here is from genome assembly GCF_056431945.1 of Streptomyces sp. NPDC045778. Lineage (NCBI taxonomy): Bacteria > Bacillati > Actinomycetota > Actinomycetes > Kitasatosporales > Streptomycetaceae > Streptomyces > Streptomyces sp. NPDC045778. The sequence goes on from NZ_JBWKJZ010000003.1 coordinate 222,095, forward strand.
TAGGATTAACGCGCCGCTCAACGTAGAGGCCCGCGAAGGAAGAGGCAATGGGTACGTGAAGTTTCACTTGAGGCGGCTGAGTTGAGAGTGAGTTCACGCCATCCGGCAAACCCGTCCGGCCCCTTTCCAACCTCCGTGCCCATCGACTTAGCTCAGGTCACGGACCTACAGAGGATCCACGGAGGGGGAGAGGTGGCGGAAAACAGCCCCGAGGGGGCGCGGCTCGACGACCCGGCCGAGATCGGCCGCCGCGTGCTGCGGCTGCGCACCGAACGGGGGCTCACCCAGCGGCAGCTCGCCGAACCGGTCTACACGCCCGCGTACGTGTCCACGCTGGAGTCCGGCAAGGTACGGCCATCCGAAGCCGCCCTCAGACACCTCGCGGGGCGCCTCGGCGTCGGCTACGAGGAGCTGGCCACGGGGCGGCCCGCCCGCCTCGCCACGGACCTGCGGCTGCGGCTCACCGACGCCCGGCGCGCCCTCGCCACCGGCGCGCCCGAGGACGCCGCCGCCGTCTTCCGGGCGCTGCACGAGGAGGCCGTCGCGCACGCCCTCGTCCCCGAGCAGGCGAGCGCCCTCCAGGGGCTCGGCGACTGCCTCCTGGAATCCGGTGAGCTGACCGACGCCCGCGACTGCTTCGCCGCCGTGGAGCGCCTCCTCGCCGACGAGCCGCTGCCGCGCCGCGTCCCCGCCATCCGCGGCCGCGCCACCGCGCACCTGCTCACCGGCGAACTGCGCTACGCCTGCTACCTCCTGGAGACCACCCTCGACGAACTCGACGCGGCGGGCCTGCACGACCCCGACGCGCTCCTGCTCCTGTACACGGCGTCCATCGCGCCGTACATGGACATGGGCGCGCACGCCCGCGCCGCGCACGCCGCCGAGCTGGCCCTCGCCCTCGCCCCGCGCGTCAGCGACCCCGCGCTCGTCGCGCACATGCACCGCGGCGTCGCCCGTACGCTCATCGCCGAGGGCCGCACCGCCGAGGCCGACGCCTCCCTCGCCAAGGCCCAGGAGCTGTACCGCCAGCTCCACATCCGCACCGAACTCGCCCACTGCCACTGGATGCGCGGCTACGTCCACGCCCAGGACGGCGACCTGGAAGGCGCCGAGAGCGAGCTGCGCACGGCCCGCGACATGCTCGCCTCCAAGCGGGCCGCGCTCTTCACCGAGCAGGTCGAGGTCGAACTCGCCGACGTACTGCGGCGGCGCGGCAAGACGGAGGAGGCGGAGGCCCTCCTGCGGCCGCTGCTCACCGCCGGCGCGGGCGGCGCGGACACCGGACCGCTGGGCGCCGAGCGCGGCGCCGTGCACGCGGGCGGAGCGCACCGCCTGCTCGGCCTGATCGCGGAGGAGCGCGGCGACACCGAGACCGCCGAGGAGCACTACTGCGCGGCCCTGTCCCTCCTGGAGCGCTCCAGCGCGGCCGGGGACCTGGCCGACCTGTGCCGCCTCCTGGGCGACCTGCTGCGGCGCACCGGGCGCGTCGAGGCCGCCCTGGACGCCTACCGCACCGGCCTCGGCCACCGGGCCGCCCCCGGTACGACGACACTGGGCCCGGCCCCGGCGACACCGCCCCTGTGAGCCTCGATCTTGGCTCTGCTTCGATGGGGCCATGACATCCGATGGGGGCACGACAGCGGAAAGACTCGCAGCGCCGGCCGAGGCGCTGGAGCGCCCTGTGCGCGACTGGCCCACGACGCTCGCCACCGAGCGCCTGACCCTGCGCCCGGTCGCGCGGCCGGACGTGCCGCACGCCGTCAGGCTGTGGACGGACCCGCAGGTCCGGCGGCACCTCGGCGGCCCGGTGGCCGCCGACGTGGTCCGCGCCCGCGAGCGGCACTGCGTGGGCGTGCCCGGGGCGTTCACCGTGGTCCGGCACGACGGCGCGGTCCTCGGCCTGGTGGCGGCCGAGCCCGACGGCCACGACGGCCGCACCGAGGTGTCCTACCAGCTCCTGCCCGAGCACTGGGGCCACGGCTACGCCCGCGAGGCGGTGCACGCCGTCGTCGGCTGGGCCCGGCAGGCGATACGTTCCGCCATCCCCGGCGTGGTCGCCGTCACGCAGCACGCCAACACCCGCTCGCGCCGCCTCCTCGACACCCTGGGCGCCACCCCCGCCGACCACTTCGTGGCTTGGGGGGAACCGCAGGTCCTGTACGTGTTCCCGACGGCGGGCCCCGGCGTGCCCGTGGCCCCGGGCCTCCTGTTGCGGCCCTGGGCGGACACGGACGCGGCGGCACTGATCGACGCCTATCGGGACGCCGACCTGCGGCGGTGGACGCGGCGGCCCGTCGAGGACGCGCGGGACGCCGCGCGCTGGCTGGAGACACGGCACCGGGGCCGGGAGCGGGGCGACTACCTCAGCTTCGCCGTGCTCGAACAGGACGTGACCGGCGGCACGCCGGTGGCGAACGTCGCGCTGAAGAACCCCCGGGCCGCGTCAGGAGTGGGAGAGGTGGGCTACTGGACGGCGGCCTCCGCACGCGGCCGCGGCGTGGCCTCGCGGGCCCTGGAGGCCTTGAGCGCCTGGGCGTTCGACACCTTCGAGACCGCGGGGCTGCGCCGCCTGCACCTCCTCCACCAGGTCGACAACGCGGCGTCCTGCCGGGTCGCGGCGAAGGCGGGCTACGAGCTGACCGCGGTCCTCCCCGCGCGCCCGCCCTTCCCCACGGTGGGCCACCTGCACGCCAGGACCGCCGGGCGGGGCGACCCGCGCGGGGGCGGGCTCCGCGACTGACGGCGGTCTCCCGTGCCACGGTAGGCCCCGGTGACGTAGCCGTTCTCGATGCCTCATGAAGGCGACCACGGCGTTCCTGGCCGCCACGCTGCTGGTGCGGGGGATCACCGCGGGACGCCTCATGTCCGGCGACGACGGGAGCCAGGTGCACCACACCACTGGTGCCTTCGTCACGGCCGCCCTGGACCCGGGTGCCGCTCCACCACCGGCCGTGCACGGGCCGGGAATTACCCGCGGCCCTGCCCGGAAATCCGACTGATTCTTGCCGCTGCATTTCCGCTGGATATAGCCTGGGCCGGACAGTCGGCCACCCGTTCCGGGGACACCTCGGCACGCCCGAAACCGAAAGGAACCGGGTCATGGGACATGAGGCTCACACCGCTCTCCCGCTGGTCAGTGAAATCGTGGCGGAGGCATTCGACCGCTGGAGCACGCCGCTGCACGAGGACTTCGAGAAGAACGCCCACAACGGCCGCGTCGGCCACTCGCTCCTGGCGGAGACCGACGCCGTGCGGATCTGGGAGACCCGCCTCGGACCGGGCGAGCGGATCCCCGTCCACCGGCACGTCCTCGACTACGTCTGGATAGCCCTGACCAGCGGCCGGGCCCGCCAGCACCTGGGCGACGGGACCAGCAGGGAGATCGCGTACGAACGCGGCCACACGCGGCGCTTCCGCGTCGCCGAAGGCGGTCACCACCTCCATGACATGAGGAATATCGGCGACGAAGTCCTGTCGTTCCTAGTGATAGAGGAAAAGGGCGGGGCGAACGACCCTGTTCGGCTCGCCGCGTCATAGAGCGGCGGAGAGCGCGGCGAGCAGAGAATTGTTCGCGCGGCGGTCCCCGATGGAGATGCGACAGGTATCGGGAATGACGCGCCCGGTGTCCGCGACGAGAATTCCCGCGTCGCGCAGCCGGTCCATGACCCGCTCGTGCTTGTGCAGCCGGACCAGCAAGAAGTTGGTCTCCGAAGGGAAGACGCGCTCCACCGCGGGATGGCCGGCCAGGGTGGCCGCCATCCACTCCCGCTCGGCACGGACGCGCCGGACGCTGTGGAGCACGCGCGGCGCGTCGGTGAGCCGGTCCCGCACCGCCCGCTGCGACGCGTTGGTGAACCCGAAGGGCACCTGCACCCGCCGCAGCGCGTCGACGACGCCCGGCCGGGACAGCACGACGCCGCAGCGCGCGCCGGCGAGCCCCCACGCCTTCGACAGGGTCCTGAGCACGATGAGGTTGTCGTAGCGCGCGACGAGCCCGGCGTACGAGGGCTTCTCGCTGAACTCGACGTAGGCCTCGTCGATCACCACGAGTCCCTGACCGCCCGTCACCAGGGCGCGCACCCGCTCCTCGTCGAGCCTGGTCCCGACCGGATTGTTCGGGTCGCACAGGATGGTCACCCGCGGCTCGGCCGCCAGGATCCGCTCGACGTCCAGGTCGGACAGGTCGTCGCCGCGCAGCGGTACGTCGACGACCGGAAGGCGCAGCACGCGCGCGAAGTGGTCGTAGAGCGGGAACGTCGGTGACGTGACGCAGACGCGCTCGCCGGGCGAGGCGAGCGCCGCCAGGAGCAGCAGCACGCCGTCCACCGCCCCGCTCGTGAACAGCACGTGGTCCGCGCCGAGCGCGCCGACCCCCTCGTGGCCGGGCAGCCTCGCGACCGTGGACAGATACGTCCGGGCCAGTTCCGCCGTGTCCAGCTCGGGGTAGCGGCTCGCGGCCCCCAGGAACGGATTGGTGTTGCTCGACAGGTCGACCACGTCGAAGCGAGGCTGAGCGCGGAACCGGGCCGGGCCCGGCACCGGTACCGAAGCGACCGGGGGAGCCGCGAAGGCCGAGAGGGCGGGTTCGCCCGCGTCCGCCCCCGCGTCCGCCTCCGCCGGTGTGAGGCCGGGGGCCCGCAGCCAGTGGTCGACGGGCACGAACAGATCGGCACCGAACCCGCGCATGAGCCTGGCGTCACCCCGGCCGAGGTGCACCCAGTCGAGCCCCGACCGCTGGGCGTCGAGGTACACCTCGTACAGACCCGCCTCCCGCAGGTCACGCGCCGCGCCGGGGTCGTCGTCGCGCGTGGCCAGGGTCAGCCGGTAGACCCCTCGGCCGTTGTGGGACCTCGTCAGGAGCCCGGCCTGGACGACGGCGGACCCGCGCCGGGCCACGAGCATCTCGGTGCGCGCCGCCAAGGGGCCGCCGGCCAGCGCGTCCAGGGCGGCGGCGTTGTACGGGACGGCGCCCTCGTGCAGCGCTACGAAGCCCTCGCGCGCCCCGGCACACCCGTCGAGGTCACGCAGCGGGACCCGCTCCCAGCGGACCTCGCGGGCGGCCTCGGCGTGGCGGCGGCGCAGCTCGCCCAGGCGGTCGGCGCCGACACGGGTCCGCAGCGCCTCGTCCACGTCCCCGTCCGGCCGGAAGACGCACTCGGGATCCGTGGCGATCCGCACGAAACCGGCCTCGCGCAGCGCGCTCGTGTCGTCACCGCGGCGCACCTGCGGCACGAGGACCTGCGGCACGCCCAGCTCCTCCGCCCGCCGGAGCAGCGCGTCGAGCGCGGGCCGCGCGGGAGCGGGACCGCTCGGGGCGTACGGCACCCCGCCACCGACCAGGGTGGGCCGCTCCACCAGCACCGGATCCAGGGCGGCGAACGCGGCGGCGTCCCGGCCGATGCGCTCCAGCGAACACACGGGCACGCGCGAGCCGAGGGCGGCACACAGCACGTCGTCGAGCGCGTCGATGTCTGCGGTCCTGCGCACGCTAGGCACTCCTCTTCGTCACGGTCGCCTCGACACGGTCGCGGTACTCCGGGAACAGCTCGGCCAGGGTGCGGGCGATGCCCGCCTTCCAGCCGACCGAGCAGTCCCCGATGAGGTCGCGGCGGAGACTCTGGTCGAACATGGCCGTCCCCCGGCTGCCCTCGCCGCGGTCCAGCGTGAGCGGCACCCCGGTGAGCGCGGACATGTGCTCCAGGAGGTCGGTCATGCCGACCTCCTCGTCCCCGCCCCAGTTCACGACCCGCGCGCGGGTCCGCGCCGCCTCCCACAGGAGCGGGACCTGGCGCACGATGTCGTCGGTGTGCACCGGGTTGCAGTAGTTCTGGCCCTCGCGGGGCACCGCGCACGGCCGGCCCCGCAGCATGTCCCTGAACATGATCATGGGCACGCCGCCGTGGCCGTACGGGCCGTAGGCGATGTTGAGCCGGGCGATCACCGCGGGCAGCGCGAGCGCCTCGGCGAGGCCGCGCACCACCCCTTCGGTGGCGAGCTTGGCGACGGGGTACGTCGGCAGCCACGGCGCCCCCGTGCCGAGGGGGTCGCTCTCCCGGTAGCGGTGGGCGGGGTCGGCCCGGTCGTAGACCACCCCGGACGACACGTACAGGAACGCCTCCGCCGTGGAGCAGTGCGTCATCAGGCGCGCGGTGCCCACGGAGTTGACGCGTACCGTGCCGTCGAAGTCGCCGCTCTCGCCCCGGTACACCGCCGAGTGCAGGACGTGGGTGAAGTCGTGCGGAAGCCCGTCCAGGTCGCTGCAGTCCATGTCCCAGGTGAAGGTGCGGGCGCCGCGTTCCTCCAGCTCCTCGCGGGCGGTCCGGTCGCCGAAGCGGCCCAGGCACCACACCTCGTTGTCGGCGGCGAGCGCTTCGGCGACGGGCCGGGCGACCTGACCTGTCCCCCCGGTGATGAGGATCTTCTTGCCTCGCATGATCAACGGCTCCTGCTCGTGTGGGCGGTGGCGGGGGTCCGGAGGCGGCTCATCGGCCGAGCGCGCGGGCCAGTTCCCGCCGCAGGGTCGCCTGGAAGCTCCGCACGTGCCGCGGGCTCATCAGGGTGTAGTGCTCCCCGTCGACCTCGATGTACTCGTTGGGGCCGCGGGTGAAGTCGTCCCAGTGGCGCAGCTGGTCGTCGAGCCACGCCTGCTTGGTGCCGCGCAGCGGCGTGCAGTAGAAGACGCGTACCTGCCCGACCGATCCCGAGGGTTCGTACGTACGGCCCAGGCGCACCATGCTCTGCGCGAGCTCCACCCACGCCGTGAACCGCTCGACGGTGAGGTCGAGTTCGGTCAGGCGGCGCCGCGGCGCCTGCTCGACGAGGTAGGCCAGCTGGTCGGCCTCGGGCAGCGCGCGGAGGGTGGCGGTGAGGCGCTCCACGTCGGCCGCGCCGATCAGTTCGAGGAACAGCGCCAGGTTGATCGCGCCGTCGGTGAAGGTGATCTCGTTCATGCGGCCGGAGATGCTCGGTGGCAGATTGAAGACGCCCACGAAGCCGACCTCCTCGCCGTCGGCCTCGAGGCGCTTGGCGATCTCGAACGCGACCGCGCCGCCGTAGGAGTAGCCCGCGACCGCGTACGGCCCGCGCGGCTGGGCCCGCCGGATCGCCGCCACGTACGTGGTCACCATCTCGGCGAACGACCCGAAGTGGGTCTCGCCCCGGCCGAATCCGCGGGCCCGCAACGCGTAGAACGGCCGCTCGCCCGTGAAGTACTTGGCGAGGTTGACGAACACCAGGACCTCACCGAGGCCGGGGTGCACGCAGAACAGCGGCGTGCCGTCCCCGGTCACCTGCAAGGGCACCAGCGGGTCGTAGGCCGCGTCCCCGCCCGCGCCCCGCCCGGCGGTCAGGCGCGCGGCGAGCGCTCGTACGGTCGGCGCCTGGAGGAGGGTCGCCATCGGGACGTCGTCGATGCCGAACGCGTTCTGGATCTCCAGCTTGAGTCGCAGCACGTCGAGGGAGGTGCCGCCGAGGTCGAAGAAGCTCGCGGTCGCGGACACCTCGGTGGTGTTCAGGACGCGGGCGTAGAGGGCGGCGAGGGTGGTCTCGGCCTCGCCGTCCGGGGGCACGTGGGCGCCGAGGAAGCGGGTGCCGACCTCGTCCGCCCTGCGCGCCGCGCCGTCCAGGGCGCCCGCCTCGACGGCCGCGCGGAGGCGGGAGCGCTGGACCTTGCCGAGGTTGCCGCGCGGGATGTCGGCCACGGCGACCGGGAGGATCAGCTGGGGGCGGAAGCCCCAGTGCATCACCGTGGAGCTGCGGATCGCCACGATCGCCCGGTACAGGGCGGAGTCGGCCGCTTCGCCGACGGGGGCACCCGCGGGCACGAACGCGACGGCGAGCTGCTCGGAGTCCGCGCCCTCGGGCCGGATCGGGAAGGCCGCGACCTGTCCACGCCTGACCTCGCCCAGCTCGTCGAGGACGGCTTCCAGGTCGTGGCTGTAGTAGTTGACGCCGTTGACGATGATGGAGTCCTTGGTGCGGCCGACCAGCGTCAGCCGGCCGTCGGCGTCGAGGTGCCCCAGGTCGCCGGTGCGGAACCAGCCGTCGGCGGTGAACGCCCGCGCGGTGGCCCGCTCGTCGCCGAAGTACCCGGAGGTGACCATCGGGCCGCGCAACTGCACCTCACCCGGGACACCCGGCTGGTGGGCCACCTCCCGCGCGGCGGCGTCCTGTTCGGCGGCGGGCTCCTCGGCGGCGGGCTCCTCGGCGGTGGCGGCGAGCACCGTGCCGCCGCCGTCCGCGATCCGGATCCGCAGCCCCCGTACCGGACGGCCGAGCGGAGGGAACTCCGTGGTCCGGTCACGGACGGCGAAGTCGCGGTGGAACACGCTGCCCGCGCACGTCTCCGTCATGCCGAACGCGGGTACGACGACGTCCTCGCGCAGCCCGTAGCGGGCGAGCGCGTCCACGAAGGCCCGCACGGTGGCGGTCACGGTGGCCTCGCCGCCGGAGATGATGTGCCGCACCCGCGACAGGTCGATGTCCTGCCGCTCGGCGGGCCCCTGCGCGAGGGCCTGGTTGATCTGCCCGAAGAGGAAGTTGGGGGTGAAGGCCACGCGCACCCGGTGTGCCGTGAGCAGCCTGAGGAACTCCACCGGGTCCGCGAGGACCGTCGCCGGTGCCGCGACGACCTGCTCCGCGCCCAGGGACATCGGCAGCAGGTGCGCCTCGACCGCGGCGATGTGGTCGGCCGAGATCCAGTTCATCATCGTGTCGTCGGGCCCGAGGTCCAGCGCCTCCGCCTTGCCCGCGACCGCCGCCAGCAGGTTGGCGTGGGTGAGCTTGACGGCCTTGCTTGCGCCGGTGGACCCGGAGGTGAGCATCAGCAGGGCGAGGTCGTCGGGCCCGGGCGTGTGGGGGCGCTGGTGCTCGGGGGAGGCCTGGCTCAGCTCCTCCACGGTGACGGTCCGCAGGCCGGCTGCGGGCAGGTCCCCGTGAGCCGCTTTGGGGACGAGGAACAGCGGGTCGCCCAGGAGCGTGCGCAGCTGGCCGAGGTGAGCGCGCCACCGGGCCGGGTCGGCGGGCGGCGCGACCGGACACGGCACGACCCCGCTGAGCACGCACCCCCAGAAGGCGCGGACGACACTCTCCGGATCCTGGGCGGCGATCAGCGCCCGGTCGCCCGGCGCGGCGCCGTGGGCGCGCAGCCCTTCGGCGATGCGACGGGCGGACTCCCACAGCTCGGCGTAGGAGAGGAACGAGCCGCCGACGAAGGTGACACCCCGGGACGTGCCATGAGCCGCACGTTCGAGCACATCGGACATGGTCAAAGGAGAACGTTGGTCCGGCATGAGAGCGAAGACCTCCAACCGAAAAGAGCGCGGAACAGCCGCGAGCGCGTGCTGGGAAAGGTTGAGGACACTTTCGAAGCCGCGCCTGCTCCGCACGTACGACGTCGATGGGGGCGTGCTGCGCTCTGCGCAGAAACGCCAGGGAGCCCTTTTCCGCGGCAGCGGCGGCGGTCAGCCGCCTTCGTTGAAGTGGACGATCTCCTCGATCGTCTGCCGCAGTTTCAGCTCGTCGTGGTCGGACACGATCGCATGGCCCACCTTGCCATACGGTCCGAGTGGCGTGTCAGGAGCGGAAGAGTACTCGATCTCGTCGAACTGGAAGGCGCGCTCGAAATCCTCCTGGGCCAGCTTTCCCCGCTGCGGGCGGCGCAGCAGCAGATAGCCGTGGAAACGATCCGGCGTGCGGTCGTCCAGGGTTTGTGTGACCCCCTCTCCGAGCGCGAGGCTGATCTCGACGTCGAACAGGTCGACGCCGTAGGTCAATTGATTGATCTGCGGGGAAAGGGCCCCCGGGAGGCGGATGGCGCACTCGCCGAACGTCAGCCCCGACTCCTGGACGAACGCCTCCAGATGAAAGACGCACGCGGGCGCGCCGAGGTGCGTGAGCACCTGGTGGGCGAGCGTCTCCGCGCGGGAGAACAGCGTCGCGTGCCGCCTCTTGTCCAGGAGGTGCGCGGCCAGGACGCCGCCTCGCGCGGCGTTCAGCGGTGAGTCGTGGTAGCGCGTCATGGACGACCACCGCAGGCAGCCGTTCTCCCAGATGCCGTCGATGTAGACCTCCGGCGCCGCGATGAACGATTCCGCGACGACCGCGACCTCCGAGTCTCCGGGGAACGGTTCCAGAGCGCGTGCGTACTCCTCGGGAGAGCGGACGACACTCGTGCGCAGGGACCCGGCTCCGGTCGCGGGTTTGACGACGAAGGTGTCGCCCAGGTCGTCGACGAGATCGGTGAACGCGGTGTCCCGGGAGACGTATCGACAGCGTGCCCGCGCGATGTCCGCGGGCAGTGCGCTCTTCTGGAGGTACTTGTCCCGGAAGTAGGGGACCGTCCTGGAGTCCGTGTTTCCCGGCAGGTTCAACTGCTGCCGCAGATAGGCGGAACCGAACACACCCATTTCATGGACGGTGAGTACTCCCACGACGTCACGCACGCGCGCGGAGAGCACCGCCCGCAGGATTTCCTGGGCGTTCTCGATGTCGTTGACGCGGGTGAAGTCAAGGCCGTGGAGCGCACTCGCCGGCTGCTGCACGATGTAGAAGGGGTCGAGACCTCGGCGTCGCAGCGCCCGATCGAGGTCCTCCCGGTACCCGATAACCATCAGTGTCGGCATTCTCGTCTCCCCGTATGACGGCCAGCCGAACGTTCAAGAAGTCATCAGTGATTCAGTGGTGATTTCCTGAGCGGTTGAGCAACACGGTGGCATCGTGGCACACGGGATACCGCTGTGTGGATACGCGGAAACAAGATCCTTTAGTGGTCCGGCGTGGCGTGAGTCACAAGGTGAGGCGTGTGGGGCGGGGATATGGGGTACCTCGCGCCGTTTCCTCCCCATGGCGGAGTTCGTCCCGGAAGGCCTCGGGACCTCAGGGCCTCAGGACCTCAGGGCCGCTTGACGGTGATGGGGACGGCGGCGGGGCGGCGGGTGTGCCGCTGCCAGTACTGGATGAGCTGGGCCGCATCGAGCGAGAACCGCGCACTGGCCGTGTCGTCGCTGCCCGGCACGGTCAGCCTGGAGGTGCGTCCGTTGCGCAGGACGACGACCACCGAGCGGCTGCCGGTACGCCGGCCTCTGGTTTCCCGCAGCTCGATGTGTATGTCGTGGATCTCCTCCCAGGCCCAGGAATTCCGCAGGAATCCGAAGCGACGGACGCTGATGCCCTGGGGGTTCGCCTCGGTGTGGTCCCGGGCGAAGACGAAGTAGGCGATCAGCAGCAGCGCGCAGAGGGCTCCGAAACCGAGTGCGTCGGTGAGGCGTTCGCCTTCGACCGGGCCCGGGAGCGCGAGCGTGACTCCCGCGAGCAGGGCGAAGAACGCGGCTCCCATGAGCATCGGCGTCCGCCGGCCCGTCGGCATCGAGAAGCGCAGCGAGCCGTCCGCGCGTCGCACCCGGTGCCCGGAACCCCTGGCGCCCGACGTGGCCCGGGCGCGGACGCCTTCGGGGGTGTCTTCGGGGGTGTGCGGAGCGGTGGACGCGGAGTGCTGCGGTTTCATGCCATAAGTGGACATCAGGTGTGGTGTGGCAGGGGAGGGGGCGAGTGGGCAAGGAAGTCCGGCTCTCCGCTTCCCGGGACCGGCAAGTGCCGCGCTCCCGGTACGGGACCGGCAGGCACCGCGCTTGCGGGAGGAGCCCGGCAAGTGCCGCGCTCCCGGCCCGGCAGCCACCGACCGCGGCCCCCGGCCCAGCGCCGTGCTGAGCCGGGGGCCCGATGAGGTCGCCGTGTCCCGGAGGAGCCGGTCGGGGCCGCGCGTCCCGGAGGAGCCGGTCGGGGCCGCGCGTCCCAGAGGGACCGGGTTCGGGGACTACTGGACGCTGGTGCCGAAGCGCTCGCCTTCGTTGGGGATGCCGTCCTTGCCCGGCTCGTAGACCTTGGCCGGCTGCGACGGGCCGCCGGTCAGCGTGGTCCACGGCAGGGAGTGGACCGCGCCCTTGGCGGCCGGCCCGAACGGGGTGCCGATGTAGAGGTGGGTCGGTGTGGCCGTGAGCGTCGTACCGAGGTACTGGTTCGTCTTCTTCGGGCCGGGGATGCCGTTGCTGCCGACCTCGATCCACCGGTCGCCGTCGCCGGGCTTGCCGATGGCCGAGTAGGTCTGCACGGCGCCGGTGTTGCTGATGCCTTCGAGGTCCTCGCCGGGTGAGCCGACGGCCAGGACCAGGTCGAACCGGCCCGGGACCTTGCCGGGGGCGCGGTTGGCGATCGCGACGCGCTCACCGAAGTGGTCGTAGGGCTCGGAGCCGCCCGCGGTGTCGGCCTCGTTCTGGTTGACCGTGTTCATCTGGGAGACGGAGGCGAGCTGGCTGCCGCCGCCGCCCGCGGAGATGCGCAGGACGTGCGTGTGGCCCGCTTCCTTCTTCTCGGCGCCGCCACCGGGAGGGGCGATGCCCTCGCCCGGAGAGCCGACCGCGAGGGCGGAGGACGCCGCCGTCTTCTCGCCGTCGCCCCGGAACGCGGTCATGGACAGGGAGTAGCCGAACTTGTCCCCGGCCTCGGCGTTGCCGGCGACGAAGTCCTTGTTCTGGTTGAAGTCGGCGACGAAGGCGGGCTTGACCCCGGCCTTGTCCGGGTGCCGCAGCACGCTCACCGCGCCGGCCTTGGCCTTGGGGCCGATGGACTCTCCGGGCGAGCCGATCGCGATGTGGTTGGCGTCGGAGGCGACCGACCAGCCGTTCTGGTCACCGGCCTCGGCGGCGCCCGCCGCCCCGCCGCCCTGGGTGATGCCGAAGCTCGTGTCGCCGGTGATGTACACGGACGAACCGGCGTCCTTCGTCGAGCCGAGGTCCTCGCCCGGGGAGCCGGCGAAGATGAACGGGTTGCCGGTCCTGGTGATCCCGGCCGTCACGGAGTAGCCGAACATGTCCCCGGCCTCGGCGGCGGAGTTCTTCAGTACGCCGGTGCCCTCGCCCTGCTCGAAGTTGGTCGAGGCCCGGCCCTTGCCGAGGCCGGTGGGGGAGCCGTAGACCACGGTCACCATGCCGGAGTCGGCCTGGCCCTTGAGGTCCTCGTAGGGGATGCCGACGACCAGGTCGGTGTAGCCGTCCTTGTTGTAGTCGGCGGTGGCCAGGGCGTGCCCGAACCGGTCGTAGTCCTCGGGCCCGCCGGGCACGAAGGACAGGCTCTGGTCGATCTGGGCGGTGCCCTTGCCGCCGCCGTACACGACGCGCACGGATCCGGCCTGCTTCTTCCCCGCGACGGTGTGGTACGGGTCGCCGATGGCGATGTCCTCGACGCCGTCGCCGTCGAAGTCGACGAAGCCGGCCTGGCCGGTCTGCTCACCGACCCAGGCGGCGAGGTCGTCGGCGCGGGACGCGATCGCCTTGGTGGACTTCTGGGCCGGGTCGATGCCGAAGCAGCCCGCCTGGTCGGAGCGGGAGGCCACGGCGGCGATCAGCGGCCGGTCCTCGCCGCCCACGGCCAGGGGCGCCCCGGCGTCCCCGGCGCAGATGGCGTCCCCGCCCCTTCCGGTCAGCTCCACGTCCGTGCCGCCGGGCGCGCCCGCGGTGAACGTGCCGTGGTGCAGGTCCAGCGGCGACCAGTCGGTCTTGGTGCGTCCGTAGCCGGTGGCGGTCAGGTCCTGCCCCGCCCGCACCGGGTCGGCCGCGAGGGCGGCGGGGGTGACGTCGGTGACCGGAGCGGACAGCTTGGCCAGGACGACGTCCCGGTCGCCGCGGGGGACGAGCTTGACGACCTCGCGCTCGGAGCCCGCGCCGGTGGTCAGGTCGGTGCGCCCGACGACGGCCTTCGTGGCCGCCTTGGGCGCTCCCGCGGGGACGTCGATCGACTCGGCCGGCTTGTCGGCGAAGCACGACTTGGCGGTGAGGACCCACTGGGGGGCGACGAGCGCGCCGGTGCAGGCCCGCTCGCCGCCGCCGATGTCCAGGCGTGCGGTGTAGGCGCGGAGGTTGTCGGGTTCCTTGCCGCCGGTGACGGCGTGTGCGGAGACGCCGGAGGCGAGGGGGGTGACGACGACGGCGGCCGCGACCAGGACGGCAAGTCCGTTACGCCGGTGGAGCGTTGACTTCATGAGGTGTGCATACTCCCGCGAGCAGGGGTTACTTGGAGGTGCGGATCTCGACGAGGACGTGTTCGCGCCCCTCGGGGTCGACGGACTCGCCGACCGGTTTGTAGGTGTTCTTGTCCACCTCGACGGTGGTCTTCTTCTTGCCCGCGGTCAGCTCAAGATCGGCGTCCATGGCGGTGGTCTTCACGCCGAAGACGGCCGGGATCTCCATGGTGAGGAAGCCGGAGGTGCCGGTGGTGCGGAAGCAGATGCTGTCGTCGCTCCGCGAGTAGACCTCCATCAGGCCGGCGGCGGAGCCGCATGCGGCCAGGGTGATGTGCCCGTCGCCGCGCTTGAGGACGATGCCCTTGTCCTTCAGGATCCGGTCGGCGCCGGGGTAGTTGAAGTCCTCCACGGCGTAGCCGGGCCGGCCGTCGGCGGCCGTGACGGCCCGGGCCGCGTCCGCCCGGTGCCGGTCCGCGGCGTCGGATGCGCCGGCCGAGGGGAGCAGGGCGGCGACCACCGCGGCACCGGCGGCCGCGGCGGCGCCGATGGCGAGGACGCGTCGTAGGGGACGTGGGGAATTCATCGAATGATGTCCTTTTCGTGAAGCGGTCATGGGTGAGCCCGGCAGTCCGACGGTCCCGGGAAGGACCTCTGGCCGTCCGGGACGAGAGGAAAAGCGGAAAGACAGATGTCGCGGGGCGTCAGCCGATGAGATGACCCCGGATCAGAAAGGCGAGCACGGCGGCGATTCCCAGCGCTACGAAGACCACCAGCAGATACAGCGGCGACGGCTGCTCCAGCTCCTTGCCCGCCGCCTGAAGCTCTTCGTTCCTCTTGATCTCGGGGCGGCCGAGCACGATCAGCAGGGCAAGGCCCGCCATGCACCACATGTACATCTCAAGGGACTCGGTGAGGCCGTAGCCGCGCGCCGCGGCGCCGCCCGCGATGCCGAGGGCCACGAGAGCGGCGGGCACGACGTAGAAGAGGGGAACCAGCGCTTTCTTCTCGGCCTTCCTCGTATACGGCAGCATGGCCAAGCCGGGGAGAAAGGCGGAGGCTGACGCGAGCACCCACCACTGGCCGGTGGAAAGTCCGGAACCGAACATGAACGAATCTCTCAGAGGGGGAGGGCGAACGGGCGGGTGACGGCCGGGTGCCGCCACCCCCGTCTCTTCGCGGTGTGCTTTTCCGGCGGCGGGACGACGCCCCGCTACCAGGTCAGCAGTCCGATGGTGGTGGTGACGATGCCTCCGGCCGCGTCGCTGATCGCCGAGCCCGCGTTCTTCACGCCGTCCTTGGCGATCTCGAAGCCGTAGCCCAGCTTGCTGGCGACAGCGCCCTTGCCCATGAAGATGCCGCCGAGCGCGAACATCCCGAGGGACTCCTTGAAGGGCCCGCTCCACCAGCCGCGGCCCAGGCGGTCGTCGAAGCCGTGCGCGAGGACGTTGAAGCCCTGCGCCACCCAGGACGCCCCGCCGAGCACGGCCCCGGCGGTGAACAGGAAGGGCGCGGCCGGAGCGCCGATGCCGGTGGCGAGCGCGAGACCGCCGAGGCCCATGGCCCCCAGGCTCAGGGTTCCGAGGACGGTGCTGGCCCGCCCGGTCGCGTCCTGCCACTCCTGGGCGGTGTGGCCGAGCCAGGTCCCCGGCTTGTCGACCACGCACTGGTCGTTGGCCGGGGTGTCGGCCGGGTTCTCGGCCTTCTCCTTGGCCGCCTTGGCCCTGCGCACGGCTTCCCTGGCCGCGGCGGCGGCCTCGGCCTTCCGCTTGGCGATGGCGACGCTGCGGGCCTCGCTCGCGGCGGCAGCCGCGGCACCGGCGTCCTTGCCCGCCTGGACGGCGGCCGCCCTCGCCCTGGCCGCGGAGGCCTGCGCGGAGTTCGCCGACGCGACCGCGCTGCGGGCGGAGCCGTACGCCTGGTTGGCCGCGTAGTTCGCCGTGCGGGCCGCCGTGCGGGCGGTGGCCGCGGCCTTCTTCGCGGTCTGCGCCGAGTTCCGCGCCTGCTGGGCGGAGGCGTCCGCCGCGATCGCGTTCTCGCGTGCCTCGCCTGCCGACCTGGTGGCGTCGGCCGCGTAGTTCTTCGCCTTGGCCGCCCAGTCCGACGCCTCCTTGGCCGCCTTCCTGGCCTCCGCCGCGGTCTTGGACGCGCGCGCGGCGTCCTCGAGCGCCTCGGCGGCCACCTTCGCTGCGTGCGCGATCGACGCCCGGACCGCCGAGACGTGGCTCGCGGCGTCGTGGTCGACCTTCGCGATGCCGTGGTGGTCCCGCGCGACGAAGAAGCGCCGCATCCGGGCCGGGCCCTCAAGGACCACCTGGGCCGCCGACCTCAGGTTCGGGCCGCCGGAGTTCAGGAGCCGGAACACCTCGACCTTGTCGTCCTCCTGGAGCGCCTTGCCGAGGCCCGAGGTGAGGAACGTGTCAAGGGCCTCGGCGCTGCCGTCCGCGAGGGCGGCCTCGGCGGCGGCCTTGACCGCCTTGCCGGGCTTCTGGCCGAGGACCTTGAAGACGGCGACGCGGTTGTCGGTGCGGGCCGCCTGGATCCGGCCGGTCTCGAGGAACTGCGTTGCGGCGTCCGGGTCGTCGCTGTCGATGGCCTTTCGCGCGGCCTCGGCCACCGCGGGCGGGGCGACCTCGGCGAGCACGAGGACGCTTTCGCGGTCGTCCTGCCGCCGCGCCGCGAGCCGGTCCACGTCGACCCAGTTCAGGACGTCGTGCTCGGTTCCCGCGAGGGCGAACTCCGCGGCTTCCCGGGTCCAGGTGCCGTGGCTGTCCAGCAGGCCGGCGGCGGCCGCGCGGCCCGCCTCGGTGGCCTCGGCCCGGTCGCCCGCCTTCAGGGCCCGCTCGGCGCGGGCGATGAGGTCCTTGGTCTCCTGGCTCGCTTGGTCGGCGAGGTCGCGCCGGCGCTCG
The DNA here is from genome assembly GCF_056431945.1 of Streptomyces sp. NPDC045778. NCBI lineage: Bacteria > Bacillati > Actinomycetota > Actinomycetes > Kitasatosporales > Streptomycetaceae > Streptomyces > Streptomyces sp. NPDC045778. Next base: position 239,015 of record NZ_JBWKJZ010000003.1, read on the forward strand.
ATGCGTTCGAGGCTCTCGGCCTCCTGCCGGGCCTGCTCGCGGGCCAGTTCGAGACCGGCCTCGGTGTCCTCCTCGATCCGCTTCGCCTCGGCCTCCCGGGCGGCCTTCTCGACCTCCTGTGCCTCCTTGACCGCGTTCTTGGCGGTGGTGGCCGCCTTGACGGCCTGCTCGGCGTACGCGGTCGAGCGCTTGGCGTACTCGACGGCCTTGCCCGCGTTCCGTGCCGCGTCCTCGGCCGCGTCGGCGGCCTTGTCCGCGTGGTCGGCGGCGGAGTTCGCGGCCCGGTGCGCGGCGGAGGCCGCGGCGGCCGCCCTGTCGGCCAGGGTCTGTGAGGTGCCGGCGGCGCGGCCCGCGCGCGCGGCCGCGGCGTTGGCATCGGCCGCCGCCCGGCGCGCCTCGCGGGCCTGGGAGGTGGCGACGCCGGCCGCGGTGGCAGCGGCGGCGGAGGCGTTCGCGGCCGCGGCGGCGTTCCGCGCGGCGGAGGCGGCGGCCCCGCCCGCGCTCGAGGCCTGCCGGGACGCGGTGGCCGCCGCGGCGGCGGCTGTGGCCGCGGTGCGGGCCTTCTTGGCCGCGTCGCGGGCGCCTTCGGCGGCGAGGCGGGCCGCGCGGGCCTGCGAGGCGTCCTTGGAGGCGGCGATGGCCGCGCTGTAGGCGCCCGCGGCGGCCCGGCCCGCGGTGGCGGCCGCGGCTGCCGCGGCCTGCGCGGCGCGGGTGGCGCGGGCGGAGGCCGCCTGCGCGGTCCGCGAGGCGTGGATGGCCGTCGTCGCCGCCGCGGCCGCGCCCCGGGCCGCACCGGCGGCCTTGCGGGCGGCGCCCGCGGACTTCCCCACGTCCTGCTGCGCGGCCTTGGCCTCGTCGGCCGCCGCGAGCGCCGCCTTCTTGGCCTTCTCCGCAGCGTCCTTGGCCTGGTCGGACGCGGCGACGGCACGCTCCGTCGTCGCCTTGGCGTGCTTGCCCTCACGCTCGACGATGGCGACGAGCTGGTCGATCGTGGCCTTCTCCTCGTCGCGGGCCCGGGCGATGTGCTGGCCGGTGGCGAGGAACCAGTGGACGGCCTCCGGGGAGCCGTCGGCGAGTGCGCGCTCGGCGTACTTCTTCACCTCGGGCGACGCGCCGTGGAGGAGGGTGAAGACCTCGACCTTCTCGTCCTCGGCGTGTGCCGTGTACTGAGTCTCCGCCAGGAACGTGCCGAGGGTTTCGCGGGTTCCGTCGTCCAGGGCCTTGGCCGCCTCGCGCCGGACCCCCTTGCCTCCGGCGTTCATGACGGAGAAGGTCTCGGCCCGCAGGTCGGTCACCACAGGCGACTGCCAGCCGTCCGCCAGGTACGTGTCGATGGCCTTGTCGCCGCCCGCGAGAGCGGTGGAGACGCTGTCGCGGACCGACTTCCCGGCGTGGGCGAGCGCCTCGAACAGGGCGAAGGTGTTGTCCTGCGCACGCGCCCGGTCGAATTCGGTGGCCAGGAAGGCGCCCACGGAGCCGGTCGTCAGAGCGGCGGAAGCGGCCTCCTTCACGGCCTTGCCGCCGAGCTTGTACGCCCAGACGGTCCTGCCCCGGTCGGTGTCGGGAAGACCCGAGTCGTCGGGCAGTTCGGGCAGACCGGTCGCGCCGGCGGCGTACGCGCGGCCGTTGCCGATCGCGGGGAGCGCGGCGACGGCCGCCCCGGCGGCGATGCTCGCGAGAAGTGTGCGTCGGCTCATGGAAATGGCGGTCAAGAAGAGGTCTCTTTTCCGGGAATTCAGTTCGATGCTTCTACGGTCTGCACGCCTCACTCGACGAATGGCATAACGGCACCCCCGCGGCTAAATCACTCATACGGGGCGACAGGTGTCCCTCGCCCCCAAACGCGCTGAATCGGCCCACCCATCAGAACATCTCAAGATCAACTCAAAGCAGGCATTTGCGCACCAACTGGCCAGTTACGAAGTGGTAACTAGGGTGCATCAGGGCGATATCTGTATGGATCTGGCCCATACGACTGCGAACCGCGCACCTTCTCCAGGCCCCTCGCCGCACGGCCTGACCGAGTCCCAACTACCCCCGGCGGAAGTGGAGATGACTCATCGACCAATTCGCGCGCCACGTAAAGCCGTGATGTCAAGGGTTCTTGAATAAGTCTCATGGAATCCGAGCGCGGCCAAAAGATTTTCGTAGAAACCTACGACGCCGCGGAGTCCCGCAGGGCGGGGCCGTCGACATGGCGTGCAGTCGCGACGCCCAGGCAGCCGAGCACGCGCTCTCGGCCTGCCCTTACGCGACCTGCCCTTACGCGACCTGCCCTTACGTGACGCAGGAGCGGAAAGTACCAAGTGGCGGCCGCAGCTCATCGAAACGCCGAACAGAGCCAATTCGGCCACTCCGCACCGCGATTGGAGGCACGCGAGACCCATGACCCGGGCCCCGAACCGGCATTGAAAACGGTCACCGATGCAGCCTTTGCGGCGCTCGCCGAATTGCGCTTAACTCCCCTGCGTCAGCCGCCGTCGGCACACGTGGGGGGAAACTCCGTGGGGCACGCGCATACGCATCAGCACGGGCATGACCACGGCCATGGTCACGCGGCCGGAGGCCACGCCGGGCACAGTCACGGCGTCTCCGCCGACGCCGACCGGCGATGGCTTTCGCTCGCGCTCGTATTGATCGGCGTTTTCATTGCCGTCGAGACGGTCATCGCTTTCATGGCCGGTTCCCTCGCGCTGATTTCCGACGCCGTCCACATGCTCACGGACGCCTTCTCCATCGTGCTCGCGCTCGTCGCGATGCGGCTCGCCGCGCGGCCCGCCAAGGGCACGTACACCTTCGGTCTGAAGCGGGCGGAGATACTCTCCGCCCAGGCCAACGGGCTCACGCTGCTGCTCGCCGCCGCGTGGCTCGGCTTCGAGGCCGTGCAGCGGCTGCTGCACCCGCCGGAGGTCACCGGCTGGATGGTGCTCGCCACCGCGCTCACCGGCGTGGCCGTCAACCTCGCCGCGACCTGGTGTCTGTCCAGGGCGAACCGCTCCTCGCTGAACGTCGAGGGCGCCTACCAGCACATCCTCAACGACCTGTACGCCTTCATCGGCACCGCCGTCGCGGGCGTCATCGTCATGACCACGGGCTTCGCCCGCGCCGACACCATCGCCACGCTCTTCGTCGTCGTCCTCATGGTCAAGGCGGGCTGCGGGCTGCTCCGCGACTCCGGCCGGATCCTCCTCGAAGCGGCGCCCGCGGGGCTCGACCCGGATGTGATCGGGGTCGAACTCGCCGCGGCGCCCTCCGTGGCCGAGGTCCACGACCTGCACATCTGGACCATCACCTCCGGTGAACCCGCCCTGTCGGCCCACGTCCTCGTCCACCCCGGTGGCGACTGCCACGCCGTGCGGCGCGACCTGGACAAGCTCCTCGCCGACGCGTACGGGCTCACCCACACCACGCTCCAGATCGACCACGAGGACCCGGCCGCCGGCACGACGCCGCTCGCCTCCGCCGCCCCGCACTGCCTGAGCGGCCACGGCCCGACGCACCGGGGAGCCCGACAGGTCCACTGACCCGTCGGGCTGCCGGGCCTAGGGGGCCGGGGCGTACTGGGCTTCGCCGTGGCCGAGTGACCAGTCGATCGACTCGTTCTCGTACAGGGTGATGAACACGTTCCGCGGCTCTGTTCCCGCGTATTCCTCGGCCAGTTCGGCGATCCGCGGGTACAGGGCGCGCTTCTGGTCGGGGGTGCGGCCGGCCCGCATGGTGATCGTGACGTAGACGATCCCGTCGTCACGGCGCACCCCCAGGTAGGTGCCGTGCCGCAGCGTGCTGCTGCTGCCGTCGTGGCCGGTCAGGATCTGGAAGTGGTCGTCGGGCGGAATGCCGATGGCCTCCACCAGCGCGTCGTGGACGGCACGCCCGAGCGCGTCGAGGCGCGCGCTGTCGGCGCGCAGGGCGTCTATGCGGACCAGGGGCATGGCGGGCTCCTTCGGGAGACATGGACGGACGTGAGGGGCCGGACGCTGTACATACTAGTTGGTACAACATCCGGCCCGGCGAGAGGTGGGCCTCAGGCGGCCACCAGCAGATGAACCGCCAACGCCGTGATCACCGCGCTGGACGTGAGGGTCGTGATCAGGCGGCCCCGGCGGCCCGTCAGCGCGCGGCCGAGGAGTGCGCCGCCCCCGGCGAGCAGCAGTTGCCAGCTCGCGGAGGCCGCGAAGGCGGCGAGGGTGAACACCGCCTGGTCGAGCCGGTCCGGGTCCGTGCCGGACCGGCCGCCCACCACGAGCGCCGCGAAGTACACGACGGTGGTGGGGTTGAGCAGCGTGATGCCGAGGAAGGTGGCGTACGCGCGGGCCGGACCCGGTGGCCGGCCCTCGTGGGGCGTGGCCGTCCGCGGGGCGCGGTGGCCGCGGACGGCCACGGTGGCCGCGCGCACCGCGAGGACGATCAGGACGCCCGCGGAGAGCCAGCGCAGCGGGCCCATCACCGGCGCGACGACGTGGGCGGCGGCGGCCCCGGCGACGGTCGCGACCAGGGCGTACAAGCCGTCGGCGGTCGCCACGCCCAGCGCGGCGCACGCTCCGACCCGCCACGACGTCCGGGCGGTGAGCCCCACCAGATAGGTCGCGACCGCTCCCACCGGCATGGCGATGCCATAACCGGCGACGAGCCCCGCGACCAGGTACTCGCTCACCGGCGCGGCGGCGTGGACCTCCACGGTCGGCCGGCCTGCTGCCGGCCGCGCGCCGGACGGGCGGCGAGGGCGAACGGCAGCGGCGCGAAGGCGGGTTCGATGACCATGGCCCGAGCTTGCTGCCCTGGCGGGGGCCCGGGCAACAGGTTTTCGCAGGCACGGCGCCCCCGTCACGCCCCGCCGGGTCAGAGTGGCGCCCGGCACAACAGGGCGCAGGAGAGCCCCTGTTGGTGATGCGCACTGATCCAGCGAGGGTCCCTGGACCGGCACCGCGCACGCGGCCGCCCCGGGCCCCACGCTGTGCGTAGCCGGTTGCACCGCGCGGAACTGCGGGGGAGGGGGAAGGGCGCCTTGGTCGCGCCCGCCACCGCGCAGCCCGCGTCGAGCCCGGCCGCCCGGGTGCGGTCGGTGCCGTGCTCGGGGTTCGGCGCGAGTAACCGTCGTCCGGGCGCACGGAACCGCAGGGGAGGGGGAAGGGCGCCTTGGCCGTGCCCGCCACCGCACAGCCCGCGTCGAGCCCGGCCAGCCCGGGCGTGGTCGGTGCCGTGCTCGGTGTCCACTGCGAGGAGTCGCCGCCCGGCGCACACTCTCAACTCCCGGCGCCCCAGCACCACATTGGCGGGCCGCAGCAGCGTCATCGGGCGCGTCTCCCGTCCCCGGGCGCCGATGGAGGAGCCGCAGTGCCAGGTCCGCGTCCGCGCGGGAGACCCCCGGCGGGGTCCGGCACCACGCCGCCGACCAGTCCCCGGGCCAGGGCCTCCTCGGCGACCGTGCCGCCGTCGGCCACCCGGATCGCGCCGAGGAACCCGCCCCGCCACCCCGAGCCGCGGCGCCGCGCCTCAACTCCCGTTCCCCGAGGGGCGGCAGCTCCCCAAGGGGCCGAGTCGTACAGCACAGCGCGCGCCCCCCACGCCACCCCGGCGCCGCCCGCGTGGCGTGAACGCGACGCCGGGCCTTGACATCCGCCCCCGCCCCCGCGACGCTCCATCTCGCTCGTGTTAACGCTAACACCGGGCCGGGCCACGCCCCGGACGCACCCGGTGCCGCTCGGTACACACCGGTACACACCCGGGGGACGACCCGGGACGCACGGGACCCACCTGGGGGCCGCCCATGTCAGGTACCACGCCCACCGCGCCGCCCGCCCTGGCCCGCCGCACCCTGTTCACCGGGGCCGCCGCCGGGGCGCTCACCACGGCCTGCGGCACCGCGGGCGGCCAACCCCGCGGCAAGGTGGCCGTGTTCGGCGACAGCGCCGCCTGGGCCGCGCCGATGACGGCCGCGGGCAAGGCCATGCAAGGCGTCGCGGGGCTGCGGCTCGTGCCCGAGGTCAACCCGCTCCTGGAGTCCTTCGAGCAGGTGGTCAAGTCCTCGCTGCGCACCCGCAAGACCCCGGACATGCTCAAGTACTGGTCCGGCTACCGCCTGAAGGACCTGGCCCGCACCGGCGGCATCGTCGACCTCTCCGCGACCTGGGACCACGCCGAGCGCAAAGGCTGGACCGACCCCTCGCTGCGCTCCGCGTTCACCGAGCGGGGGCGCGTCTACGGCCTGCCGATGAACCTCGCGTACTGGGTGATCTTCCACAACCCCGAGGTGTTCGCCGAGCACGGCCTGAAGCCGCCGCGCACCTGGGACGACTTCCTCGCCGCCTGCGCCCGGCTCAAGCGCAACAAGGTGACGCCGCTGCACGGCACCGCCGACGGCCGCTGGCCCGCCTTCATCTGGTTCCAGGAGGTCCTCAGCCGCCAGGACCCGCGCTTCTACGACGACTTGATGAACGGCCGCGCCCGCTACACCGACCCGCGCGCCGAGCGCGCCCTGCGCACCCTGGTCTCCTTCTTCGACCGGGACTGGTTCACGCCGATGGACATGAACCACGTCGACGCCGCCGCCGCCCTCGTGCACGGCGAGGTCGCCATGGTGCCCTGCGGCACCTGGCTCGGCTCGACGCTGGTGGCCGCGGGGGCCGAGCCCGGCACGAACATGGACGCCTTCGTGCTGCCCATGGCCGACCCCGGGGCCCGCCCCAGCGTCGTCTTCGAGTCCAGTGCCCTCGTCGCCACCGTCAAGGGACCCGACCACGAGGAGGCTCTGAAGGCGACCCGCGCCTGGTTGCACCCGGCCGTGATGAAGGCCTTCTCGCACACCCTCCAGGACGGCTGCCCCAACCCCGGTGTCGCGCCGGCCAACCCGGTGATCGCCGGACTCCAGAAGAAGGTCCGCGGCGACCGCCTGTGGCTGCTCAACCGCTTCTGGGAGCAGGGCCCGCCCGAACTCGTCGAGGCCACCGTCGACGACCTCGCCGGATTCCTGCTCGACCCCTCCTCGTACCGGAAGGTCCTGCGCACCATGCAGGACCGCGCCGACGACGCCTGGAAGGTGTGGCGGGAGGCGGCCGGGACATGACCGGGACCGTGACCCCCGCGGGGACGCCCACGCCCGGCGCCCGCGAGCGCCGCGTCCGGCGGCGCGTGCCCCTGCGCACCCCGCACCACGCCGCGCGCCCCGGCGCCCGGCTCGGCGGGCCGCTGACCGCGCTGCCCTGGGCGCTGCCCGCCTTCGCGTTCGTGGGTGTCCTGCTCGTGTACCCGTTCCTGCGCAGCGTGTACGGCAGCTTCTTCGAGGACAACGGCTTCACGAGCAGCTACACCGGGCTCGACAACTACACCCGGCTCGCCGACGACCCCATCTTCGGCCGCTCCCTGCTCAACACCCTGATGTGGGTGGCGGGGACGCTGCTCCTGCCGGTCCTCGCCGGGCTCGTCATCGCCCTCGCCACGCACCGTCTGCGCTGGGGCGGGGCCGCCCAGCTCGTGATCGTGCTGCCCTTCGCGATCTCCGGGACCGCCACCGCGGCCCTGTGGTACTTCATGCTGACCTCCGACGGCGCCGTCAACCAGGCCCTGCGCGCCCTCGGCCTCGACGGCTGGCAGCAGACCTGGCTCCTGGAATGGCCGCAGAACACCCTGGCGCTGATCGTCGCGAGCACCTGGCAGGCGACCGGCCTGAACGTGGTGCTCTTCGCCATCGGCCTGCGCGCCGTCCCCCGGGACACGGTGGAGGCGGCCCAGCTGGACGGCGCGAGCGGCTGGCGCATGTTCCGGTACATCACACTGCCGCAGCTGCGCGCCGTGACCGTCGTCGTGGTCGGCATGGCCATCGTCAACAGTCTGAAGGCCTTCGACATGATCTGGATCCTCACCCAGGGCGGCCCGTCCCGCTCGTCCGAGACCCTCGCCCTGACCATGTACCGCGAGACGTTCCGCCTCTTCCACGTCGGCTACGGCTCGGCGATCGCCCTCGTCCTCTCCGTGGTCGTCGTCGCCTCCTCGTGGCTGTACCTGAGCCGCCAGATGCCCGACACGGGCTGGGCGAAGGCCTGAGGAGGGCGCCATGGGCCGGATGGGACGCCACGCCTTCGTCGCCGGATGCGTCGCGCTCTGGCTGCTGCCGCTGTACCTGCTCGTCGTCAACGCGCTCACCCCCGCGGCCGAATACCGGGGGAAGCCCGACTGGACGTTCCAGGGCTTCGCGCTCGTCGACAACGTGAAGACCGCGTGGGACGAGGCACGCATCGGCGACAGCTTCCAGGCCTCCCTCCTGTACGCCGTCGTGTGCGGCCTTCTCGCGGTGCTCGTCGCGGCCATGGCGGCGTTCGCCGTGGTGGTCCTGCCGATCCCGCGGCCCGCGTTCTGGTTCTGGCTGATCTACTCCGGGACGCTGTTCCCGCTCCAGATCTTCCTCGCCCCGCTGTTCGGCCTGTACGCGGACGCCAACCTGTACGACACCCGGCTCGGCCTGATGCTCGTGTACGTCGCCTGGGCCGTGCCCTTCGCCTTCTTCCTGATCCGCAATCAAATGGCCACGATGCCGCCCGAGTTGACGGAGGCGGCCCTCATCGACGGCGCCTCCTTCGCCCGCGTCTTCTGGCGGATCCACGTACCGCTGATGCGGGCCGGGCTCGGCGCCGCCTTCCTCTTCCAGTTCACCGCCGTCTGGAACGACCTGCTGCTCGGGCTCACCCTCAGCCGCAGCGCCGACGTCCAGCCGGTCATGGCCTCGCTGGCCACCCTCCGCGCCACCTACGCCTCCAGCGGGCCACCCGTGATCCTCGCGGGCGCCCTGATCGTGTCCGTACCCACCCTGCTGCTGTTCCTGGTCTTCCGCGGCCTGTTCCTGCGCGGCATGGCCGCGTCCGTCCGCTGACCGCCCGCCACCCGGGGAGATCCGCATGACCACACGGGCCCTGGTCCGCACCGCGGACTGGGACAACGACCGCATCCGCGCCAGCCTGCGCTCCGGCGTGGTCGGCGCCGAGGGCACCCTCGACGGCGCCGCGCTCCGGCTCAGCGAGGAACCCCTGCTGCGGGAGGCGGCCGACGGCACCCTGCTCCAGTCGCTGCGGGTCGAGCCCGCGGGCGGCTCCCGGGTCCCGGCGGAGCTGGCCGTGCGCACCGAGTCGGGCACCGCGGTGCGCGCGGAGCGCGTGGCCGGGCCCGGCGGCGGGGCCCGGCTCCTCGTGCCCACCGTGGACGCGGCGACGCGCCTCACCGTGGGCCTGCCGGAAGCGGCCGACGGCATCGCCGTCCAGCTCACCCCGCAGCGCCGGTGGACGGTCCACCTGGTGCACCACTCGCACCTCGACATCGGCTACACCGACCCCCAGGGGCAGGTCCTGAACGAACACCTGTCGTTCCTCGACTCCTGCCTGGAGCTGACCCGCGCGACCGACGACTGGCCGTCGGAGTCCCGGTTCCGCTGGTGCGTCGAGTCCCTGTGGTCCTTCGAGCAGTGGGCAGGCGCCCGGCCCGCGGAGCAGGTCGAGGAGCTGATGCGCCGGGTGAGGGAGGGACGCATCGAGCTGACGGCGATGCCGTTCAACCTGCACACTGAGACCTGCTCCACCGACGAGCTGCACGAGCTGCTCCGCCTGGCCCACGACGTCCGCGAGCGCCACGGCGTCACCCTCACCTCCGCCATGCAGACCGACGTGCCGGGCGCGGTCGTCGGGCTCGTCGACGCCCTCGCCCAGGCGGGCGTCCGCTATCTGTCGGTCGCGCACAACTGGGCGGGCCGCTCGGTGCCGCACCTCGTCGGCGGCGAGCAGCTGCCCCGGCTGTTCCGCTGGCGCGCCCCGAGCGGCGCGAGCGTCCTGGTGTGGGTCACCGACACCCCGCACGGCCTCGCCTACATGGAAGGCCCGCTGCTCGGCTTCGACACCTCCTACGCCGACGTCGACGACCTGCTGCCCGCCTATCTGACCTCGCTCGCCACGCACCCCTACCCCTACCGGGGCGGCATCTTCGGCTGGGCCATGGACCACGTCGACGTCAAGCGCGAACCGTACCCGTGGGACGTGCTCCACCTGCGCGTCCAGGGCAAGTTCAGCGACAACGCGCCGCCGCGCCGCGTCATCGCCGACACCGTGCGCCGCTGGAACGAGACCTGGGCGTACCCGCGCCTGAGGCTCTCCCGCAACGAGGACTTCTTCCGCGACGCCGAGGCGCGGCTCGGCGGCGAGATCCGCACCTTCGAAGGCGACTGGACCGACTGGTGGGTGGACGGCGTGGGCGCGGGCGCTCGTCCGCTGTCGCTCGCCCGCACCGCCCAGTCCGCGGTCGCCGACGCCCAGACCATCGGCACGTTCGCCGCCCTCCTCGACGCCACGGGGGCCGAGGACGACACGCGGGACGCCGCCGGTGTGTACGAGGCGGTGTCGCTGTTCGACGAGCACACCTGGGGCGCCGGCGACCCGTGGACGCACGGCGACGAGGGCGGTCACTCCGGCGAGCACCAGTGGCACTGGAAGTACGGGCAGGCGATGCGCGCCCACGACGACGGCGCCTCGCTGCTGCGCCGGGCCTCGGCCCGGCTCGGCCAGCGGCTCGCCGCCGCGCCCGGCGCCGTGGCCACGTACCACGTGGTGAACACCTGCTCGTGGCCCCGCACCGACGTCGTACGGATCTTCCTGCCCGAGAGCACGGTGCCGCTCGACCAGCCGGTGACCGTGCACGACGCCCGCGACGGCCGCGCCCTTGCCCACGAGGAGAGGCCCCAGACCAACGACGACCACCGCGACGCGGGCCGCTTCCTGCTGACACGCGTGGACGACGTGCCGTCCGCCGGTTCACTGCGCCTGGAGGTACGCGCCGACACCCGGTGGGCCGAGCGGCGGGAGGCGCCCCCCGTCGTGAAGGCCGCCACCGGCTGGAACCCCACCGGCGGCACCGAGCGCGAGAACCCCGCCGAGAGCGCCGCGCGCGCCGCGGCCCACCCCGACCCGACGCTCCTGGAGAACGAGTACCTGGCGGTCCGCGTCGACCTCGCCCAGGCCTGCGTGGCCTCCGTCGTCGACAAGTCGACCGGCCGCGAACTCGTACGGCCGGACGCGATCGTCGGCTTCAACGCGTACGTTCACGACAGCTACACCACCGCCGGGGCGTTCAACCACAACTCCAGCCGCACGACGGCGTCCGAGCGCCTGGAGCACCTGGGGCGGCGCTCCGTGGCCCCGCCCGCAGCGCTCATCGACCGCCGCTCCACGGCGACCGCGGAATCGCTCACGTACGAGACGCGTCCCGCGGGCGCGAGCCGCCTGAGGGTCACGCTCACGCTGCCGCGCGGTGTTCCCCGGCTCGACGTCGAGAACCGCCTCGACAAGGACCGGACCCTCGGCAAGGAGAGCGCCTACTTCGCCTTCCCCTTCGCCTTCGAGGAGCCCGTCGTCCGCATGGAGGCCTCCGGCGGCGCCACCGGCACCGGGCTCGCGGTGGTGCCGGGCTCGGCGCGCCACATGCGGGCCGTGCGCCGCTGGGTGACGCTCGCCGACGACGGGGTCGCGGTCGCCTGGTCCACGCAGGACGCGCCGCTGGTGCAGTTCGGCAACATCGCGCTGCCGTACGCGCCGTTCCCCAAGACCCTCGGGCACGACGAGCCCGCCACTGTCTTCTCCTGGATCCACAACAACCTGTGGGACACCAACTTCCCGAGCGAGCAGGGCTTCGAGACCACCTTCCGCTACAGCGTCGCCTGCGGTCCGACGGCGACCGGGCTCGGGACCCGGACGGCGGCGGCGTGGAGCAGGCCGCTGCGGGCGGTGCGGGCCCGGGGCGCGACGGGGGCCGCCCCGGCCACGCACTGCTTCGTCACCCTGGCCGACCCGCGCGTGCGCCTGGTCGGCGCCACCACGCCCCGGGCGGGCGAGACGCTGCTGCGGCTCCAGTCCTTCGCCGAGGAGCCGGTGGCCTGCCGCGTGCGGATCGGCTTCCCGGCGCGCACCGCCCACCGGGCGGGCTACCTGGGCGGCAAGGGCCCCGAACTGCCCCTGGAGGCCGGGGAGGTGAGCGTCGACGTGCCCGCGCTCGGCACGGCGGCGGTGCTGTTCGTGCGCCGGTGAGAGCCGGCACGTCGCTGTCCCGGCGGTAAGGAGACCGTGTGTACCGGCTCGACCCGCGTTACGGCCCCGCGCCCGGGGCCGTGATGGCCACCGGCTGGCCCGCCGTGGCCGCACACCTGCCGAGCGGTCCGCGGACGGTGGCCGTGGAGGGGCCCCCGTCCGCGGACTTCGACCGGCTGGCCGCCCGCGTCGCCGCACACCTCGCCGCGCCCGTGCGCACCCTGGACGTGCGCGCGCACTACGCGCCGCCGCACGCCGTGCGCGAGCGCACCGAGGACGGCACCGGCGACCCCTACTACTGCAAGCTCGCCACGAACCCCCTCGGCGACCTCTTCGACGAACTGCCCGACGCGGCCGGACCACGGGACGCCCTGTGCCTGGTGTACGGCCCCGGCGCGTCCCTCGTCCCGCACGACGTCCTGTGGTACGCCGACGTGCCCAAACGGCACGCGGAGGCCGCCGTCGCCGCGGGCACCGGCCACAACCTGGGCCTGCCGGGCGAACCGGCCGACCTGCGGCGGCTGTTCTACGTCGACTGGCCCATGCTCGACCGGCACCGCGACAAGCTCGCCCCGCGCGTCGACGCCTGGCTCGACGTCCAGGACCCCGACCGGCCCGTCTACCTCGACGGCGACGGGCTGCGCGCCACCCTCGCCGACCTCTCCCACCGGCCGGTGCGCACCCGCCCTTACTTCAACTCCACGCCCTGGGGCGGCCATTGGGCGCAGCGGCGGCTCGGCTTCGCCTCGGGCGCGCGCAACACCGCGCTCGGCTACGAACTCATCGCCCCCGAAGCGGGCGTCGTCATCGGGACCGGGCCCGGACTCCAGGCCGAGGTCCCCTTCCAGCTCCTGTGCGTCCTGCACCCCGAGGCGATGCTCGGCGCCGACGCGCACGCCCGCTTCGGCACCTCCTTCCCGATCCGCTTCGACTATCTGGACACCGTCGACGGCGGCAACCTGTCCGTGCACTGCCACCCGCGCGAGCGGTACATGCGCGAGCGGTTCGGCTGGTCCTACACCCAGCACGAGTCGTACTACATGACGCTCGGCGGCCCCGGCGCGCGCGTGTTCCTCGGCCTGCGCGAGGACGCCGACCTCGACCTGTTCCGCAAGGAGGTCGAGGAGGCCGCACAGGACGGCGTGCCCATGGACCCCGAGGACCACGTCCAGACCTTCCCCGCCGAACAGGGCCGCCTCTTCCTCATCCCGGCCGGCACCCCGCACGCCAGCGGCGCGGGCAACCTCGTCCTGGAGATCAGCGCCACGCCGTACCTGTACAGCCTGCGCTTCTACGACTGGCTGCGCCCCGACGCCGACGGCAGACCGCGCGCCCTGCCCTTCCGGCACGGCCTCGCGAACCTGGACACCGCGCGGCGCGGCGATGCCGTCGCCCGCGACCTGGTCCAGGAGCCGCGCCCGCTGCGCTCGGGCCCGGGCTGGCGCGAGGAACTCATCGGCGCCCTGGACGAGATGTTCTACGAAGTGCGGCGCTTCACCCTGGACACCGGCGCCGAGGCCACCGACGACACCGCAGGGCGCTTCCACGTCCTGAACGTCGTCGAGGGCGAGGGCGTGGAGATCCGCACGGCGGCGGGCGACCGGCACCCGCTGTCGTACGCGGAGACCCTGACGGTCCCCGCCGCGGTCGGCCCCTACCGCCTCGTCGCGCGCGGCGGCCCCGCGCGGGTCGTCAAGGCGCTGGTCCGCGCGTCCGGTGCCGCGGCCGGCCCATGAGAGCCGTCCTGGAACTGGGCGGCACCCATGTGACGGCCGCCCTCGTCGACACCACCCGTGTCGTGCGCCGGGTGCGCCGCGACCTGGAGGGGCGCGGCAGCGCGGAGCACGTCCTCGGCGCCGTGGTGCGCTGCGCCACCGCCCTGGACGCGGCGGCGGGCGAGCTGTGGGGCGTCGCCCTTCCCGGACCCTTCGACTACGACGAGGGCGTCGCCCGCTACGAGGGCGTCGGCAAGTTCGACGACCTGTACGGGATCGACGTGGGGTCGGTCCTGCTCGCGGGCGTCTGGCCCCGGCCCGCGGGCGTGGCGTTCCTCAACGACGCGCACGCCTTCGCGCTCGGCGAGTGGCACGCGGGCGCCGGGCGCGGCCACCGCAGATGCGTCGGCATCACCCTCGGCACGGGCGTCGGCTCGGCCTTCCTCGCCGACGGGGCCGTCCGCCACGACGGGCCCGGCGTGCCGCCACAGGGCCGCGTCGACCTCACCCGGGCCGAGGGCCGCCCGCTGGAGGACACCGTCTCGCGGCGGGCCATCGTCGCCCGTTACGGCGAACGGGGCACGGACGTCCGGGACATCGCGGCCCGCGCCCGCGCGGGCGAACCCCGGGCCGCCCGCGTCCTGCACGAGTCCCTGCGCCCCCTGGGCCGCGTACTCGCACCGTACGTCAGGGAGTTCGGTGCCACGGCGCTTATCGTGGGCGGCGGCATGGCCGCGTCCTGGGACCTCGTCGCCCCGGCACTGCGTGACGGCCTGGGGGACACCCCGGTCGAGCTGCGCCCGGCCGCGCTCGGCGGGGACGCGGCGCTGGTGGGGGCCGCGCTCCACGCGGAGGGCCGGGACGCCGTGCCGCGCTAGGACACGGTGTCGCGGCGGGAGGCCGTGCGGCGGGAGGAACGAGAGGAAGGCCCGGCATGGCCGGAACTCCGCGGGAGCCCGACGACGGCACGGGTGCGTCCCCGCGCGCGTCCAGGAGCGGCCCGCCCACCCTCCGGGACGTCGCCGAGCGGGCCGGGGTCAGCGCGATGACCGCGTCGCGGGTGCTGCGCGACGACCCCCGGGTCCACCCCGCCACCCGCGACCGGGTCCGCGCGGCCGCCGACGCGCTCGGCTACCGGCCCAACGAACTGGCCCGCAGGCTGCGCCTGGGCCGCGGGACCGGTCTGGTCGGCCTGGTGGTCACCAACCTCGCCAACCCCTTCTACTCCCGGCTCGCCCTCGGCGTGGACTCCGTGCTCGCCCCGGACGGCCTCAAGACGGTCATCGGCAACACCGGGCAGGACCTGGACGCCGAACGTGACCTGGTCGCCGACCTGGTGGGCCGCCGCGTGGACGGCGTCATCGCCGTGCCCGCGGGCGACGACCAGCGCCACCTCGCCGCCGCGGCCGCCGACGGCGTCCCCGTCGTCCTCGCCAGCCGCCCGCCCGAGGGCTTCGCCGCGGACTGCGTCCTGGTCGACGACTTCGGCGGGGCCCGCGCCGCCACCGCGCGCCTGATCGCGCGCGGCCACCGCCGCATCGGCTTCCTCGGCTCGCCCCCGACCGTCTACACCGGCACCGAACGGCTGCGCGGCTACCGCTCCGCCCTCGCCGACGCGGGCCTGACCGGCGACGAGCGGCACGTCCGCCAGGGCCAGACCCAGCCCCACCAGGCCGAGCGCGCGGCCGCCGAACTCCTCGGCCTGCCCGATCCGCCCACAGCCCTGTTCTGCTCCAACAACCGCAACACCATAGGGGCGTTCCGCGCCCTGCGCGCGAGCCGGTCCGATGTCGCCCTCGCGGGCTTCGACGACTTCGAACTCGCCGACGCCCTCGGCCTGCCGCTCACCCTGGTCGCGTACGACAGCGACGAACTCGGCCGCGAGGCGGGCAGGTTGCTGCGGCGGCGCATGCGCGAGCGCGGCACGGCGGCCGGTTCGGACGCGCCGCCGCGGAGGGTGGTGCTGCCCACCGAACTGGTCGAGTACGGCGGCTGACCGGGCTCAGCACGTGAACCCGGGAGCCTCCCGGGTCAGCACCGCCACCGTGGGCTCGGCCGACCACACCGCGCGCAGCTCGTCGGCGAGCGCGGACACCAGCTTCGGCACGTCCTGCGAAGCGGATGCGTGCAGGGCCTCCGTGATGATCAGGATCTCGGACGTGGTGTCCCGCACGGCCGAGTAACCGCTCTGGCGGTTGGTCCAGCGGCGGGCGTGGGCCCGGCGCTCGTCGTCGGCGAAGACGACCTCTCCCGCGTCGGGCCACTCCAGGCGGCCGGAGAACGTCTCGTACGCCTCGTCCCCGTCGGCGTACCGGACTTCGAGGTCACCGCTGATGCGGGAGAGGTCGAAGACGCCGACCGGGATGCCGTACGCGAGGGACACCGCGTTGCAGAGGTCGATGAGGGGGTGGATGCGCGGCAGCGAGCCCTCCTTGCGGAAGCGCCGCAGCAGGGATTCGGAGGCGCAGCGGTACTGGGTGGGCTTCATCCCGAGCGTGGAGAACACCCGCCGCCAGGCCTGGACCTCGGGGAACTGGCCCTCCGGGGCGGCGGCGAGGCGCTCGGCCGCCGCCGCGCCGTACCGGGCGACCGGCTCGTCGACCGGGACGTCGGGGGTGATGCCGCGGGCGTGCAGCACGCCGGGGACCAGGGTGGGGAAGTCCCGCCACAGGGCGGGCGCATGCTGGAAGTGCACGGTGATTCCGATCAGGAGAGGGAGAAGGGGTGGGCGAGGGCCTGCTACGAGAGCGCCGGCTTCGCGCTACGAGAACGCCAGTTTCGCGCCCAGCGCGGCGAACGCGCCCGCGAAGACGCGCCGCAGCCACCTCACCACCGCGGGCCGCGCGATGACGTGATCGCGCATGGCCGCCGCGAACCGCCCGTACGCGGCGAAGATGACCAGCGTCAAGAGCATGACGTACCCGCTGAGTTCGAGCATGCGGAGCACCGCGTGCGGGTGGTCCTTCGGCACGAACTGCGGAAGGAACGCGAAGAAGAACAGGGTGAGCTTGGGGTTGAGGAGGTTGAGCAGCACGGCGTCGAGGATCACCCCGGCCGCCGAGCGCGGCGCGGCGCGGTCCTGGTCCGCGGTGAGCGCGCTCTGGTCCCGGAGCGTCTTCCAGGCCATGTAGAGCAGATAGGCGACTCCGAGGTACTTGAGCGTCTGGAACGCGAGGGCGCTGGTGTGCAGCAGCGCGGCCAGGCCCGTGATCGCCGCCAGCATGTGCGGAACGATGCCCAGGGTGCAGCCGACGGCCGCGACGACGCTGGCGCGCGGGCCGCGCGAGAGGCCCGCCGAGACGGTGTAGAGGACTCCGGTGCCCGGCGTCACGGTCATCACGAGCGTGGTGAGCAGAAACTCCATGGCTTGACTCTGTCGGCACAATGGATCTGTGAACAGGTCCAATGGATCTTCTCCTGACAGGTCCAAAGCGGTCGGCGCGCCCGGGACCACGGCCGCCTCCGACTTCCTCCAGCTGAACACCGCCCAGGCCCCGCGGGGCGGCATGGCCGACTGGCTGGCCCGCCAGGTCCGGCGCGCGGTCGCCGACGGTCTGCTGCCGGTCGGCAGCAGACTGCCCGCGACCCGGGTGCTCGCCGCGGAACTCGGCGTCTCCCGCGGCGTGATCACGGAGGCGTACCGCAGGCTGACGGAGGAGGGGCACGTCGCCGGGCGGGGGAGGGGCGGAACCGTGGTGGTGGCCGCGCCCCTGGCCCCCTCAACCCCTCCTGCCCGTAAGGCGCGTGACGCCCCCTCAGGTGCTGGCACGCTGTTCCGGGCACCTCCCGGTACCGACATCTTCGACACCCTGCGTGCCACCCCCGCCCGGATCGACCTGTCACCCGGCCTGCCCGACCTCGCCGCGTTCCCGCGCGCCGCCTGGCTGCGCGCCGAGCGGTCCGTGCTCGCCGGGCTCGTCCCCTCGGACTTCGGCTACGGCGACCCGCGCGGCACCCCGGCCCTGCGCCGGGCCGTCGCCCGGTGGCTGGCCCGCAACCGCGGCATCGCGGCCGACCCGGACGAGGTGCTGGTCGTCGCGGGCACCGCCCAGGCGCTCGGCCTGCTCGCCACCGTGCTGCGGGGCGTGGGGATCTCCCGGGTCGCTGTCGAGGAGCCCTGCTCGCTCGGCCTGCGCCAGCACCTGCGCGTGTCCGGCCTTGACGCGCCGCCCGTGCCCGTGGACGGCGACGGCGTCCGCGTGGACGCGCTGCGGGCCACCGGCGCCCCCGCCGCCCTGCTGACCCCGGCGCACCAGTTCCCCACCGGCGTGGTCCTGGGCGGTGTCCGGCGGCGCGAACTCGCCGAGTGGACCCGCGAGGGCGGGCTGATCATCGAGGACGACTACGACGCCGAGCACCGCTACGACCGGCCGCCCGTGCCCGCCCTGAGGTCCACGCTCCCCGACCGCGTCGCGTACGCGGGCAGCGTGTCCAAGCTCCTCGCGCCCGCCCTGCGCGTGGGCTGGCTGCTCGCGCCCCGCGCGCACCACGCCGCCCTGGTGGACGCCAAGCGCTTCGCCGACCTCGGCAACGCGGCGCTGCCGCAGCTCGTCCTCGCCCATCTGATGGAGTCCGGCGACCTGGAGCGCCATCTGCGCCTGCTGCGCAGGCGGCACCGCGCCCGCCGCGACGCCATGATCGAGGCCATCGGGGAGCATCTGCCGGGCGCCGTCGTGCACGGCGCCGCCGCCGGCCTGCACCTGATGGTGACCTTCCCGCACGGGGCCGGCGGCCGCGCCGACACGGACCTCGCCGCGGCGGCCCTGGAGCGCGGCGTGAAGGTGCAGCCCCTGTCCTGGCACGCCCAGCGCCCCCAGCCGCCGGGCCTCGTCCTCGGCTACGCCGCGAGCACCCCGACGGACATCGGCGAGGGCGTGGCGCTCCTCGGCGGCCTGTTCCGCTGACGGCCCGCCCGCGCGACGGCCCGCCCCTGGACGCGGCCTTGATCCCGTGATCCGCCAGGCGCATGATGAGGCCATGTTCACGCACCGCGCCCACGCCTTCGGAACGGCCACCGTGCCGGACCGATGCGGCTGCGCGCGCGGCGGCTTGTAGCGGACCTCGGGTCCCTCGCCGCTCTCCCCGTACGCCGTATGCCGTACGGGTCCCCTGTGTTCCGGAGGCGCCCCATGTCCGTCGCGGCATCCCCGCACCCCGCCGACCCCCGCTCGCTGCGCACCGCGCGCATTCCCGACGACGGCCTGTACGAGGGGCGGCGCGTGCTGCGCCGCACCCCGCAGGGCTGGCAGGACCGGCCGTACGAGCTGTTCGACGTCGTACCCCAGGCCGCCACCATCGGCGCCGAGATCCGCGGTGTCGACCTCGCCCGGCCCCTCCCGCCCGCGCTGCGCGACGAGGTGAACCGGGCCCTGCTCGAATGGAAGGTGCTGTTCTTCCGGGGACAGCGCCTGAGCGCCGAGCGGCAGCGCGCTTTCGCCCGCCACTGGGGCGAGCTGGAGACCAACCCGCTGCTGGAGCGCGGCGACAGCGACGAGGTGGCGCGGTTCGACAAGGGCGCAGGCTCCGCGCCCACCTTCGAGAACGTGTGGCACACGGACGTGACCTTCCGGGAGCGGCCCGCGATGGGCGCGGTGCTCCACCTGCGCGAAGTGCCGCCCTTCGGCGGCGACACGCTGTGGGCCGACATGTCCGCCGCGTACGACAACCTCGCGGACGAGGTGAAGGAGCGCGTCGAAGGAGCCGTCGCCGAGCACGACTTCCTGCCCGGCTTCCGGCGGTTCCACGGTCCCGAGCGGCTCGCCCGGTGGCAGGAGGCCTTCCCGCCCGTGCGCCACCCGGTCGTGCGCCGGCACCCCGAGACCGGCCGGCGCGCGCTCTTCGTGAACACCTCCTTCACCACCCGGATCCTCGGCATGGAGCGGGCCGAGAGCGACCGGCTGCTGCGCCTGCTGTTCCAGCAGGCGCACGTGCCCGAGTTCCAGGTGCGGTTCCGCTGGCAGGCGGGCGACGTCGCGTTCTGGGACAACCGCGCCACCCAGCACTACGCCGTCGCCGACTACGGGGCCGCCCGCCGGGTCGCCGAGCGGGTGGCGATAGCGGGCGACCGGCCCTACTGAGGCCGCGGCGGCCCGCTCAGGAGCCGGAGGCCGGGGGTACGTAGAAGTCGGTCGTGGCCGCCGTCATCGCCGCGGCGGTGGCGGCGGGCGTGCCAGAGGCCGCGTTCGCCTTCCCCCAGGCCTCGCTGCTGGCGGTCAGGAACGCCTGGGCCTCCTCGGACTCGCTCCACGCCTGCGTCGCCTCGCGGTCGAAGGCCTCGCCGTCGGCGAGGTACGTCCCGAGGCTGACCAGGCCAAGGTCCCAGCCGACGCCGGTGGCGCCGGGGCCGTAGGTGTCCCAGAACTCGGGATCGACGACGGCCACGTGCTCCAGCTCGAAGACGGTGCGGTCCTCGCCCTCGGGCGTCAGGCGCACCTCGACCTCGCTGAACTCGCCCTCCTTGGGCTCCCCGAAGACCCAGCTGACCCGCAGCAGACGGGGCGGCTCGCAGCGCAGCACCTCGCCGCCCGCGTTGCCCTCCAGCTGGTAGCGGCCGCCGGGCCGCAGCTCGCCCGTGACGGGCAGGAACCAGCGCCCCAGGCGCTCCGCGTCCGTGCACGCGTCCCAGACGTCGTGGACGGAGGCGTCGTAGGTGCGCCGCATGACGATGCTGCGGCCCGTGCCCTCGGGGGTCGCGGTGTCCCGCACCTGGCGGTGCATGGCGTTGACCAGGTCGACGATGTCAGCCATCGGAGGTCTCCTCGCTCTCTTCTCGGGCAGCGCGGCGCTCCGCGCTGCGGTCACCACCCCCTGGTGTGCTGACGTGCGGCCGCCCGGCCCGCTTGCCCCGGGCCAGTTCCGTGCCGAGCGCGTCGAGGCGCTGCTCCCAGAAGCCGCGGAAGCGCTCCAGCCAGGCGTCCACCTCGCGCAGCGGTGCCGCGTCGACGGCGTAGAGCCGGCGTGCGCCCTCGGCGCGCACCGTCGTGAAGCCGCTCTCGCGCAGCACGCGCAGATGCTGCGACACGGCGGGCTGGGAGATCGCGAACTCCTCCCGGATCGCGGCGGTGACCGCTCCCGAGGTCCGCTCGCCCTCGGCGAGGAGTTCCAGGATGCGGCGCCGGACCGGGTCGCCCAGCACATCGAATGCGTGCACGCTCCCAGCATGCCACCGCTGCCTTATATAAGGCAACTCTTATACGCTCCAGGGGGCCGGGCGGCGGTCAGGCCGTCCCTCGCCCGGTCCGGGCCTCGATCGCGCGCAGGACGGCCACCATGTCGGCCTCCCCGTGGCCCAGCGCCACCGTCTCCGCGTACAGCGCGTGACAGACGTCGAGGAGCGGCGAGGCGAGGCCCGCCGTGCGCGCGGCGGCCGCGACGAGCTGATTGTTCATCAGGACGTCCCGGGCCGCCGCCTGGACGCCGAAGTCGCGGGCGAGCAGCTTGGGCGCCTTCATCCGCGAGACGCCGCTCGCCATCGGCCCGGCGCCGAGGACCTCGAGGAACTGCCGGGTGTCCAGGCCGTGCCGCTCGGCGAAGTGGAAGGACTCGGCGAGCCCGGTGACCGTGGTGATCAGGAAGAGGTTCACCGCCAGCTTCGTCACCAGCGCGTCGGGGACGGGGCCGCACGTGAAGACCTCGTGGCACAGGGGCCGCAGGAGCGGGCGGACCGTCTCCACGGCCGCCGGGTCGCCGGCGAGCATCGCCACGAGCCGCCCGGCCTCCGCGGGCTCGCGGGAGCCGGACACCGGCGCCTCCACGTACCGCCCGCCCGCCGCGCGGACGTCGGCCTCCAGGCCCCGGGAGTACGCGGGTGACGTGGTGCCCATGTGCACGACCGTCCGGCCGACGACGCGCGCGGCGAAGTCCGGCGTGCCCCGGCCGAGGGTGGCGTCGATCGCGTCGCCGTTCGCGAGCATGAGGATCACGACGGGCGCCTTGCGGAAGACCTCGCCGGGCTCCTTCGCGACGTACGCCCCCGCGGCGCGCAGCGGCTCGCACTTCGCCGCGGTGCGGCTCCACACGATCAGCTCGGCGCCGGCCCCGGCGAGCCGGCGTGCCATGGGCTGCCCCATGACGCCGAGCCCCATGAATCCCACGTCCATGCGCGCACCCCCGTACTCCGGCCCCGCGGCCACGGTTATGACAGCTGTCATAGATATGACGGCTGTCATAGTAGTACGCGCGGGGGCCGTCGGCAGGTGTTAGGAGAGGGAGGAAGGCGATGGGATCCGAGCGGGGACCGCGTGAGCGGATGGTGTTCAGCGCGGCCCAGCTGATGCGCAGCGGCGGCGTCACCGCCACCGGGATGCGGGACGTCGTGGCGCGCGCGAAGGCCCCGCGGGGCTCGCTCCAGCACTACTTCCCCGGCGGCAAGGAGCAGTTGGTCAACGAGGCCGTGGAGTGGGGCGGCGACTATGCGGCCCGGCGCGTCGGGCGGTTCGTCGCCGGGCTCCCCGAGCCCTCGCCCAGCGCCCTGTTCGCCGCGATGGCCCGCCAGTGGACCGACGAGCTGGCGGACGCCCCTGCCGCCACCGGCTGCCCCGTCGCCGCGGCCGTGGTCGACCGCGGGGGCTCCACGGAGTCCACCCGGGCCGCGGCCGCGGCGGCGTTCGCCCGCTGGGGCCGGTCGGTGGCCGGGGCGCTCACGGACCTGGGCGTGCCCGCCGCGCGTGCCGAACCCCTCGCGACCCTCATGATCAGCACCCTGGAGGGCGCCCTGCTCATCGCCCGCGCCGAACGGGACGCGCGGGCCCTGACGGCGGCGGTCGCCGAGCTGGGGCCTCTCCTCGACGCGGCGGTCACCGGGGGGACGTAGAGCGGCGTCCTACGCGTGCCCGGTGCCGCACATCTCCCGGGCCCGGCGGCACAGCAGCGACAGGGCCTCCAGGACGATCGGATGGTCGAGGTGCCGGGCGACCAGGACCAGATGGGCGCGTTCCCCGGCGGCGGGGACGTCCTCGCCCGGCAGCCCGGGGAAGCCGGAGTCGGCCGCCGCGGCCGGGCGCCCCGCGCCGCGCTGCCTGGCGGCGTACAGAATCGTGGCGGCCGCCTGCGCCGCGACGACGTCGACGCCGGGGTACGCGCCCCGGCGGGCCAGCTGGGCCACGGTGTCCGCGGGCGCGGCGGTCATCCACGGCCTGAGGCCGCGGGCGCCGTCACGGATCTCGACGAGCCTGCGGGACAGGGCGATACGCGTGTCCAAGGCGCCCCACGCGAGACCGGGCGTGAGCACGAGGCGGCGGTCGCCGCGCACCACGGCCTGCCACAGCGGCCGCAGCGCGAAGTAGTCGCGCCGCTCCTGACGGCGGGCGTGCACCGAGAGGCGTACGAGGCTGTGGTCGGCCAGCAGCGCACCCGCCGCCATGGCCAGCCACGCGACCTCGGCGAGCGCGTCGAGGCCCCGGCCGCGCGCGGCGCCCGCCATGGCCACCAGGAGACAGACCGCGTGCACCAGGTCGAGGGCGACAGCCGCCGCGAAACCCCGTACGGACCGGTCGAGTTCGGGCGTGCGCCCGGGGGAGCCGAGGGTCAGGAGCGAACGGCACTTGAGCACGGTGGCGGTCACGGCCGCCGCGAGCGCGAGGAAGTACAGGACGTGCAGCGCCACGACTTGAGGCACCCGCGCGTGGTCGGTGGCCAGCAGCAAGGGGCGGGCCGGACCGGCGAGGTCCGCCAGGGCGAACAGGGCCGCGAGGACGGCGAGCGTACCCCCGTACAGCGGCACCCAGGCCGTCACCGTGCGCCGCAGCGGCGCTCCCGCGCGGTCCGGTGGATGCCACAGGTGCGCCAGGAGGTGGGCGTGGCCGACGCGCAGCAGGGCGGCGCAGGAGATCAGCGGGGCGGCCAGGTGGGGCACACCGGTGAGGTCGCCGACGGCGTCGTAGACGGCGGGCGTGACGAGCAGGAAGAGCGCCGCCGAGTGGAACAGGGACGACGCGGTGAGCTTGAGGACCAGGGCCGGTTCGCGCCGGGCCGCGAGCGCCTTGACGGTGCCGAGGGCCAGGCTGACGGCGGCGACGGTGAGGCTGACGGCGGTCAGCAGGGCGTACGCCATCAGACGTCGGCGCGCCGGTGGGCGAAGGCGGACGTCAGGGAGCCGGTGTAACTGACCTCCGGGTCGAGGCACAGCATCAACAGGCCCACCGTGGCGAAGACTTCGGCGGCCCACTCCTCGTCCTGCCCGTCCTCCTCGCCGTCCCCGTAGCCCCCGCGCCCCGCGCGTCCCATGGCGTACTCGCGCCGCGGCGTCCCGGTACGCAGCCGTGCGGGCCGGTAGAGGACCTCCTCGACCACGTCGGGGGGCAGGGAGGGCATCTGCGCGCTCAGCGTGCTCCGGTCGAGCAGGTCGCCGGCCGCGACGGCGTACGGGCTCAGGCCGGGCGGGCTTCCGCACAGCAGGTGGTACAGCTCGTGGAGCAGGACGTGCAGCCCTTGCCGCTCACTGGTGTTGGCGGTGACGACGATGGTGTCCTCCGTCTCGCCGCGCACGCAGAAGCCGCTGACGTGCGCGGGCAGGGGCACCCGGAGGACGGTGAGGGATCTGCGCCGGTGGCGGACCACGGCCTCCAGAAGGTCCTGGAGCCCCTGGCCGGGCCGCAGTCCGAGGTCGTCGTGGATGATGCGCACGGACCGCCGCCGCGCGCGGACCCAGGCGCGGCGCCTGCGGACGGCGCCGAGGATGCGGGCCGAGGCGTAGACGACGCCGGCCCCGTCGGTGAGCTGCCAGGATGCGGAGGCGCCCGCGAACAGCACGGGTCAGCGCTCCCGGGTCGGCCGTGAGAAGGGCGGCACGTGACCGGCTCCGGGTCCCGGCACGGTTCTTCGCGCTCGCTTCGCGAGACCCGGGCGCGGCGCCCGTGCGCTGGCGGTTCTCATCGGCCCTTCACACTCCCCGTTCCGCCCCAGTGACAGACGTGTGCCCGCTGACCTGCGCTGGGACATTATCAGGCCGATTTCGCACGGCGGAGTCGGCCCGCGCGGCGGCAGGGCGCGTGGGCCGATTTCCTGTGCCACGAGGGCAAGTTGAGTAACGAGTGCGGTGGTGGGTATCCGCCGCGCGGTGGCGCGGGACGCGCGCCGCTTTGTACGGCCGGCAGGACACGGGCGAGAGCACGAAACGGAAGCTACCGCCGCCCACCTGCCACTTATGACCGAAAGTCGAACACTTTAAGGCCGGTTATGGTGTCAACAATTGAAGACGTTGCTGGCCGGGGATGGGTCGGACGGATACTCTCAGGGCGCCCAACGAGTTCCGTGGCCCATGGAGACCCTCAGGTGAACGCAGCCGACCACCAAGCGGCGCCCGGACACGTGATCGCCCGTCTCCTCGACGACGTCGACGCCTACGCCGCGCGCCTGGGGACCACGCGCGGCCGGCTCCTTGACCTCTCGCTCATCTCCCGCGCCACGGGCATCGAACCCGACCGCGTGCGGGCCCTGTTGAACGGCGAACCCCCCGAGGGCGAGCCCCGCGAGAAGTACGCGCGGGAGGCGTTCCGCAAGGCGCTCTTCCAGCAGCGGCTGCGGTTCCTTCAACGGACCCGGCTCAAGGAGACGCCTGCGGGCAGGGAGCCGTACGGCCTCAGGGAGATCTCGCGCGCGACCGGCATCTCCGCCCAGCACGTGTCGAACCTCCTCAACGGCGAGCGCGGCGCCAACCACGACCACGCCGCCCGGCTCGAACTCTTCTTCCGCGTGCCGGAGGGCTTCTGCTCCCGCACCGAAGGCGCCGCCCTGGTCGCGTACTTACGCCGCATGGTGCACGAGGACCTGCCCAAGCTGGCCACGCACGCGGTGCTCCAGGAGCTGGGCGCCCGGTCGGTGGCGCTGCGCAGCACCGCCGACGGGGCGCAGATCGACACGCTGCGGGATCTGCTGCCCGCCCTGGACGAACTGGTCAGGGCGATTCAGGCGCGGGAGTCCGGCGAGGGCGGCGGGTCCGCTTAGGCCCCGGTGGACTTGCCCCAGTCTCCAAGGCCATGACATGCGTCGTTCTCAATCGTTGACACCGCCTGTGATAGTGCATCAGGATCTGTCTACGCCGGAGCCGGGGGCAGGCTGGCTCTGACGGGGAAGGAAACCTGCCCGGATGTTCCATTCGTCCGTATGGCCGTTGTCGGACTTCTCCCGTGGGGGCGGGAGCGACCGGTAAGCGGCCGACGGTCCTGCTCATGCCCCGGTCGGCAGCGATGCCGCCCCGCGGTGATCACGGGTTGCCCGCCCGGCGCCACGGAGTCAGTCCCGGGGACTGGTTGGCCCCTGCGAATGGAACGAGCGTTCTATCAGGTGATGCCAGGGGCCGCCGCGACCCGACCCGGACCGCGGTGGTGCAGGGGAGGAGCGATGGTCTGGTGGCGGTACCGCGTACCACCCGCGCGCTCCTTGGTGGTGCGGCCTTGGAGACGGCCGCGGTCATGGTTCCCTCCGGGACGCGGGAGCGCCCGGGCCCGGAGAGCCGGATCGCTGCCGGGTGACGCGCGCGGCGTCCGTGTGCGTACCCGCTGGGTGGAGTTGGGGACTCCGCTCGCCGAGCTGCCCGTTCCTGATGAGCCGATGCTCAGATCATGACGGGGCTAATTCAGGAAGATGCCATGGATGCTACTGCTACGACCCTGGCCGCATCGGCCGGGGCGATCATCACCGATGAGCACGGTGATGTGCTGATGGTGAAGCCGCTGTACACGGCTTACTGGAATCTGCCCGGGGGGCATGTCGAGGGAGGGGAGGACCCGAGCGCCGCGTGCGCTCGTGAGATCCGCGCGGAGCTGGGCCTGGACGTGACGGTGGGGGACCTGCTCGTGGTCGCCTGGGTCGACTCCGGCGGGCGCATGCCCCGCGTCTGCTACATCTTCGACGCGGGCGAGGTGAACGCCGAACAGCGGCGTGCCATCACGCTGTGCGAGGACGGGGACGTGCGCTACCGCTTCGCCTCGTCCGACGCCGTCGACGCGTCGATGATCTCGCCGTTCGTCCAGCCGATGTGGGCGGCCGCGCTGACCGCCCGCCAGGAGAAGCGACTGGTCTGCCTGGAAGTCGAGGTGTGAACCACCGTTTCGTGGCCGCCGGTTGAGCGACGTCCTCAGGGGCGCGCGACCCCGGTGCCAGGGAGAGGCCCGAGCCGACCGGATCCTGTCCCGTGACCGACCGCCGACACCTCACGCGCGCCGCCCCCGGCCTCGCGGGCCGGGGGCGGCGCCGTTCGGCCGGTCGGCGCTCCGGCCCGCGACGGGACGGGACACCGTACGACAACGGGCCGCACGCACGAATGCCGCCGCCGGGGGATCGGCGGCGGCATTCTCACGCAGGGCCGACGGCGTCCCGCCGCCCCTGCTCTCACCGAACGTGGGGGAGAACCTCTGCTCGGTGTGCCGGCCGGCGTGCGCTGGAACCTGTAGCGGCGCGCCGACAGGTGCACCCCATCCCGCATCGCGCCGGCGCGCAACACCGCGGCTCCCGCTGACGGCCGCGTGTTCCACCCGGTGAAAGGAGAGGCCCCTGGATTCCGGCTGCCGGAATCCAGGGGCCTTCCCGCGGCGCGTCCGCCGCCGTACCGCGTCAGCCCACCGAGGTGGGGGACAGGGCCTGGTCGCCGCTGTCCCGCTGCCAGGCGATCTGCGAGCAGTCCGTCATCAGCGCCAGGATGTCCGGCTCCGCGTCGGCCCGCTCCAGGTGCCGGAACTCCGACGCCAGGGTGATCACCATGCGCTCGGGCAGGTGCAGCTCCGGATAGCGGTCCTCCGCGATGAGGTGCCGCGCGGCCTCGGTCGGCGTGAGGCCGCGCGCGTGCAAGGACCGCGCCTGCTCGCCCAGGTCCCGCAGATAGGCGATGTGCCCCCGCAGGCCGTCCTGGTCGAGCACCGGACCGTGGCCCGGGACGACGAGGTCGGGGTCCCAGCCGAGCACGCGCTCGCAGGCCAGGACCACCCGCTCCAGCGGACCCGCCCAGTGGCACACGTGGTCACCGGCGAACACCACGTCACCGGCGAAGACGATGCGCTCGTCGGGCAGATGCACGACCATGTCGCCGACGGTGTGCGCCGGGCCCACGTCGTGCAGCTCCACCGGCATGTCACCGACGCGGAGGTCGAGGCGGCCCTCGAAGGTCCGCGTCGGCTCCTGGACGGTGATGCCGCGGAAGTCGAACCGGCCGAAGTGGCGCCGGAAGTACCAGCCGAGCGGCTCGTCGGGGTCCGTGTCCTCGATCAGGAACCGCAGCTGCTCGGGCGTCGGCTCGAAGCACTGGTGCTCCAGGGTGCGCCGGGTGGAGACGATCTCCGCGCCGGTCACCCGCTGATTGCCCCAGCCGTGGTCGCCGTTGCCGTGCGTGGTGAGCACGGTGGTGATCCCGGTGCCGGGCCCGGCCGCCGCGCGCGCAGCGGCGAGGAAGTCGTCGGTGCGGTCGAGGGTGTACGGCGTGTCCACCAGGGCCGCATCCCCCGCGGAGACGAGCAGGCCGCAGTTGGCGAGCCCCCAGGCGCCGGCGGCGTCGGGCGACCACACGTGGACGCCGGGCGCCAGCGGGACGAGGCGCGGGCCGGATTCCATGGTCATGCGCTCTCCCCCGGCAGGGTGGGGGCGAAGACCAGGAAGAAGAAGCGGGACCCGGGGGACTTGAGGGGCTGGGCGGTGCACATCGTCACCGAGCCGAGCACCGACGGCTCGTGCCGGGCGCAACAGCGGCTGGTGTCCTCCCGGTCCACGCCGAGCGAGGCTATCCCGGCGTGGCGCATGGGGCGCGCGTCCCCGTCGGGATGCACGTAGGCCATGTCGTGCCGGCGGTAGATGGGACCCGCGACCGGGTCGTCGTTGACCTCCTCGTCGATCTGCTGGAGGTCCTTGTTGTGCGGGTGCGCGGCGATCGCGGTGCGCAGCTGGGCCGACACCTTGGCCGCCCAGTTCTCCTCCCAGTCGACGAGGTGGCACTCCCGCGCGGCCTCGCACAACAGCATCCACCGCATCAGGTTGCGCTCGGGCAGCTGCGGAGTGGTCCCGCGCACCTGGGGGAACATGCGGATGAAATCGTCGTTGCACGCCAGTACGTTCCAAGCCACGTCATTGATGTAACACGGCTGGCCTTTGACCCGATTCACGGCCGTGAGCCACGCGGGACCCACGTGCGTGCCCGCCATCGGGTCCATCGGGAAGGGCGGCTCGTATCCGAGCGCGTAGACATACAGCGCGGTCCGTTCGGGTTCTTCCATGCGCAGCACCGTGGCCACGTTGTCGAGGAACTCGGCCGAGGGCTGTGCCATCTCGCCGCGCTCGAGGAGCGCGTACGTCCGCTCGGAGACGAACAGCTCCTGCGCCACCCTGGCCTGCGAGAGTCCGCGCGAGCGCCGGCCGCGCCCGGTGCGCCGCGGCGAGCCGAGCTCGGTGGGGCTGATCTGGCTGCGCTTGAACTGCAGCAATTGCTGCAGCGCCTCCTTGTTGTTCAATTTCCAACCTTTCTCCGCGCTGTGCGGGGTGGTCGCTCGCGCCGTTCCGTAGGAAACATTTTCATCGGAAGTTGAACTTCCTGAAAAACGCGGACCGGAAAAATCAGGGCCTGGTGATCCCCCGGGTCCGCCCACGAGAATGGCGTCAGGACCTGAACAGGCGGGGCATGGCGACGAACCGTGCCGGTGAGGAGGGGTGCGCGGTGCTGCGACCGGTGGCCGCCACGGCGGTGCGAGAACACGCCGGCAGTGCGGTGGCCCGCACGCTGGCCGTGCTCCGCGCCCTGCGGGAACTGGGCCCGGGAGCGCACCCCCTGGCGGACGTCGCGGCGCGCGCGGAGCTGCCCGCGCCCACCGCGCACCGCTATGTACGGGCCCTCGCCAGGGAAGGGGCCGTCGAGCAGCGCGGTCCTCGGGGCCACTACGCGCTGACGGAGACACCGCACCGATCCACCCACCTCGTCGATGAGGTCACGGATACTAAAGTCGGTCAGACCTCGCCTGCGTTGCGTGCTGAACTCGTCACTCTACAGTCACGCACCGGGCAAGTATCGCTCCTGTACGCTCCGTTGCTGGTGGGGGCCGCACTGCGCTTCTGCATCGACCGGGCGGTCGGTGCGCACGCCGCGGCGCTGGAGGCGGCACCGCGGCCGGCGCTGCGGCGGCTGTGGAGCGCGCCCCTGGACGCCGACGCCGCGGGCCTGGCCATCCTGGCCTGTCTCGACGGCACGGCGGCACCGGGCGCACCGCTCGACCGCATCCGTGAGCAAGGTCACGCGGTGGGTCCTTCGACGCTCCCGGAGTGGGAGTCGATAGCCGCCCCCGTGTGGCGCGGCTCCGTGCTCGCGGGCGCCGTGGCCCTGGTCGCGCCGCGGCGGCAGCTGCGCGGCGCGGTCACCCGCACCCGCTGTGTCCACGCGGTGATGGACACGGCCGCCTCCATGAGCGGCCTGCTCACCCGGACCAGAGTCCGGCACGCGGGCTGACCGGCGGACGGCCGCCGCCCCGCGCGACGCCGACGCCCACCGCACATCCCCCCACCCCGACCAGAGAGGTTCCCAGTGTCCCGCTCCGTACTGATCACCGGCGGCAGCCGCGGCATCGGCCTGGCCATCGCCCGCGCGATGCAGGCCGCCGGTGACCGCGTCGCCGTCACCCACCGCTCGGGCGAGGCCCCCGAGGGCCTGCTCGCGGTGCGTTGCGACGTCACGGACGCCGGCCAGGTCGACCTCGCCTTCCAGCGGGTCGAGGAGGAGCAGGGTCCTGTCGAGGTCCTGGTGGCCTGCGCGGGCGTGGCCAACGACAAGCTCCTCATGCGGATGACGGAGGAGGACTTCACCTCCGTCATCGACACGAACCTCACCGGTGTCTTCCGCGTGGCGAAGCGGGCCACCCGCGGCATGCTCCGCGCCCGCAGCGGCCGCATCGTGGTGATCTCCTCGGCCGTGGGCCTGCGCGGCGAGGCGGGCCAGGCCAACTACGCCGCGTCCAAGGCGGGCCTCGTCGGCTTCGCCCGCTCCCTGGCGCGCGAGCTGGGCTCGCGCGGCATCACCGTGAACGTGGTGGCGCCGGGCCTCACCGAGACCGTCATGAGCGAGGCCCTGACCGCGGAGCAGCGCGAGACGCTGGTCCAGCAGATCCCCCTCGGCCGCCTCGCCCGCCCCGAGGAGGTCGCCGCCGCCGTGGCGTTCGTGGCCTCGCCCGACGCCGCGTACATCACCGGCGCCGTGATCCCGGTCGACGGCGGCGCGGGGATGGGGCACTGAGAACCCCGCGCGGTCCGTGCGACGGCACTGATTCCGTCGCACCGACCGCGCGGACACGGGCGGCTGCTTGCGGCCACGACCGGTACGGGGGTACGGCCGTGGCCGCGGCAGTCATGCTCGGCTCGTCACAACTTGGCCTGAGATGCGTGGGAGACGCTCCGTCCCGCGTGTCATCGTGGACCCATCGATTGGTCTGGACCTGACAAGGCCCGCGTGACCGCGACGGGGCGCGTCGGGGTGAGGAGCGTACGCATGCGCGGGACCACCATCTTGCCCGGCGGCCGAGCGAACGGCAGCGAACCGGAGAGGGGAGGCCTGCCGATCCACCGCCTCGAGGTGCCGAAGCCGAACGCGCTGCCGTTCGCGATCGGGACCTTCGACACGATCGGCCCGATGTCGCGCGCCTCCTTCCCGCACCGGCACACCTTCCACGAGATCGTGTACGTCACCGGCGGCACCGGCAGCCACGTCGTCGACCTGGCCCGCTTCACGCTGCGCCCGCCCCACCTGTGCTTCATCGCACCGGGCCAGGTGCACTACTGGGACGGCGTCCGGGACCTCGAAGGCTGTCTGATCCTGTTCACCGACGACTTCCTCCTGGAGAACCCGCGGGACCAGGAGACCCTGCGCAGACTCGGCCGCCGCTCCTGGCTCGAACTCTCCGACGCGGAGGCGGCCTGGGCACACCGGCTCGTGACCGACCTGGACCACGAGTACCGGACGGGGGCCGAGGACTTCCCGAGCGTGCTCCAGGCCCTGCTGCACGTCCTCGTCGTGCGCGCCGCGCGCCTCCTCGCCCCGGCCCCGGCCGCCCCGGCCACGGCGCCCGCCCGCCCCGCCTCGGTCGCCGCCGACTTCGTCACGCTCGTGGACGCGGCCGGAACTCCCCTGTGGTCGGTACGGGAATGCGCCACCCGGCTCGGCGTCTCCGTGAGCTACCTCAACGAGTCGGTGAAGACGGCCATGGGCCGCACCCCCGGCGAACTCCTGCGCCAGGCCCGCGCCCACGAGGCCAAGCGGCTCCTGGCCCGCACCGAGCTGACCGTGCGCCAGGTCGCGGACCGGGTGGGGTTCACCGACCCCGCCTACTTCTGCCGGTTCTTCCGCCGCGAGACCGGGACGAGCCCGGGCGACTTCCGCCGCGGCGGTGGTGATATTCACCACGACCACCGCATTCCGTCCATCGCCCGGGCCCGGCCCTCCGCATAGCTTCGTAGCCGATCGGCGATCCCCCCACCCCCAGGAGGAGCGATGGACGGCGACGCGCACGTCAACGGGCACGACACGGGTGAGCCCCCCACGGACGGCGAGGGCTTCGAGACCGCCGCGGGCCACTCCCGCGGCCCGAGCCGCAAGACGGTGCTGAAGGCGGCCCTGGCCGCGGGCATCACGGTACCGGTGGCGATGGCGGCGGCCCCCGCCCTCGCCCGCTCCCGGGCGGGCGGCGCCGCGCCCCTGGAGCTGACCCCGTCCTGCGACGACGGCGACGACCCGACCCCGCCGCAGACCGAGGGACCGTACTTCAAACCCAACTCCCCGCGCCGGACGTCCCTCATCGAGGCCGGCACCCGGGGCATACGCCTCACCGTCACCGGCTACGTCTTCGGCCTCAGGTGCAAGCCGCTGGCGAACGTGCTCCTCGACTTCTGGCAGGCCGACTACCGGGGCGCGTACGACAACGTCGGCTACCGGATGCGCGGGCACCAGTTCACCAACGCGGAGGGAGCCTTCTCCCTCACCACGGTCTTCCCCGGCCTCTACCCGGGCCGCACCCGGCACATCCACGTGAAACTCCAGTCGCCGGGCCGCCCCGTCCTCACCACCCAGCTCTACTTCCCGAACGAGCCGCGCAACAACACCGACCCCATCTTCGACTCCCGGCTGCTCATGAACGTACGGGACGTCGGCAACACCAAGGAGGCCGAGTTCGACTTCGTCCTGAACGTCCCGCAGTAGGCACCATGGATCGCCCCTGATCCCCCGTCAGGGTGGACCGGTGCGCGGGAGTGCCGGTCCGGCCCGCCGTCGCTGCCAAGATCGTCACGCTTTTCGGTACGGCTGACGACTTCAGAGAGGTGGCACGTGAACGGTATGGGTGCGAAGGCGCGGTGGCTGGCGCGGACGGTGACGACGTTCGTCTGCCTGGGGGCGGCCGTGACGGCCGCCGCGCCCTCGGCGTTCGCCGGGGCGTCGGGCTGCAACCAGCGGACCTGCATCCGCGTGGACGGCAGCGGGCTGCGCGTGGAGTCCGTGCAGGCGGCGACCACGTGGAACGGCGACTTCAGCGGCCACTTCCACATCTGGGGCGGCGGCATCGACCGGAACAGCGCCACGGGCTTCTGGGGCTACCACCAGAAGTTCACGGTGCCCGTCCACCGCGACCTGCCCAACGGCGCCGTCCTGTGCGCCGAGGGCTGGGAGCACGTGGGCGGCCGCATGGAGTCCCGTGGCCGCGCTTGCGCGGAGGTCCACTTCTGATGACTCCGGCGGCGGGACCCGGGCGCCCCGGGCCCCGCCGTCGGGCCTAGCCGGCCGTCGCGCGCAGCTCGGCCACCAGCTCGAAGGAGCGGACGCGGGCGGCCGGGTCGAAGACCGGGGTGACCAGCATCAGCTCGTCGGCGCCCGTGGCACCGGCGATCCGGGTGAGCTGCGGGGCGATCGACTCCTTCGTGCCGCGGGCCTGCTGGGCGACGAACGCCGCCACGGCCTCGCGGTCCCGCTCGCCGAGTTCGTGCGCGGCCGCGGCGGCGGGGGTGGGGAAGGGCGTCTCGGCGAGGCCGTTGAGCAGCCCGGCCTTGATGACGTCCATCGGCCGGGCCAGCTCGGCGGCCTTCTCCTCGGTGTCGGCGCACACGGCCTCGACGCACACCAGGACCCGGGGCGCCGCGCTCCAGCGGGACGGCCGGAAGGCGGCCCGGTAGCGCTCGAGGGCCCGCGCGGTGTTGTCGGGGCGGATGTGGTGGGCGAAGGCGATCGGCAGCCCCAGGGCCGCCGCCAGTTCGGCCCCGGCGTCGCTGGAGGCGAGCAGCCACGGCTCGGGCAGCTCGCCGAAGTTCTCCGCGTCGAGGAAACCGAGGATCGCCTCGACGTCCGCGCGGTACTCCGCGTCGGTGGCGGGTCCCGCGCCCCGGCGCAGGGCGCGGGCCGTGGGCTCGTGGAAGGTGCCGGGGCCCCGGCCGATGCCGAGGTCGACCCGGCCGGGGTGCAGGGCCGCCAGGGTGGCGAACTGCTCGGCGACGGTGAGCGGGGCGTGGTTGGGGGCGAGCACGCCGCCCGAGCCGACCCGTATCGCGGCGGTGGCCGCGGCGGTGTCCGCGGCGAGCAGCACCGGCGGGAAGGCGCCGATGGCGGGGGAGTGGTGGTGCTCGGCGAACCACAGCCGGTGGTAGCCGAGTCGCGCCAACTCCCCGGCGACGGCCCGGCAGTTGCGCAGCGCGTCGGCGGGCGTGGCGCCGCCCTCCACGACGGAGACCTCAAGGGCGGAGAGGGGCAGATCGATCATGACGTCACCCTAGTCCGGCGCCACGCGGTACTACCGCTCACCGGGGCGGCCGCCAGTGCCGTCGTGCTCCTGGCCGTGGGGCTGCGGGCGGACGGTCAGGATCTGCTCGGCGTGGCCGACGGGTCCGTCGATGTCGTGCAGGACGCTGCTGGTGAGCCCCTGGCCCGACGGGCCGAACGTGACGGTGGTGTCCAGGCCGGTCCACGGCCCGCGCGGCTGCCGGTGCAGATGGATCGTCAGGTCGAGGTTCGGGAACATCCAGTCGGTGGGGTCCTGCTGTACGGCGATCCCGTTCGCGGTGTCCACGAGGGCGAGGTACGAGGCGAGGGCGCTGCTCGGCTCCCCCGCGACCAGGTCGACGCGTGAGGAGAGCCAGGCGGCCGCGCGGCCCCTGCGGGACGGAGGGGTCCTGCGGACGTCGACGGACGAGATGTAGCCGCCGTGCCACTCCTGCGTCATCGCCCAGGGAGCGAGCGCCTCGGGCGCGGGCAGCCGGTCGTGCGGGCTGTCGGCCACGGCGGAGGTGTCCAGGGACGCGAGCAGCCAGGCGCGGGCGCGGACGACCGGCCGGCCCCCGATGACCACGGTCGCTTCGAGGAGTTCGATGGTCCGCCCCGGACGCACGGTCTCCACGGTGATCCCGCACTCGTCGAGGGCGATCCGGCCGAGGATGTCGTAGCTGATCCGGGAGAGGGCGAGGGGCGCCGGGCCTCCGGGCCGTCGCGCGAGGTGCCGGTCGATCGCGTGCGCGACGAGCCCCGCGAGCGGGCTGAAGTGCTGTTCGTCGCAGCTCCACGCGCCGCCCGCGTGAGCCGTGGGCTTGTAGAGGTCCTCGCCCGTCCGCTCGTAGTAGCTCTCGCGTGTGTCATCGACCGTGGTCACGGTTCCAACTCCTTGGCGGGGCGGTGCGGTGCGGGGCGGCGCGTGGATAGATGCTTTGGCCACGCATCGTAGGAGCGGGCACCGCGCGGGTCATCGTGATCTGACCCACAGCAGGTCGCGGCGGTCGCTGGGGAAGGGCGGGCTCGGCGATTGTCAGTGCCGGATGCGAGGCTCGGGGCATGGACGAGGTGATACGGCGTCGCCGCGTGTACGGCACGGACCACGACGCACCGGACCCGGGGCCCCAGCCGGGCCGCGACTACCGCGAGCTGGTCGGCGGCCCGCTCGACGGCCTGCTCCTGGACGTCACCGGATGGACGGAGGGACAGCTCGGCGAGGGCGCGCTCCTCGACACCGAGATCGGGAGGTACGGACCGGGCGGGCGCGCGGAGTACGGACCGCGGGCCGCCTCGCCGGGCCTGTGGGACTGGCGAGGGGACACCCCGTGAGCGCCGCCCCGCCCGGGCCGTCAGGGGCGGGGCGCCGCCCGCCCCCACGCGCGTCGGCGACGACCATGACGCCTACGCCGCCGACGTGAGGGACGGGCGGCTGCGGTGGAGGTCCGGCACCGGCCTCCGTCGCGGACGGGACCGGCCGCGACGGGGGGAGCGGGGTACGCCGTCGGCGTCGACGCCGGCCTGTACGCCATGCGTACGGGCACCGGCTCGCGTGCCCCCCGACCCCCGGCAGGGCGGCACGGAGCCGTGCGCGCGGCCGTGGTCCGTGTATCCCACACCCGGACGGGCGGACACGCCAGGCATGAAATGAGCCGTCTCGGGGGATGGCGCTCCCCCTCCCGTCCGGCAAGGATGCACTCCTCCCCGGCGCACCACCCTCACCACCGCGCCGGAGCCGCACCGCGCGCACGGGAGGAGCCGCACTGCCATGGGGACTCACGCAGCACCGCACCGGCGGCGCAGGCCCGCCCTGTTCGCCGCCGTGGGCGTCATCCTGCTGGCCGGGCTGCTCGCCCTGCCCCGGGCGGACGGAGCGCCCCGGTCCGCCGACGCCTGCCGCACCGCGGGCGCGAAGCTGCCGCGCGGCGACTGCGGGCCGTACTGGCAGGTCCTGGCGGAGGACTTCAACGGCGACCGGGTGCCGCTCGGCTCGTTCAGCGACTGCGACCACCACGTGGACACCTCCGCCGCGTACTGCGGCGGGCTCCGCGGCGCGTACCGGAACAACTGGTGGGCGTACCCGACCGGTTGGCGCGACACGGCCAACGAGCGGCAGCGCGGCCGCAGCGTGGCGGGCGTCTACCACCCCGAGGACACCGTGAGCGTCGGCCCCGCCGAGGACGGCGACGGCCGGATGCGCATCCGGATGTGGCGGCCCGCCGACGGCGGCCCGGTGCACGCGGCGGCGGTGGTCCCGCGCGCGGTGATGCAGATGAGGTACGGGAAGTTCAGCGCCCGCATCAAGGTGACCAAGCCCGCCGACGGATACAAGTCGGCGTGGCTGCACTACGGCGGCGGCTGCGAGATGAACCACCCCGAGGGCGAGTGGACGGGTTCCCTGACGGCCTTCCACCACCCTTGCGGCGGCGGCGAACAGGGCACGTTCCACGGCGCCGACGACTGGACGCAGTGGCACACCGTGTCCACCGAGTGGACCCCAGGCCGGGTCCGCTTCTTCGTCGACGGCCGCCAGGTGGGCCACGACACCCGCAACGTGCCCGACCGCCCCCTGTCCTGGGTGCTCCAGAACGAGAGCGCCCTGGAGGGCCCGTCGGCGGCCCCGGGCAGCAGCGCGCAGCTGGAGATCACCTGGGTCGCCGCGTACGCGTACGGCTGGAAGGGCGCCCAGTAGCGGTCCCGGCGTGCGGATCCGCTCCTGGGCGCCGCCGTCCTAACCGATCGACACCCAGTGCCTCCAGTACGGCTTGTCGCCGAGCTGTGTGCGGTTGGCGAAGGTCCCGGTGCCGGAACCGGCGTTCAGCCACAGGCGGTCGGAGGTGTCGCGGGAGACGAGGTCGTGCTTGCCGTCGCCGTTGACGTCACCGGCGCCGACGACGTCCTTGTAGGAGGCGCCCCAGTCCTTGAAGACCCGGACGCGGTCCTTGAGGCGGCCGCTGCGGGTGCCGTCGTAGCGCCACAGCTCACCGGACTTGTCGAGGGCGAGGACGTCGCCGACACCGTCGCCGTTGAGGTCGCCCGCGCCGATGACCCGCTGGTAGCCGGTCCACGACGAGCGGATCTTCACGCGCGGGGCGAAGCCGCCCCGGCCGTCGTGCGCGTACAAGTAGACGTGCCCGGTGGCCTTGTCGCGGGCCAGCAGGTCCGGACGGCCGTCCCCGGTCTGGTCGCCGGAGGCGAAGAGCGTGTCGTACTTGCTCCAGTCGCGCGCCAGCTTCTTGTACGGCGACTCCGGCAGCGGCAGGCCCTCGCAGACCGGGGTGTAGAGCCGGGCCTCGCCGCCGGGCATCCGCGCGACGACGTCGTTGCAGCGGTCGCCGTCGAAGTCGCCGAAGGGCACCAGACGGGTCTTCTGCGGCCAGGCGCCCAGCTGGAAGGGGCGCGACGAGCCGTCCTGGGTGAAGAGGTCGAGCGAGCCGGAGGAGGAGACGCCGATCAGGTCCGCCTTGGTGTCGTCGGCGTGGTCGTGCCACTTGGGCAGGGCGCGCTTGCCCGTGCCGGCGGTGAACGTCCGCCGGTCGCGGCCCTCGGTCTCGGTCCACACCGCCACGGGCCGGCCCTGGCCGTCGACGGTCACCCGGCCGCCGCTGAAGTGGCCGGCGGTGGGGGTGCTGAGGATCCGCGGCTTGGAGATGCCGTGGTCCCCGATGGTCTGCGTGACGAAGTCCGTGCGCACCACGGAGCCGAGGTCGTAGCGCTTGCGCGCGTACGTGATGACCAGAGCGCCGGTCGCGGTCCGCGCGCTGCTCACGGAGTCGTCGGCCACGTTGCTGTCGAGCGTGCGCGGTTCGGTCCACCGGCCCGTGGCGGCGCGCAGCGTCGTCACGCGGGGGCCGCCGCCGACGACGGTGACGTCGCCGTTCGGGGCCGTGAACAGCTCGGCCGGGCGGTTGGCGTCCGCGCCGACCCCGGTGGCCTGGGCGGCGCCCCAGTCCGCTCCGGCGGGCTTGCGCGCGTACGCGTCGTGGGACAGCAGGTGGAAGCCGCCCCGTGGGTGGGCGGCGAGCGTGACCTGCTCGGGCGTCTCGCCGAGCTGCGGCAGATCGCGCGGCGCGCTCCAGGAGCCGGACCCCGCGGCCTTCTCCAGGTACTTGTAGTGCCACTTGTACGCGGTCGGGTCGGAGTCGACGCCGTCGCCCTCGTAGAAGCTGTTGCCGCCCCAGACGATCGCCACGGTTCCGTCGTCGGCGACGGCGGGGCGCAGGTCGCGCAGCCGGTAGACGTAGGAGTTGTCCGGCCGCTCGATCGGCTCGGGCAGCTGGTCGAGGGTGACGGGCGCGGTCCACTCCTCGCCCGGGCCCGACTGCTCCACGACCGTCAGGCGGCGGTCGGCGTCCATCCAGGAGATGGCCGCACGGCCCGCGGCGTTGGCCGCCATGGCGGGGGCGTACACCGAGCCGCCGCCGGTCAGCACGGTCTCGGCCGGGGCGAAGTCCGTCGCGTCCGGGGCGAGGCGCGAGACGCGCAGCTCAGCGGGGCCGCCGTCCGCGGGCTCCTCCCACGCCAGAAGGGATACCGCGCCGTCGTCGGTCCGGTGGAGCGAGGCCTTCGCCGCCGCGGGCCGGGCGGGTTGCCAGCTCGTGCTGCCCGCGGGCCTGAGGGCGACCACGCGCTTGCCTTCCTGCGTGAACAGGCCGACGACCGTGCCGCCGCGGTTCGACTTCAGGTCGTGGACCTGGGTGACGCCGGGCAGTTCCGTGGGGGCCGTCCACGGGCCCACGAGCCCGCGCGGAGCGGCCTCGGCGGTCGCGGGGGCCTTGGTGGGCTCGGGTGTCGGTCGCTGCTGGGCCGCCTGCGCGCTCGGCGCGGCGACGGCGAGCGCGAGTACGGGCGCGAGCGCGCTTCCCAGAAGCGCGCGCGACTGCGTGGTCATGGAGAAATCCCCCCCGGGATGGTGGCCATGAAAGTAGCGGAAGCGTATATCAGCCAAGATCGGGCCGCTCAGGAGGATTAGCTCGCTTCGTCCGGGCCGTTCCGCGAGCACTCGTCCGGGCCGTGCCGTGAGCAGGAGAGGGCTGTCCCGCGGGGTCGCGGTCGCGGACGGCCGCCGCGGCGCGGCGCAGCGCGGTGAGCACCGTGCGGACGGCGCCGCGGGCCGCGCGCTCGGGCCGGTGGAGCACGTCGATGTGGCGCCGGGCGTGGACGCCGCTGAGCGGCTTGAGGGTCAGGGCCGGGTGCGGGCGCGTGGTCCAGCGGGGCATCAGGGCGAGGCCGCCGCCCGCGGCGACGGCCTCGGCGACCACCGTGAACTCATTGACGCGGTGCACGATGTCGAGCCGCCGGTTCGCCGCGGTCGCGATGGCGTCGATGGTGGCGAGCAGCGGGAAGCCGTCGTGCACGGTGATCCAGGGCTGGTCCGCGACGTCCTGCGGGGTGAGGCGGCGCTTGGCGGCCAGCGGATGGTCCACCGGCAGGGCCACGTCCAGGGGTTCGCGCAGCAGCGTGGTGGCGGTGACCGAGCGCGGCCACGGCGGCGCCGGGTCGAGGCGGTGGGCGAGCACGAGGTCGTAGTCCCGGGTGAGCAGCGGGAAGCGGTCCTGCGCCACGTCCTCGTCGGCGAGGGCGAGCCGGGGGTGGCCGGGGCCCGCCAGGTCGCGCAGCAGCAGCGGGAAGAACGTACCGGCCGCGCTGTGGAAGGCGGCCACGGACACCGGTCCGTCCGGCTCGTTGAGGAACGCGTCGATGGTGTGCCGGGCGTGGGCGAGCGCGCTCTCCACGCCGACCGCCGCGTCGGCCAGGGCCTGCCCGGCGTCGGTGAGCACGAGGCGGCGGCCGTCGCGCTCGGTCAGGGGCACGGGGATCGCCCGCTGGAGCAGCCGCAGTTGCTGGGACACCGCCGACGGCGTCATCAGCAGGGCCTCGGCGGCGGCGGTGACGCTGCCGAGTTCGCCCAGCTCCCGCAGGATACGTAGCTGCCGCTCGTTCATCGGCTCATCGTAGAGAACGATGTAGCGATGCTTCACCGTTGCTGAAGAAGCACGCCCTTGGCTTCAACATCGCGAGCGGGCAGCGTATGCCGCGTGTCCCCGAACCCCGGCCTCTCGGCCCGCCGTGCCGACGCCGTCCTGCTGCTCG
Source organism: Streptomyces sp. NPDC045778 (assembly GCF_056431945.1). Taxonomy (NCBI): domain Bacteria; kingdom Bacillati; phylum Actinomycetota; class Actinomycetes; order Kitasatosporales; family Streptomycetaceae; genus Streptomyces; species Streptomyces sp. NPDC045778. Next base: position 279,574 of record NZ_JBWKJZ010000003.1, read on the forward strand.
TCGCCCTCGTGTGGGGCTCCAGCTATCTGGCCGCGAAGACGGCCGTCGACGTGCTGCCCGTCATGGTGGTGCTGTGCGCGCGGTACGTGCTGTCAGCGGCGATCTGCGTCCCGTTGGTCGCCGTGCGGCGCGGGGGCCGTCGCTGCACGCGCGACGAGCTGACGGCGGGCGGGCTCCTCGGGCTCACGCAGGCGGCCGTCCTGGTCCTGGAGACGTACGGCATCGCGCACACCAGCGCGGCCAACGCGGGCCTGATCATCAGCCTCACCATCGTGCTCACGCCGTTCCTCGACCGGACGTCCGGCGCGGGGCGGCTGCCGCCGCGCTTCTTCGCCGCGACCGGCGTGTGCCTGGTGGCCGTCGGCCTTCTGGTGTCCGGCAGCGGCTTCCACGGGCTGCGGGGCGGCGACCTGCTGATGCTGGCGGCCGCGGTGGTGCGGGCGGCGCACGTGGCGCTCGTGGGCCGTCTCACGGCGGGCCGCGCGGTGCGGCCGCTGCACCTCACCACTGTCCAGACGGTCGTCGGCTCCGCGGTGTTCGCGGTGCCCGCCGCGAGCGGGCTTCCGGCGCTGGGCTCCGCGGATGCCGCAGTGTGGGGGCAGCTGGTGTATCTCGCCCTGTTCTGCAGCGTGTTCGCCTTCCTCGCGCAGACCTGGGCGGTGCAGCGCAGCTCGGCGAGCCGGGCCAGCCTGCTGCTCGGCACCGAGCCGGTGTGGGCCGTCGCGGTCGGCATCGGCCTCGGCGGCGAACGCTTCACCGTGCTCGCCGCGCTGGGTGCCTCGCTGATGGTCGTGGGCACGTACTGGGGCCAGGCCGTCGAGCGCGTCCACCGGGCCGGGCCGGGCGAGCTGAGGCTCCCCGGACCCGGGGAACGCGAGGGCCGGACGGCGTCTGTGCCGTCCGGCCCCGGTCCGCGGCGCGTCAGCTAGCGCGCGGTGTCAGTCCCACTTGTAGCCGTCCCCGAAGTTGAGGGTGTGCTCCAGGACGTCCTCCATCGGGTCGTCGATCTGGCCGGTGTTGATCAGCGCCACCACCGGCGCGTTGTGTGAGTCGCGGTGCGTCTCGTCGGCGTGCGCCGCGCCGGCCGACACGACGACCGGTCCGACGGCCACAGCGGCCACCAGCGCCCAGCGGGACAGCTTCCTCACCCGACTGCCGTTCACAACCTGCTCCTTGCCTCGTCTGGCCGATGGGAACCATCCGCCCCGGCGGACCGGCTGCTCCGGCCCCCTCGTCGTACCCAACAGCCCAATGGATCAAGGAGTCACCGACAGTCATACGAACGGGTCGTGTGATCGGTGTTCATTCGACTGGATAGCATCCAGCGATGATCATCCCCTGTGCCCGGACCACCGTCTTCGACATCGACGGGACCCTCTGCTTCGACGGACGCGCCATCGACGACCGCGTCCTCGCCGCCCTCGACGCGTGTGAACGCGCGGGCCACCAGCTGGTCTTCGCCTCCGCGCGGCCCGTCCGCGACCTGCTGCCCGTGCTCGGCGGAGCCTTCCCCTCCGCCCTGTTGATCGGCGGGAACGGCAGCCTCGTCTCGGTCGGCGGCCAGGTGACGGCGCGGGCCGTCCTCCCCCGCGAACAGCTCGCCGAGCTGCTGGTGGAAGTCGAGCGCCACCAGGGCGGCTACCACGCCGACGGCCCGTGGGACTACGCCTACACCGGACCGGACGACCACCCGATCCGGGCCCGCGTCGACCAGGGCGGCCTCGCCCGCGGTGTGCGGCTCGCGGAGCTGCCCGACGTCGTGAAGTTCCTCGTGGTCGGCGCGCGCGACATGGCGGCCGTCGCCGAGGCCGGACGCGCGCTCGGCATGAGCGTCAACCACCACCTCGACGAGGGCATCATCGACTTCGCCCCGGGCCGGACCACGAAGTGGGAGGCCCTGACCTCCCTGGGGATCGACGAGTACAACGCGTTCGGCAACGACATCAACGACCTCGACCTCCTGCGCAACGCGCGGCACGCCGTCCGCGTGGGCACCCACGCGGAGCTGGACGGCGTCGCCCACACCACCGTCGCCGCCGACCCGCAGGCCGTCGCTGCCGAGATCACCCGCCTGACCGCGGCAACCCCCACCGCCGCCTGAGGCTGTCGCCGTACGACGCTCCGGAGAGCGCCGCACGAGGCGTTCCCCGCCCTCCGGAACCTCGCCGCTCGCGGTAGAACGTTCGTTCCAGCGCGGATTCGATGAGCTGAGGGTCCGATCGCGCGGGACGCTGGGCAGGCCGGTGAGCTGGGCGGCGAGGAAGGCGCCTGGCCAGTCCGGCCGCTGAATTCGGAGGGCGTGGCCGGAAATAACTCCCCGACCTCCCCGGTTCAGTCGATCATGAACGTAGAGACTCCGGCATCGAACAGCCTCCGCTCCACCTCGCACCCGCACTCCTCGCAGACGGCCTGGACCGCCGCCTTCCGCTCCGCGGTCCTCGGCTCCTACGAGTCCATCGAACTCTTCGAGCGCCGTGGTTTCACCGACCAGACCGTCCGTCAGGTCATCCGCCTCGCGGGCGGCGGCAGCGCCCTGCGCATACGCCTGAGCAACCAGTACGGGAAGACGCCCCTGCGCATCGCGGGTGCCCGCCTGGCGCGGCGCACCCGGCACAGCGCGATCGACACCGCGACGGACACGCCCGTGCTGTTCGACGGGGCCGCCGAGGTCGTCGTCGAGCCGGGCGCGGAGGTGATCAGCGACGCCGTGGAGCGCGTGGTGCACGCGGGTGAGGAGTGGGCGCTGAGCCTGTACCTGCCCGAGGAGACCGGCCTGAGCACCTACGCGGCCGTCCCCAACACCACGGGCTACGCCGTCCCGGGCAACGCCCTGAGCGCCGCCTCGCTCGACAGCGCCGAGGGCCTCGAACTCCTCGTGACGCGGCACTACATCACCGGGGCCGACGTCCTCGCCCCGGCCGGGACGCCCGTCACCGTGGCGTTCGGCGACTCGTGGTTCGAGGGCTTCGGCAGCACCCCCGACGCCGACCGGCGCTTCACCGACCTGCTGAACGCGCGCCTCCCCGACGGCGCGGGCTGGGTGGTCAACCAAGGCCTGTCGGCCAACCGCCTCCTCACCGACGAGGTCGGCGACAGCGCCCTGACCCGGCTGGAGCGCGACGTGCTCTCCGTGCCGGGCGTCACCCACGTCCTGGTCCACATCGGCGTCAACGACATCGGCACGCCCGGCCAGCTGGCCTACCCCGAGCCCGCGGCCCCGCCCACCGCCGAGGAACTCGTCAAGGGCCTGACGACGCTCGCCGACCGCCTGCACGCGGCCGGACTCACCGCGATCGCCACCACCATCGGCCCCTACAAGGGCACCATCTTCGACGGCTACGACAGCCCGGCGGGCCAGGCTGTCGCCCGCGAGGTCAACGCCTGGATCCGCGGCGCGGACAGCGCCTTCGACGCCTACGTCGACACCGCGGCGGCCGTCGCCGACCCCCAGGACCCGGAGCGCATCCACCCGGACCTCGGCAGCGGCGACGGTCTGCACGTCAACGACGCGGGCTTCCAGGCCATGGCGGACGCGGTGGACCTCACGCTGCTCACGGCGCCCGTGGCGAGCGGGAGGTGACGATGTACGCGACACCCCTGGGTGACGACGGCGCGGAGCTGCGGCCGCTGGAGCCGTGGCAGGCCGAGGAGTTCCTGGCGCACGTGGACCGCGGCCGGGAGTTCATCGGGCGGCACAACGGCCTGCCGGACATCATCACCGACGTGGCGTCGAGCCGGGCCTACCTCCAGGCGTACGCGGACAAGGCCGCCGCCGACGCGGGGCGGATCTGCGGCATCCACTGGGACGGCGGGCTCGTCGGCGCCGTCATCCTGCGCCGGATGGACATCGAGCAGGGCACCGCGGAGGCGGGCTGCTGGCTGGAGCCGGCGGGGGTGGGCAAGGGCCTGGTGACCCGCGCGGCACGCGCCCTCATCGACTGGGCCGTGGAGGAGCGCGGCATCCACCGCGTGGAGTGGTGGGTGTCGTCGGGCAACGCGCCCAGCATCGCTGTGGCGAAGCGGCTCGGCATGACCCGCGACGGAGTGCTCAAGGAGAGCTACCTGTACCGGGGCGTACGGCATGACGAGGAGATCTGGTCGGTGCTCGCGCCCACCTGGCGGGCGGAGAAGGAGAAGAAGAAGGGGTAGGGCGACCGGCACGTCCCTGCCCGCGGCGGTGTCGAGTGGCTCAGTGCCCGTGCGGGATGAGCCGCCCGAACGCCTTCCACGTCGCCCGCAGACCCCGGCGGTTCGCCACGGACGGCGCGGGCACCGGCGGCGCGAGCGGGATGAGGGGCACGGGCTGCGCGCGGGCCTCCCAGTCGCACGGAGGGGAGGGGCACTCGGCGGGCCGGCCCCGCTGCCCCTCACCACGGCTCACGGCCAACGCGTCGTCGTGGGCCTTGAGTCCGACGCTCACGAGCGTGAGCAGGAGTGCGATGTCCATGTCGCAGTCCAGCAGCACCGTGATCCACGACGCCCCGGGCCGCACCCGGATCGCGGTACTGTGCGCGAGCTGCGGCCGCAGCCGGTCGACGGCCGCCCGCGTGAGGCAGACGTCAGCGGCGTCGTCGCAGTGGAAATGGACCAGTTCGTAGCCCTTTCTTCCCGGTGGGCCCGGTGTGCCGAACGAGCGTCCCACGGTGCACCGGGGAGAGCCGCTTACAAGGTTCGGCCACGACTCCAGTTGGGTCATGGCACGTTGCGCCGCCGTCATACGCCCCATCGTCGCGCGGATTTCACCCTGCGAACCACCCCTGTTCACAAGCTGCTTCCGTGCGCGGGCCAAGGCTCGCGGTCGCACCGGAGGTCAGCAAGGGTAAGGGCGCGTCCCGGCGGCGCGGAAGGGGTCGACACATGTCACCCGCCCGTGCCGATGACGTGCGCTGTTGTCGTACCGCAGACGTCGCACGGGAGTGTCATAGATCACATAGACATCCGGGAACTCGCTCCTCGCGCCGCTCGACCCATGGACCGGTCCGGTCACCACCGGAGCACCACGTACCACCGACCGGCATCAGGAGAGCACGACATGTCCGCCGCACCTCCTGCCCCCGCCCCGCCCGACGGGCGGCACGCCCCCACGGTGGAGCCCGCCCCGCGGCGTTCGGCGTGGTCAGCGTCGTCCTCGCTGCGCCCGCTCGTGCTGCGGCTGCACTTCTACGCCGGGGTGCTCATCGCCCCGTTCCTGCTCGTCGCCGCCGCGACGGGACTCCTGTACGCCGCTTCGTACACGGCGGAGAAGGCCGTGTACGCCGATCAGCTCACGGTGCCCGTGGGGGACCGGGAACTGCCCATCGAGCGGCAGGTCGCCGCGGCCCGCGAGGCCCACCCCAAGGGCACGGTCGCCGCGGTGCGGCCCTCGCCGGAGGACGGCGCGACGACCCGCGTGCTGCTCTCCGGGGTGCCGGGCGTCGCCGATGACCGCACCCTGGCCGTCTTCGTGAACCCGTACACCGGCGAGGTGCGCGGCGCCGAGGAGAGCTACGGCTCCAGCGGAGCGCTGCCGCTGCGCACCTGGATCTCGGGCCTCCACCGCGATCTGCACCTGGGGGAGACGGGCCGCCTCTACAGCGAACTCGCCGCGAGCTGGCTGTGGGTGATCGCGGGCGGCGGTGTCGTGCTGTGGTTCGGGCGCCGCCGGGCACGGCGCAAGCTGCGGGGCACGACGGGCCGCAGGCGCCTGCTCTCGCTGCACGGCTCGGTGGGCGTGTGGGCGGCCGGAGGCCTCTTCTTCCTGTCCGCCACGGGCCTGACCTGGTCGACGTACGCGGGGGAGAGCATCAGCGACCTGCGCGAGGCCCTCGGCCAGACGACGCCCACGGTGTCGACGAGCGCGGCAGGCGCGGGAGCCGGGGAGCACGCGGGGCACGGCGGCGGCACCGGCGGAAGCGGCCGTTCCGGGGACGCGGCGGACGTCGGCCTCGACGCGGTCCTCAAGGCGGCCCGCGCCAAGGGCCTCGGGAACCCGGTGGAGATCGTCCCGCCCGCCGACGACTCCTCCGCGTACGTCGTCAAGCAGATCCAGCGGACCTGGCCCGAGAAGCAGGACTCCGTCGCCGTCGACCCGACGTCCGGCGAGGTCACCGACGTCCTGCGGTTCGACGACTTCCCGGTCCTCGCCAAGCTGACCCGCTGGGGCATCGACGCGCACTCCGGCACCCTCTTCGGCCTCGCGAACCAGATCGCGCTCGCCGCCCTGGCGCTCGCCCTGGTCCTGCTGATCGTGTGGGGCTACCGGATGTGGTGGCTGCGCGGCAGCGGCAACGCGTTCGGCCGCCCGCTGCCGCGCGGCGCCTGGCAGCAGGTCCCGGCGTACGTCCTGGTCCCGTTGATGGCGGCGATCGCGGTGCTCGGTTACTTCGTGCCGCTGCTCGGCATCCCGCTGGCCGCGTTCCTCGCGCTCGACGTCCTGCTCGGTGAGATCGCCTACCGGCGCGGCAAGCGCGACCACGCGGGTCCGCGGGCGGCCTCGGACCGCGCCTAGCCGGGCGGTCCTGCGGGCGGCGGCTCAGGCCCGCATGCCGCCGTCGACCCGCAGGACCGTGCCGGTGACGTAGGAGGAGCGGTCGCTGAGCAGCCACGCGGCGGCCTCGGCGATCTCCTCCGGGGCGGCGGCACGGCCCAGCGGGGTCAGGGAGTTGAGCTGCTCGATGGTGCCGGGGGACTTCGCGTCCCACTCCAGGAGCATCTCGGTGAGCGTGGTGCCGGGCGCGATGGCGTTGACGCGGATGCCCTCCGGGCCGTACGTGGCCGCCGCCGACGCGGTGAGGCTGTTGAGGGCACCCTTCGTCGCGCCGTACACCGGAAGCTCGGGGTTGGCCATCAGGCTGCCGACGCTGGAGGTGTTGACGATGGCGCCCCGCCCCGCGGTGGCGCGGATGGCGGCGACCTCGGCGGACATGGCCAGCCACGGGCCCTTGAGGTTCACGGCGCAGACGTGGTCGAAGTCGGCCTCGGACAGCTGCTCCATCGGGCCGGGCCGCTGACCCGCCGCCCCGTTGTTGAAGGCCGCGTCGAGCCGGCCGTACAGCTCCACGCACCGGTCGACCGCGGCGCGGAGGCTCGCCGCGTCGGACAGGTCGCACACCACGTGCTCCGCGGTGCCGCCCGCCGCCCGGATCTCCTCGGCCACCGCCTTCAGCTCGGTCTCGGTGCGGGCCGCGAGGACCACCCGGGCGCCCTCACGGGCGAAGAGCCGGGCGGCGGCGGCGCCGATGCCGCGGCCGGCCCCGGTGACGAAGGCGACCTTGCCGGTGAGCAGGCCCGCGGTGGAGGTGGAGGAGGTCGGTGTGTTGTTCATGCCGACGAGCCTGGGCCCGCCCGCCCCGCTCATCCAGGCACTGACAGTGCCTGGATGCCCGCCTCGGCGTGCGTCCACACTGGACGTGTGGATCAACGTGAACGACGAGAACTGGGCGACTTCCTGCGCAGCAGGCGGGAGCGCGTCACCCCCGCCGACGTGGGCCTGCCCGCGGGGCCGCGCAGGCGCACCCCGGGCCTGCGCCGCGAGGAGGTGGCGCAGCTGGCGTTCATCTCGGCCGAGTACTACGCGCGCCTGGAGCAGGCCCGCGCCCCGCACCCGTCGCGGGAGGTCCTGGCCCAGGTCACCCGCGCGCTGCGCCTGACGGACGCCGAGCGCGACCACCTCCTGCGGCTCGCCGGAGCCCCGCCCGCCGCCCCGCCCGGCCCCTCGCGGGAGGTGCGGCCCAGCATCGTCGACCTGCTGCGCCGGATGCCGGACGCGGCGGCCGTCGTGCTCTCGGCGACGTACGAGGTCCTCGCCTGGAACCACCTGGCGGCCGCGCTGATGGAGGACTTCTCCGCCCTCTCCCGCCGGGACCGCAACCTCGTCCGGCGCGCCTACCTCGGCCCGCACCGGCAGGGCCGCCGGCTGTACGGCATCTCGGACGCCGACGCGTTCGCCGGGGCCGCGGCCCGGCACCTGCGCGCCGCCGCGGCCCGCTACCCCGACGATCCGGAGGTGACCGGCCTGGTCGAGGAACTCCTCGCGGGCAGCGAGGAGTTCGCCCGCCTCTGGGCCTCGCACGACGTGGCCGACCGGCCCGCCTTCTGCGGGACCTTCGCGCATCCCCTCGTCGGCCCCGTCCCCGTACGCGGCGACGTCTTGGACCTCACCGACCGGGACCAGCGGATCCTCGTCTACAGCGCCGTCCCCGGCACGCCGTCCGAAGAGGCCCTGCGGCTGCTGTCGGTGATCGGCACGCAGAGCATGGGCGTGCCCGGCTGACTCCGGCCCCGCCGGGCCCGACAGGCCCGCCGGGGCGCGTGCGGCCCCGTTGCCGCTCGCCACGCGGACGATCTACCCTCCGGGGATCTATGACGCCGAGTCAGGTGGGGTGCGCGGTGGACTACGAGGACTACAGCACGTACGACGCGGTCGGGCTTGCCGAGTTGGTGGCGCGGGGTGAGGCGTCACCGGGCGAGCTGCTCGAAGCGGCCCTGGCGCGCGCCGAGGCCGTCAACGGGAAGATCAACGCCATCGTGCGCCCGATGCCGGGTGTCGCGCGCGAGCGTGCCGCGGGAGACCTCGCCGGGCCCTTCGCCGGAGTCCCCTTCCTGGTCAAGGACTTGATGCAGGACTACGCGGGGCGGCCGACGGGGCGCGGCTCCCGCGCGGCCCAGGGGCTCGTCGCGGCGCGCCACAGCGAGACCGTGCGGCGGTGGCTGGACGCCGGACTCGTCGTCTTCGGGCAGACGAACACCCCGGAGTTCGGCATCAAGAGCATCACCGAGCCCGAGGCCAACGGGCCGACCCGCAACCCCTGGAACCTCGGCCACACCCCCGGCGGCTCCTCCGGCGGCTCCGCGGCCGCCGTCGCCGCGGGCATCGTCCCGGCCGCGGGCGCCAACGACGGCGGCGGCTCGATCCGCATACCCGCCGCGTGCTGCGGCCTCTTCGGCCTCAAGCCGGGGCGTGGCCTGGTGCCCGCGGGCCCCGCGTACGGGGAGCTGCTCGCGGGCGCGGCGAGCGACGGCGTGATCTCGCGCACGGTGCGTGACAGCGCGGCCCTGCTCGACGTCCTCACCGCCCGCCCCGACCCGGGCGGCCCCTATCTCGCGGCCCGCCCCGAGGAGTCGTACGCCGAACTGGCCCGGCGCACCCCGCCGAAGCTGCGCGTCGGCGTGAGCACCCGCTCGCCGATCGGCACCCCGGTGGCGCGCGAGGCGGTCGAAGCCGTCGAGGTGGCGGTCAAGCTCCTGACCGGCCTCGGCCACGAGGTGGAGGAGGCGGAGCCCGCCGTCGACGGTCTGCGCATGGCCGACGACTTCATGACCATGTACGCGGTGGAGAACGCCGCGGCCCTTGCGGAGCTGAAGCACAGGACCGGCGCGGGCGACGACCGGTTCGAACTCGACACCCACCTCATCGCCGCCGCGGGCCGCGCGGTCGGCGCCGTCGAGCACTCCGTGCGGCACGCCCGCTGGAACACCTACGCCCGTCAACTGACCGTGTTCCACGAGACGTACGACGTGCTGCTCACGCCGACGCTCGCCCGGCCGCCGGTGAGGATCGGCGAACTCGACACGCCCTGGCTGACCCGGCAGGTCGGCAAGGCCCTGCTCAAGGCGGGTGTGGCGGGCCGGCTCAGCAGGACCACGCTGTGGAAGCAGGCCGTCGTGCGGAACCTCGCGCCCAACCCCTTCACGCAGCTCGCCAACATCACGGGCCGCCCCGCCATGTCGGTCCCTCTCTACCGCACGCCCGAAGGCCTGCCCCTGGGGGTGCAGTTCGGCGGGCCGCTCGGCAGCGAGGGGCTGCTGCTCGCCCTCGCCGGACAACTGGAATCGGCCGCTCCATGGGCTCAGGAGCGGCCGGTCCTGTGAAACGGCGCGGCGGGCGCGCGGTGTGCCCCGCGCGCCCGCCGCTCACCTTGTGCCCGGGGCACGGCGACTACGGCGAAGTGATCAACGCACGTCGACGTAGTCACCGGCGGCCGCGACCGCGCCGGCGGTGGAGGTGCCCGCGAAGTTGTAGCGGTAGTAGCCGTCGGCCGAGGCCTTGACCGTGGTCTTCAGGTTGCCCTTGTTGTCGGACTTGACGGTCTTCACCGCGGTGTAGGCGGTGGCGCCCTTCTTCTTGTACTCCAGGGTCACCGACTGGCCGGTGTAGCCGGCGTACTTGTGGGTCTCCCAGTTGGCACGGGTCAGGGCGCCGGTGACGGTCAGCGTCTTGCCCTTCTTGATCGGCTCGGGCGAGGCGTTGACGGTCAGCTTCGACTCACGCTGGAGCTTGAACTTGCCGGCCTTCTCCGCGTAGATGCTGTCGGTGTCGGAGACCAGCAGGGGGTTGACGTACCACGTGCCCGCGGGCTTGTTGTCGTAGAAGTCGACGTCGGGGTCGATCGTGAACGTCCCCGTGCAGGTCGCCTTCGTACCCTCGGAGGTGCACTTGGGGGTGGTCTGCGGCTGCGCCAGGTTCGAGTCCGGGCCGAACAGGGTGATGTCGGACTCGGTGATCGCGGAGTCGGTGTCCGCCGTCACCGAGACCTTGAAGGTCTTGCCCGCGGTGGTGCCGAGGACGACCGGCTTGCCGTCGTTCACCGTGACCTTCGTGATCGTGATGCCCTCGGGCGCGGCGGCCTGGGCCCCGGGGGCGGCGAAGCCCACGGCGGCCGCGGCGAGCACGGAGCCGAACACGGCGATGCGAGTGCGGTGTTGCATGACTGATCCCCCACGTGTGGTGCCGGGACGCGCGTGCCTCCCGGCGACAGATGTGAACGAGGTGACCTTACGGTCTTCACCGCGTCTTCATCACCGTGGTGATCGCCACGTGCGCCGCGTACAACCTTTCGCGGGGGTGGCGTGCGAGCTGTCGGGGAGCGTCAAGCGGGCGGGTCCGGGGTCTCGCGCCGTTCGAGGGGCCGGGTGGCGGGCCCGTGCAGGACGGAGCCGTCCGTGGCGAAGCGGGAGCCGTGGCAGGGGCATTCCCAGGCCTGTTCGGCGTTGTTGAAGTGCACCAGGCAGCCGAGGTGGGTGCAGCGGGCCGAGACCGCGCTGACCTGCCCGTCCTCGGCGCGGTAGACGGCGCAGCGCCGGCCGTCCAGGCGTACGACGGCTCCGCTGCCGGGCGGGATGTCGGTGACGGAGTCGACGTGACCGGTGTGCAGCCGGTCGCCGACGAAGTGCTTGGCCACGGCCGCCTGATGGGCGGCGAATTGGCCCGCCTCGCGGATCGGCGGAAGGCGGCGCGGGTCGTACAGCTCGGTCCAGTCGGGCCGCGGCCCGCCGGTGATGTGGGCCGCGAGCAGCCGGCCCGCCATGACGCCGTTGCTCATGCCCCAGCCGCCGAAGCCGGTGGCCACGTAGACGTGCTGGGTGCCGGGGTGGGCGTGGCCGACGTACGGCAGGTGGTCCAGGGAGTCGTTGTCCTGCGCGGCCCAGCGGTAGCCGCTGTCGGCCTCGGCGAAGTGCGGGACGTGGGCGCGGGCCCAGGCGTCGAGGCGGGCGAAGCGCTCGCGCACGTCGGCCGTGCCCGGTGTGAAGGACTCGCCCGTGACGATGACGAGGCGCCGCTCGTCGTCGTAGGGCGCGCTGCGCACCGAACGGGTCCCGCCTTCCGGTGTGAGGTACATGCCCGTGGGGGCCGCGGCCGAGGGCACGGGCGCCGCGAGCACCAGTTCCCTGTGGGTGGTGAGCCGGGTGAAGAGCAGGGTGCGGTCGAAGACGGGGTAGTGCGTGGCGATGACCACGTCGCGGGCCTCCACGGTGACCCCGGCCTCGGTCGTCAGGCGGCAGCGGTGGCCGTCGTGCAGCTCGGTGACCCGGGCGCGCTCGAAGACGCGGCCCCCGGCCGCGGTGAGGCGCTCGGCCAGGGCGAGCAGGAACTTCCGCGGATGGAACTGGAGCTGGCCGTCCACGCGCACCGCGCCCGCGACGTCGAAGGACAGCTCGGTGTCGGAGACGAAGGAGGCGTCGAGCCCGGCCCGCCGCGCCGCCGCGGCCTCCTCCTGGAGTTCAGTGACGCGCTCGGGGTCCTGGAGGTAGGTGAAGGCGGGGGCGCGCTCCAGGTCCGCGTCGATGCCGAGGTCCGCGCACAGGTCCGCGACCCGCTCGACGGCGTCCTGCTGGGAGAGCGCGTAGCGGCGGGCGCCGTCGGCGCCGTGCTCGGCCTCCAGGCGCGCGTAGATGAGCCCGTGGGCGGCGCTGAGCTTGGCCGTCGTGTAGCCGCTCACGCCCGCGGCGATCCGGTCCGCCTCCAGGACGACGACGTCGAGGCCAGCGCGGGTCAGCTCCCACGCCGTGCAGAGGCCGGCGATGCCGCCGCCGACGACCGCGACGTCCGCCGTCAGGTCCGCGTCGGGGGTCGGATAGCGCGTTGCGGGCGTGGTGGTCAGCCAGTACGACTCGTCGACCATCGCGGGGCGTGGCATGGCGACTCCCTCTCAGGGCTGGTGCGGGCGCCGCCGCGGCTCGGGGGAGCGCGCGGCGGCCGTGGCCGTCAGGCGCCCTACCAGTAGTGCCGCCGGCCGCCCACCGCGTGCCCGACGGCGCCGAGCACCCACAGGACGGCACCGACGGCGACGAGGATGACGCCGATCGTCCAGAGGATGGAGATTCCGGCCACCAGGCCGATGATGAGCAGGACAAGCCCGATCGCGATCATTGGGTCCTCCCATGTCCAGATATCTACCAGTATGCGCCCGTTTCCGCCATGTCGTACCGGCTGGTTCGGGACGCTGTACCGGCTGGGTCGTCAGCGAAGGCGTCCGGCGGCAGGGACCGCCGGACGTGAATCCACCTCGCTCGACGCGACCGCGCGGTTTCGGCATCGAGGCGGCGTGAGAATCCCAGTACCCCGCTTCCCCGGCTCGACACGCCACGACGTCAGACCACGCGCCGCAGTGCTTCCGGCGTCAGGTCGCCGAGCGTGGGATAGCCGTCGACGGCCATGATCAGGTCGGTCTCGGCGAGCAGTGAGCGGAGCACGTGGACGACGCCGTCCGTGCCGCCGAGGGCGAGCCCGTAGGCGTAGGGGCGGCCGACGGCGACGGCGGTGGCTCCCAGGGCGAGTGCCTTCACCACGTCCGCGCCGCTGCGGACGCCGGAGTCGAAGAGCACCGGAAGCCCGTCGGCCGCCGCCACCACGCCGGGCAGCGCGTCGAGGGCGGGCAGCCCGCCGTTGGCCTGCCGGCCCCCGTGGTTGGAGCAGTAGACGGCGTCGGCGCCGCCGTCCTTGGCCCGGCGCACGTCGTCGGGGTGGTGGAGGCCCTTGAGGATCAGCGGCAGCTCGGTCAGCGAGCGCAGCCAGGGCAGATCCGCCCAGGTGAGCGGATTGCCGAAGACGCGTACCCAGTTGAGGACGGCGTCCTGCGGTGCCTCCTCGGGCGTGCGGTCGAGCTGGGCGCGGAAGACCGGGTCCGAGAAGTAGTTGGCGAGGCAGTGGCCGCGCAGCTGGGGGAAGTTGCCGCCACTCAGGTCGCGTGGGCGCCAGCCGGTGACCCAGGTGTCGAGCGTGACCACGATGCCCTTGAATTCGGCCGCCTCCGCACGGCGTACGAGGCTCTCCGCCAGGTCGCGGTCGGTGGGGGTGTAGAGCTGGAAGAACCCGGGAGTGCCGCCGAGTTCGGCGGCGACGTCCTCCATCGGGTCGACGGACAGCGTGGAGGCGATCATCGGCACGCCGGTACGGGCCGAGGCCCGGGCGGTGGCCAGGTCCCCGTGCCCGTCCTGCGCGCACAGGCCGATCACGCCGATGGGCGCCATGAGCACGGGGGAGGGCAGGGTCAAGCCGAACAGCTCCACGGACAGGTCACGCTCGGCGGCGCCGACGAACATGCGCGGGACGAGCCCCCAGTGCTCGAACGCGGTGACGTTGACGCGCTGCGTGCGTTCGTCCCCCGCGCCGCCCGCGACGTACGACCACACCGAAGGCGGCAGCGCGGCCTCGGCCCTGGCCTCCCACTCCGCGAAGCCCATCGGGAAGTCCGGCACGACCCCGCCGAGCCCGTTGAGGTAGATCTCGTTCTGGTAGGAACCGAATGCCTGCCCCATGCCCCTGCCTCTCCGCCCGGCCGCCGCCCCGGTGCGGCGATCCGGCGACCAGGGTGCAGTGCGGTGGGCCGGAAACACCACAGTCGGAGGGGCGGCGGAAATTCGGATGAGCGGCGGCGCCGCCATTGTTACGATGATCTACATGGCACGAGGCATCTGGTCGCAGAAGGTCCGCTCCGCCCGCTGACGGCGGCGCCCCCTTCCTGCTGAATCCGCGCTCGCCGTCCCGGTTCCCGCCGGGCGGCCACCTTCCGCTGCCCGGCTCCCCTGCGAGCTGCGGAGCACCCCTTGAACCTCACGCCCACCCCCGAAGCCCTGTCCCTGCCCCTCCAGGCGGGCGACAGCGCCCACGTCCGCGCCGACCGCGTCACGGTCACCCGAGGATCCCGGCGCGTCCTGAACGACGTATCGGTCACGGTCTCCGCCCGGGCGCGGATCGCCGTCGTCGGCGAGAACGGCCGCGGCAAGACCACGCTGCTCCACGCCCTCGCCGGACTGATCACGCCCGACGAGGGCACCGTGCACCGGGCCGGCACGATCGGCCTGGCCCGCCAGGAGCTGGCCGTGGCGGACGGCGCGACCGTGGGCACCCTGACCTCCGAGGCCCTCGCCGCCTCGCTCGCGGCCCTCGCCGCCCTGGACGCGGCGACCGCGGCCCTGGCCGCGGGCGACCCCGGCGCCGACGACCGCTACGCCGCCGCGCTCGACGCCGCCACCCGGCTCGACGCCTGGGACGCCGAACGCCGCGTCGACATCGCCCTGGAGGCCCTCGGTGCCTGCGCCGACCGCGCGCGGCCCCTGGCGACCCTCTCGGTCGGGCAGCGCTACCGGGTCCGCCTCGCCTGCCTGCTCGGCGCGCACCACGACGTCCTGCTGCTCGACGAGCCGACCAACCACCTCGACGCCGAAGGCCTGGACTTCCTGACGCGCAGGCTGCGCGCGCACGGCGGCGGCCTCGCCGTCGTCAGCCACGACCGTGCGCTGCTGCGCGACGTCGCGGACCGCTTCCTGGACCTCGATCCGGCCCGCGACGGGAGACCGCGCCTGTACGCGGGTGGCTACGACGCCTGGCAGGACGCCCGGCGCCGTGAGCGCGAGCGCTGGGAGCAGGACCACGAGGAGCAGCAGGCCGAGCACCGGCGCCTGAAGGACGCGGTGGCGCAGGCCCGCGACCGGCTCTCCACCGGCTGGCGGCCGGAGAAGGGCACCGGCAAGCACCAGCGCCAGTCCCGCGCGCCGGGCGTCGTCCAGGCCTTCAAGCGGCAGCAGGACGCCCTGGAGGCGCACCGGGTCGACGTGCCGGAGCCCCCGGCGGCGCTGCGCTGGCCGGACCCGGGCGTCCGGCGGGGAGCGCCGCAGCTGCGCGCGCACGGCGTCGCGGTCGACGGGCGCCTCGCGGGGCCGGTCGACCTCAGCGTCGACGGCGGCGACCGGCTTCTCGTCACCGGGCCGAACGGCGCGGGGAAGTCCACGCTCCTCGCCGTGCTCGCCGGTGCGCTCGCGCCCACCGAGGGGTACGTCCGGACGGCGCGGGGCGCGCGGGTCGTCCGGGTCACTCAGGAGACCGCCGGGCAGGACCCCGCGCTCACCGCCCGCGAGGCGCACGCCCGCCATGTGGGGCGCCTGGTGGCGAGCGGGGCGCTCCGCGACGCGGACGCGGTACCGCTCGGCGCGCTCGGCCTGCTGGACTCCGAGGCGCTGCGCACCCCGGTCGGGCGGATGTCGCAGGGGCAGCGGCGGCGCCTCGACCTGGCCCTCGCCCTTGCCGGGCGGCCCGGCCTGCTCCTGCTGGACGAGCCGACCAACCACCTGTCGTCGGCCCTGGTCGACGAGGTGACCGAGGCCATCCGCGGCACGAGCGCGGCCGTCGTCGTCGCCACGCACGACCGGCAGTTGCTACGGGACCTCGCGGACTGGCCGTGCCTGGAGGTCGGGGGGCCCCGGGCATGACGACGGCCGGGCCGGAACGGTGTGCACCGTTCCGGCCCGGCCGCTGGAGAGGTCCGCCCGGGGGTTCGCGTCAGACCGACGCGGGCTCCGGCGTGGCCTCGGTGGCCCCGGCCGGCACGGCGGGCACGCGGTGCAGGCCCTTGCGGTCGTACAGGCGGGTCATGCCGAAGCCGAACAGCAGGGAGACGACCAGGGCGATGCCCATGGACAGCCAGGCGCGGGTCAGTCCGGCGTCGCCCTGGGCGTCGAAGTACAGCAGGGAGCGCAGGCCGCCGGTGAGCTGGCGCAGCGGCTCGAACTCGGCGAGCGCGCGGAAGAACCCGGGCAGCGCCTCCAGCGGCACCGTGGCGCCGGAGGAGGGGACGGCCATGGCGACGAAGACGATGGTCGAGAGCAGCATGCCGGGGGTGCCGAAGACGGCGAGCAGGCCCAGGGCGCTGAGCCCGACGACGGCGATGGTGCCCACGGAGTAGAGCCAGAGCAGGCCGAGGTGGGACGCGTCCATGCCGAGGACGCCGACCGTGGCCAGCTCGACGAGGGAGCCCATGACCACGGAGAGGCCGAGCATCAGGACGGAGTTGACGGCGAGGGTGCGCACCCGGCTGGTCCGGCGCAGCGGGTTGCGCTGGCGGAACGGGCCGAAGTCGGAGTGCAGATAGCCGAGCGCGGTGTCGACCTGGGAGTGGATGACGTTGGCGGCGAGCATGCCGGAGACGAGCAGGACCAGGGCGTAGTAGAAGGCGCTCAGGCCCATCGCGCTGTGGGTGTCCAGCGGGTGGCCGTCGGCGACCTGCACGGTCACCGGGTCGGTGAGCATCAGCCGGGCGGCGGGGGCGAGCGGGGCCTTCTGCTGGCCCGCCCGGCTGAGGAGTTCCTTGCCGAGCTGCGCGGACGCGGCGTGGGCGGCCTTCTGCGTGGCCTGGCTGGCCATGGACGAGCCGAAGCTGCCGGCCGCCTGGTTGGTGAGGACCTTCAGGGTCGGCGCGGCGGGGTTCTTCTGCTGGGCGCCGGTGAGCCCGCTGACCGTCGCGGTGAAGTCCTTCGGCACGACGAGGGCGCCGTACACCTTGCC
This sequence comes from Streptomyces sp. NPDC045778, assembly GCF_056431945.1. Taxonomy (NCBI): domain Bacteria; kingdom Bacillati; phylum Actinomycetota; class Actinomycetes; order Kitasatosporales; family Streptomycetaceae; genus Streptomyces; species Streptomyces sp. NPDC045778. Next base: position 296,612 of record NZ_JBWKJZ010000003.1, read on the forward strand.
CTGGCCGAGGCGCTTGTCGGCCTCGGCCTGGCTGAGGACCTGCCAGTCGAAGCTGTCGTTGTCCGCGGCGGCCTTCTTGATGCCGGAGACGACCTGGTCGCCGATGTTGACGTGCCGGTCACCCTCGCCCGCGCCGCGGTCGTTGTTGACCAGCGCGACGGGCAGGTCGCGCAGGTTGCCCTTGGGGTTCACGTTGCCGCCCACATACAGCAGGGCGAACAAGGTGGAGACCACCGCGACGATGATGCCCGTCCCGATCCACAGCCGGGGGCTGCGGAGCGCGGACGAGGGCTGAGGGGAAGGCATGGACGCTCCAGTGCGATGACGCTACGTAACTAGATACTTGAGGTATCCAGCGTTAGATAGTGACAGTATCGAGTTGGTGGTGTCCAATTGCCGTGAGGGGGTGCCGGGACGCGTCCCCCGTCGTCGAGGAAGCCGCGTGAAAATCTCCGAGCTAAGCCAGCGGACCGGCGTACCGGTCGCCAGCATCAAGTACTTCCGGCGCCAGGGGCTGCTGCCCGCGGGCCGCGCGACGGCCGCGACCCTGGCCGAGTACGGCGAGGAGCATGTCCAGCGCCTTCGCCTGATCAAGGCCCTGACGACGCTGGGCGGCCTGTCCATCGCCGCCACCGGGGACGTCCTCGCGGCGGTCGACCAGGCCGACAGCACCGACGGCACGCTGAAGGCGATCAGCTACGCCCTTCCGGTGCCCGTCGCCCAGGCCCCGGCCGGGGACGAGCGGCTGGAGGCGGCGGCCGAAGCGGCGGCCGAGGCGGACGCCGCGGACCTGATCGCGGCCATGGACTGGCAGGTCCCCGACGACTCCCCGCACGTCCAGGGCCTGACGACGGTCCTGCGGGAGCTGCGGCGGCTCGACGCCAACTACCGCCTGGACCGGCTCGCCGCCTATGGGGAGCTGGCCCGGTCGATCGCCCGCCTCGACCTCGAACGCGCGGCCGACTTCGACGACTCACCCGCCCTGGCCGAGCAGGCGGTGATCGTCCTCGCCCTCTCCGGTCCCGTACTCGAACTGCTGCGGCGCCTGGCCCAGGAGGACCAGGTGCGGCGCCGCATGGAGGCGCGGGAGCCGGGCGAGGCGTGACGGCCGGGGCACCGCGTAACGCGGTGGAGCCGGTACGCTCCCGCTGGTTAAGGTCGCCGGATGAGTACTCGTACCTTCCGCATCACTGTGCGCGGTGTCTTCGACGGGCTTGACCCCGACCAGCGGGCCGAACTCCTGGCCCGGGCCGCCGAGCACGACATGCTGCGCGCCGCCTTCACGCCCGAGGGGCACCTCAGCTACGACATCGCCGCGCGGCCCGCCTTCACCTTCCGCTTCCAGGCCGAGGGGGAGGAAGAGGAGGACATCCTGGAGGCCACCGAGCACGCCGAGGAGACGGCGAAGGCATGGCTGACGCAGCGCGGCTACGGCTACAAGAACCTCCGCGCCCAGGCCGAGGACCTCTCCCAGGCGCCGCTCGGCAAGCGGCAGCGCCGGGCCGCCGCCCAGCGACGCGCCTGACCTTGCTCTGGCGCCGGCCTCGCGCCGGCGCCTCCACGCTGGTCACCCGGCGGGGTCTCCTGCCCGGGTCGCTGGCGCGCCTCGGGGGCGCCGGGCTGGAAGGGACCTCACCGGGGGCCGCAGGCAGAGGCTTCTCGCGCGGGGTCCCCGCCGGAGACAGGGGTCTCCTCGGGGCGGCGCGCGCCTGCGGGGCGGCCGAGGACGACCCCCGCCAACACCAGGGCGAGGCCGCACAGTTGCTGCACGGTCAGCACCTCCGCGGCGACCGCCGTGCCGAGCAGCACGCCCGCGAACGGGTTGAGCAGCCCGATCAGGCCCACTGTCCCCGCGGGCAGATGACGCAGCCCCGCGAACCAGGCCGCGAAGGCCACGGCGGTGCCGGCCAGCGCGACGTACACGAACGCGAGGACCTCCGACAGGGAGGGCGCGGCGGGCGGCCCCTCCACGACGGCGGCGGCCGGGAGCAGATACAAGCCCCCCGCGGTGAGCTGCCACGCGGTCGAGGCGAGGACGTCGGCGTCCCCGCTCCAGCGTTTGGCCAGGACGTAGCCGAAGGACGACATCAGCATGGCCGCGGCCGAGGCGAGGACACCCGGCACGCTCACCCCCTCCACCCCCGTGAGCACCATGAGGCACACCCCGGCGAGTCCGACCGCCGCGCCCGACAGGTGCGTGACGCTGGGGCGTTCGGCCACCAGGAGCCAGGCGATCAGCATCATCGTCAGCGGGGACACCGCCATGACCGTGGCGGCGACGCTCGTCGGCAGGAGCTGCGAGGCGATGTAGACGAGCACGAAGAACACGCTCACGTTCAGCAGCCCGAGCACCGCGGACCGCCACCACCACGCGCCGCGCGGCCGCTGCCGGCACAGGGCGAGCAGCAGGAGCCCCGCGGGCAGCGCGCGCAGGGCGGCTCCGGACAGCGGGCGGTCCGCGGGGAGGTACTCGTGCGTGACGAAGTAGTTGGTCCCCCAGGCCACCGGGGCGACCGCGGTCAGCGCTACCCATCGTGCATTAGCTTCCATGGAAGGCAATATAGCTTCCCGGGAAGCTAATATGGGTGCGCAGGTCAGGAGGCGTGCGTGGAAGAGGTGGAAGTGGTGGGCGTGGAAGACCGGCGGTCACTGGATCGCGTGGCCCGCATTCAGGTCGACTGGCGCCGCGAGCGGCCCGACGTGGACGTCTCCCCGCAGGGGGTGATCGGCCGCCTGCACCGCCTGGCCGAGCAGCTCACCGAGCAGCTCTGCCTCGTCTACGGGCACTACGGCCTCGGCGAGGGGGAGTTCGACGTGCTCTGCGCCCTGCGCCGCGCCGGCGCCCCGTACGAGCGGGCGCCCGGCGAGCTGGCCGCGCACACCATGGTGACGACTGGGGCGATGACGAAGCGGATCGACCGCCTGGAGCGGGCCGGACTGGTCACCCGGCGCCGCTCCGCCGACGACCAGCGCGGCCGGATCGTCGCCCTCACCAAGCCCGGACGCGAGCTGATCGACGAGGCGTTCACCGACCACATGCGCAACGAGCGCCAGTTGCTGAGCCTCCTGACCCCCGCGGAGGCCGCCTCACTCGAAGAGCTGCTCACCACGTGGCTGGCGCGCATGGAGGAGCCGCGCTCGCGGGGCGGCGCGTAGTGCCTCGTGGCCGGCCTCCGCGAGGGGCGCTACTGAGGCCCGCTCGCCTTGACCCAGTCGTCGACGGTGACCACGTCGGCCCACTGCGGGAACAGCCGGTCGATGAGGACCTGGTGCAACTGCGGGTCGGTGTCCAGACAGGCGTCGGACAGGACGGTGAGGCCGAAGTCCAGGTCATTGGCCTGACACAGCGTGGAAAGGACGACCGCGCTGGTGGCGATGCCGGTGAGGACGAGGTTGTCGATGCCGCGAGCCCGCAGCACCACGTCGAGATCGCTGCCCGAGAACGCGCTCGCCCGCCTCTTGGTGACCACCACGTCCCCCGGCCGGGGCGCGATGTCGGGGTGGATCTCGGTGCCGGGGGAGCCCTCGACGTAGAGGCCTGCTCGCGCGATGGACGCCAGGGCCTTGTTGCGGGTGCCGACTTCCGGGAACCCGGGGCGCAGCGCGATGACTACGTAGATCACGGGTATGTCCGCCGCCCGGGCCCCGTCGATCGCCTTGCGTACGCGCGGCAGGTATCCGGAGCCGTCGTCGGCGATGTCCACGATGGCCCGTTGGACGTCCATCACGAGAAGAGCGCTGCTCATGTCGCCTCCAGGGACGAAGTCGGCACGGCGCTGAAGCAGGCCGCGTCTGGTGATCGGATCCTATGCGGCGTCAGACGCGCGCCCCCGGGCACCGGGAGGCGACCGGCCCCTCGGTGCCCGGTGGTTCGTCAGCGGGTGCTGACGCCAGTCGGCCCTGCGCGAGGCTGCCTGACGGTCGCACCGCCTGTCGGGTGAGGGAACCCGCCCCCTTGCGTGGGTCGCGGGCCGCCGGGGTACCCGTCGCGCAACAGACGGCCCCGCGCCACGCGAGGCCCGGGCCGCACAGCCGGAGGCAAACCATGACGGATCACTGGCCGGTGGTGCTGCTCGTGATCGTGGCGGTGGTACTCGTGGCGGCTGCGGTCGCCGCGCTCGTGCTGCTCGTACGGCTCGTGCGGGCCCGGCGCCTGCTGCGCGAAGCGGGCATTCCCGTGGAGAACAAGCTGGCCTTCTGGGGTGCTCTGATCTACGTGATCTCGCCGGTGGACCTCCTCCCGGACCCCATCTACCTGGACGACATCGGCGTCCTCGTGCTGGCCCTGCGCTCCCTGCACGCGGCTGCGGCCCGCTCGGGCCTGCCCGGGAAGAGCACCGCGGGCGGTGCCTCGCGAGCGCACACGGGGGAGTGACCGGGGCGCTCCCCGTCGACCTCGCGCGATGTCGTTCGCGTGGGCGGTTGCCGCCGGTGAGCGATCAGCAGGTTTTGTCGGTCGTCTCCACGCGGACGGTTCGGGCGCGCGCCACGAAGGGACGGGAGACAACGGTGACGGCGACGGAGAGGGCCGCCGCGACCGTGATCGCCGTCTGGGGCGTGGAGTGCTGCGCCAGACCACCGGCGATCGCCGCCCCGATGCCCTGCCATGTCATGCGGCCGGCGGACTCGACTCCCTGCACCTGGCCGCGGACCGGGTCGGAAGTCAGCGCGAGGAGCTGTTCCTGGAGCGGCAGGGTGGCGGCGAAGCCGGCACTGGCGATGAACACCGCGGCTGTCGCCGCCGGCACGGGCGGGTGCACGGCGAACAGCAGGTAGGGGAGCGCGAGCAGCAGGCGCAGGGCGAAGGCGCAGCGGCGTCGCTGGTCGGCGGTGAGGAGCCGGCCGACGGTGAGGTCACCGAGGAGCATGCCCGCCGAGCCCGCGGCCAGGAAGGTGCCCGCGTGCTTGGGGGCGTAGGAGATGAACAGCGCCTCGCAGCCGGCGATCAGACCGTTGGGCACCCACAGGTTCAGCAGCAGCGCGCGCCGGCCGGGGTGGGAGAAGAGCGCGACGTTCGTGGTCCAGGTCCGGCGCAGGCCGGGCCGGGGGGCCAGCCGGATCGAGCGCTCCCGGACGGTCATCGCCACCACGGCCGCCGCCCCTCCGATCAGGGTCGTCGCGGCGGCGAAGACCTCTTGCGGGCTCACGTACCGCAGGAGTACGGCGCCGACGGCGTAGCCGAGGACGGCCATGCCGCCCGTGGTGATGTTCATCAGCGACCGGGCCAGGGCGTACGAGGAGGTCGGCACCGCCTCGGCGAGCAGGCCCATCCGCGTGCCGGTTCCCAGGGACTGGAAGAACCCCAGGACGAGGAGCAGGCCGAACCGGGCGGCCAGCGGCAGCCCCGGTACCGCCTGTGCGGCGACGCCTATGAGCGAGACGCACTGGAGCGTGACGAGGGTCCGGCGGGGGCGGCTCCCGTCCGCGACCGACATCAGCGTCAACGCGCCTAGCACCGTGGCGAAGGTGGCGCCGTACATGCTCACGGCTGTCAGGAACGGGGAGCCGGTCCGCTGGTCGACCAGCGTGCCGAGCGCGAAGCCCGACAGGGTGCTCGCGGCGACCTCCAGGGTGAGGCTCGCGTACAGGCCGGTGAACTCGCGGTTGCGGAGCAGGTTTCGGTAACTGGTGGTGGCGGGCGTACTGGACGCCGAGGTGTCTGAAGGCATGAAAAAAGCCTCCGGACGCACCCGTTGGGGCGCCGAAGGCGAACTGGATCATTCTAGCAGGCGGCCCCGGGCGCCAGGGAGGGTTCAGATCGTGAGGCGGCGCAGCGGGGCGCGCAGGGCGGTCAGGGACGTGGCCGCGGCGGCGAAGCCGAGGACGGCGCCCGCCGCGACGTCGCCCGGGTAGTGCACGCCGGTGTGGACGCGGGAGTAGCCGACGGCGACCGCGAGGGCCCCGAGCGGGACCGCCGCCACCGGGAGCACGACGCCCACGGCGGTGGCGAAGGCAGTGGCCGAGGCCGTGTGGCCGGAGGGGAAGGACGCCGACTCCGGCATCGGCACGTGCCGGTCCACGACGACGCGGGCCTGCTCACGGTCGGGCCGTCGGCGGCGGACCATGCGTTTGCCGAACAGGTTCGCCGTCACCGAGGCCAGCGCGACCGCTCCGACGCCGACCAGGGCCGCGTGCCGGGGGCGCCCCGGCACGAGGGCGAGGCCGGCCGCGACGGCGAGGGAGATCTTCGAGTGGTCGGCCGCGTGCGAGAGGCGTCGCAGGGCCCGGTCCAGGGTGGGCGTGGGCGTCGCGGCCACGGCGGCGTACAGCGCGCCGTCGACCGCGCGGAGATCGGTGAGGACGGCTGACGCGGCCGACAGGGCTGCCGAGGCTTCGGCGTGGTGGGTCGAGCCGGCGGCCGGCTCGGGGCTCTGGTCAGTCACGGGTCCCCCCTTCCGGGGCTCGTCCGGGTCGGCTGAGGGCGAGGTCGATGACGCGCCGCCAGTTCACGGGCGGTGCGGGAGGCACGCTGCCGGGGCGGTCGCGGGGCACCAGGACCCGCAGGGCGCCCGGGCGCAGCGTGCAGACGACGGGTGTGGGCATCCGCAGGGCCTCGCCGTCGACCGCCACGGGGATCTCGTCCGCGTCGCAGGTCACCTCGACCCGGCGCGCCGTCAGGACGGTCAGGCCGGTGGACTGTGCTCCGCGCACGGCCAGGTCCGCGGCCTGGGCCGCGCCTTCCACGCGGATGCCGAGCACCCCCAGTTCACCGCTGTCGAGCCGGGGGCGGCGGCCGCTGGCGCCGAGGTCGTCGGGGGAGCCGTAGGGGTTGTTGCTGACCAGGAGCGCCTGCTGGGAGGTGAGCGCGGTGGTGTCGGCCCGCGCGTCGAGCCGTCGGACCGCTTCGCCGGTCAGCAGGTCGGGCATGAGGTTCAGGGCCGTGCCTGCCTTGTCGTCGCGGTATTCGGGGCGCTGTACGACGTCGGCGTAGACGCCGAAGGAGACGGTGTTGACGAAGGCGCGGCCCGCGACGTCGCCGAGGTCGACGCGCAGTTCCTCGCCGTCGGTGAGGGCGTCGAGGCAGCGGGCGGGGTCGGAGCGGTCGAGTCCGAGGTCCATGGCGAAGTGGTTGCGGGTGCCCGCGCAGATCACGAGGAAGGGCAGGTCGTGCTCGGCGGCGATCGACGCGACCAGGGCCTGGGTGCCGTCGCCGCCCGCGACGCCGAGCAGGTCCGCGCCGTCGGCCACCGCCTGGCGGGCCAGGTCCGCGACATCGGCCGGGGCGTCCGGGTCGAGCAGGAGCACGCGGGCGCCCAGCTCCCGGGCCCGCTGCGGCAGTTGGAAGTCGTCGACCTTTCCGCCGCCGGACTTCGGGTTCATGATGAGCACCGGCTGCCGCGGCCGCGCCGCGGTGACCGCCCGCCGGGTCCGCCGCGCGACCGACTGGCGCAGCGCGGCCCGGGCGCAGAGCAGCGTGGCGCCCCAGCACAGCATCAGGACGAGCGCCGCCAGCCACAGGCCGTCGTACGCGAAGTACACCAGGACCGCGACGGGCGCGGCCACCGCGACGAGCGCCCCCAGCAGGCGCACCGCGCCCCGGTGCGCGAGCAGCCACCACACGCCCGCGGCACAGACGACGAGCCCGAGGAGCCCGGCCCCGAGGATCAGGAGGCCGCCCTCACGCAGTGCGACGACCAGCACCACCAAGGTGCCGGCCGCCGCCAGCAGCGCCAGGCGCGCGAGCAGCCGTGCGGCCCTGCCCGAGGCCGTCACTCGTGCCCTGCCCGTGCATGTCCCGCCACGCCGTGCTCCACCTCTCCACCTGGCCCGATGCACCATCCTGCGTACTCCGGGAGGCCGGAGCACCCCGGCGGGGCCGTGCGGGTGAGGTGCGGACCGCCTCGGCCGGGCCGTGCGGGTGAGGTGCGGACTGCCTGCTCAGGCCCGGCGGAGCGAGTCGAGGATGTTGCCCCAGGCGGGGCCGTCCCAGGAGACGTAGAGGTGCGTGCCGTCCTTGTCCAGCTCCAGGGTGCCCCGCGAGCGCTCCGGGTCCTTCGTCTCGCAGTCCAGCGTGATGACCGACTTCTTCTTGCCGGGCTTGAGGGTGCCGGGGCAGGCCAACTTGCCCGTGGTGGTGACGGTGTTCCCGGTGATCTTCATGGTGGCGATCGGGCTCTTGTTGATCGGCTTCCACATCCCGTCGACACCGGTGGCCCCGGCGGCGGAGTCCTTGCCCTCGTCCTGCTGCGCCTGCTGTGTCTTGTTGCCCGCGTGCGGAGTCGAACCCTTGGTGCCCTCGGAGTCGGAGTCACCTCCGCCGCAGCCCGTCAGCAGCACGACGGACAGGCCCAGTGCCATCGCAGCCGTGACCTTGCGCATCATCCATCCCTCTCCACAGCGGCGCCCCCGCACCCCCCTGTTCGTGTGAGCGGTGCCGCCGGTGGGGCGAGCGTCATCCCGTCGTCACGGCAGCACCACCGAGCACCCTACTCACACGACACCCCGCCGCTTCACGGGGCTCAGGGGCGCTGCGGGAGGGGAGTGTGCCGGGGGGCCGTCCAGACCGTTCCGCGGGTCTCGTACTCGAGGATCTGCTCGACTCCCAGCGCGGCGTCGGCGCCCAGTTCGCGGCGGACCAGCCACAGCGCGAGGTCGAGGCCCGAGGTGACACCTCCGGCGGTCACCAGGTCACCGTCGTCGACGACGCGCGCGTTCTTCAGTACGCCTCCCTGTCGTGCGAGGTCGGCGCGCGCCTTGTGGTGGGTCGTGCAGGGGCGGTCGCGCGTGACGTCGGCGGCGGCGAGCATCATCACGCCGGTGCACAGACCGGCGATGGTAAGGCCCGGGCGCCGCGCCTCGGCCAGGGCGCGGGGCAGGGCGCCGCGCCGGATCTCCGCCCAGACCCCGGGGGCCTCCTTGCGGGCGTACCCGCCACCGGGCACGACGAGGAGGTCCGCCTTGTCCGGGGCCCACCGCCGGTCGACGCGGAGCGTGGTCCCGTAGGCGGCCTTGACGGTGCGCAGGCCGTCCAGGGTGACGTAGTGGACTTCGACGTCGCGGTCGGTGAAGTGGTCGGAGGCGCTGAACACCTCGTAGGGCGCGGCCAGGTCGAGTTCCTCCACGCCCTGGAACAGGACGACGTGCACGCGGAGCGGGCCGCGGCGTCCCGGGGACGAGGAACTGGTCGTGGCGGACGCGTCGGTGGAGACGCCGGTCGCGAGGCCCGTGGCCCCCAGGGCTGTCGCGGTGCGCAGCAGAGTACGTCGGTTCACGGGGTCGTCTCGTCTCGTCTCGTGGGGTGGGTGGGTGCGGGCGGCTGGGGGGTGTGCGCGGGGTGGGTGTCCGGGCGCGCGGGCGGGTCGGTCACGTCACGTGGACCGCTCCACGGCGTTCGTATTCGAGTACTTCCTCGGCGAAGAGGGCCGTGTCGGCTCCGAAGAACCGCTCGACGAGCCAGATCCCCAGGTCGATGCCGGAGGTGACACCTCCGCAGGTGACGAGGTCACCGTCGTCGACGACCCGGCCCGCGACCACGCGCCCGCCTTGTTTCCGCAGGTCGTCGACCGCGACGTGGTGGGTGGTGCAGGGACGCCCGGCGGTGAGCCCGGCGGCGGAGAGCAGCATGGTGCCCGTGCACACCCCCGCGAGCACCACCCCGTGCCTGCGGGCGGCAGCCAGGGCGGCGGGCAGGACACCGCGCCGCACCTCCCGCTGGAGGGCCGAGCCGTCGCCGTACCCCGCCCCGGGCACGACGATCACGTCCGCTCCGCGGGGCGACCACGGATCCCGGCAGACGATGTCGATCCCCGCGGACGTCCTGACCCGGCGGGAGTCGTCCGGGGTGACGAAGGACTGCGTGAGCCGGTCCTCGCCGACGATGCCGAACACCTCCACGTGACCGGCGAAGTCCTGCTCCTCGACGCCGTCGTAGAGCACGGTGTGCACCCGCACGCGGCGCGGGGGACGGTCGGCGGCCGCAGGGAGCGAAGGGGTGCTTCCGGACAGGGGTGGCATGAAGGGGCCTCCGGGAAGACGGCGGGAGGGCGCGCTCCCGGCCGGGGCCGGGGCGCGGAAACGCCTTCAGTCTCGCGGCCGTCGGCGAGCAGCGGCACCGGTGCGCGTGCCTGCGACGCGCAAGATGCGGCCAGGCCACCGGGCCGGGCGGCACAGGGTTGCGTACGGCTCAGCGGCTCCGAAGAGCGTGCTCAGCCGCTCCGAAGACCGTGCCCTGCTGCACCGAAGCGCGTGCTCTGCCGCTCCCAAGCGCGTGCTCTGCTGCCCCCGGTGAGTGCGCTCAGCCGCTCCGTGGAGCACGCTCAGGCGCGGAAGGACGTCCGGTAGGCGGAGGGCGTCGTGCCGACCTGCCGGACGAAGTGGTGGCGGAGGGCTTCCAGGGAGCCGAAGCCGGTGGTCTCCGCCACCCTTGCCAGCGGCAGCGACGTCGTCTCCAGCAACTCGCGGGCGCGCTGCACGCGCTGGGCGAGCAACCAGCGCAAGGGCGTGGTGCCCGTCTGGGCGCGGAAGTGGCGGGCCAGGCTGCGGCGGCTCATCGTGGCGTGGGCGGCGATGTCGGTGAGGCTGAGGGGTTCGCCGAGCTTGTCCCGCATCCACTGCAAGGTGGGGCCGAGGTCCGCCGAGTCACCCTCGGGCGTGCGGTACTCGATGAACTGCGCCTGTCCGCCCGTACGTTGAGGGGGCATCACCAGCATCCGCGCCGCGCGGGCGGCGAGGGCCGCACCGTGGTCGAGGCGGATCATGTGCAGGCACAGATCGAGGCCGGCGGCGATCCCGGCCGAGGTGAGCACCTGCCCCTCGTCGACGTAGAGCACGGACGGGTCGACGTGGGTGTCCGGGTACCGCTCGGACAGGGCGTCGGCGAACCGCCAGTGCGTGGTGGCGCGCCGCCCGGCGAGCAGCCCGGCGTGGGCGAGGGCGAAGGCCCCCGTGCAGATGGACGCGATCCGGGCGCCCCGGTCCGCGGCGTCCCGCAACACCCGTACGGCACGCGGGTGCGGGGGGCGCTCCGCGGGCAGCCCGGGGACGACCACGGTGTCCGCGCCGCGCGCGTCCTCCACGTCGTAGGGGGTGGAGAGCCGGAACGGAGCCGAAGGCCCCGCCATCGCGGTCACGGTCCGGTCGGCGCAGACACGTACGTCGTACACGGGTGAGCCGTCGGGGCGGGTCGCGAGGGCGAACACCTGACAGGGGATGGACAGGTCGAACGCCGACACCCCGTCGAGCGCCAGGACCGCGACTACATGCATGTCAACGGAGCCTAGACCCCGGGGGGTTGGGCGTCGCCTCCGCCTGCCTGCCCTGGTGGCCGCCATCGGTTCGCTGTTCACCCGCGCTGAGCGGTCCGCTTCCCGGCCCCGGCGGCGGTGCTCGTGTCGCTGCCGCCGGTTGTGTCGCACCGGCGGCCCCGGGCATGTGAGTTGGGCCACGGAGAGCATGTGGAAGGGCCCGAAGCGGGCAGGAAACGGAGCGCCGGAGTGACCAAACGGGCACGGAAGCTTCCTCTTCGAAGTCCGCGCCCGGCCACTGGCATGTGCCACAGGCAACTATCGCAGTCGCAAAATTACGCAGAGTAACGCCAGGTGACGGTGGGCCCGATGGTTCGCTGCGGCATATCCGCGCGGGCGTTCCTGGCCGGGACGCGGGCCCGACGGGTGGGTGGGGGAATGTTGTTTTCGTCGCCGATGGCCACAGAAAGAGCGTCTGGTGCGGGCGGCACCTATCGGGCTAGGGTTGGTTCCTGCTTGAGAGTACGGATAACGCACCCGCCCGCCCCGGCGTGAGGTGGCTGCGCATCCGACCAGGCTTCACGGGGTGTGGCTTCCTGGATATCTGCGACGAGGCCGATGTCCGCACGGGGGGTGTGGAGAAGAGGGGCTTGACCCCCGTGGCCGCCCTGTGAATTCCGGTACTTCGCGGCGTGCCGCATTGAACTGTCACCTGAAGGCCCATTCGGACGGTCGGCTCTGCCCGAGCCGCGCTGAATACGGCATCAAGAAATCAGCTCACGTATCGCCAGCACCGAACCCGGCCCGACTCTGGCCTGACTCCGGTCGGGGAAATTGGCGTGTGCGCGATGCCTTTCCGCGCCCCTGTGAGCGGCCGGTGCGCGCTAATCGTGCGCGCTAATCGTGCCGGCCCCCTCTTCCCTCCTCGCGGCCGTGACCTGACCGGCCGTCTCGCCGCCCTGGGCAGTCCTCCGGCGGTGGCGTGAAGTGATCACCCGGGAGGGCGGCGCTCTCGCCACATCGCCCCGAGTGTGCTCTGCGCCCAGCGGTCAGAGGCCGCTCAGCAGCGCTTCGACATGCAGTTTCTCGGGGTGTGGCCGCCGGAGCCGCGTCGGCCCGCCGTGGCCCAGCTCCCTCTCGGCGGCAGATCCGCGCGTACCCGGGCGTGGCGCCCCTCGCGCAAGGGGTGAGGCATCTCTTTCCGCCGACGTTCCACGACAGTAATGACTTATTAAGGCGTGGCGCGATAACACGACCTCGTGGCCAGAACCGGGCGGTTGTCCGGTCGGTAGCGCCCGGCGCATGGCTCTGATGTGGCCGTTCTGGCCATCCGGGGTTTCCCGCGATTTCTGCCCGATGGGGCAACACTTCCTGCGCCATGAGGCAGGAGTGAGCCCTGCGGATCTACCGGTGGCCGTCTAGGAACGCGCAGATTCGGGAAGTCCGCTCAGTGAACTCCGGGAGTCCGTACGCCCGGCGGGCATTGCCCGGCCTGGCGCCGCTCGTAAACGTGCTGTAAGCGCGATGTAAACGACAGCGCGAGCGCGCCAGTCCGAAAATGGTCGTCGGTTGACATTTTTTGAAGAGCTGGTTTTGACTTGCGCTCGTTGTTGCGGAGTATTGGCTGAGAAAGGCTCGATCCAATTCGGGTCACGAACCACGCGTTCAGTTCTAGTGGACGACTCACGGGGGCGGAGACTGCCATGTGCGAATCACGACGAGTGGGCACCAGCAATGTCGTCGTCATCGGGGCCGCGCCCGTGGCACCAGTGCGGGCAGAGCGGAATCCCGGTGTACTGACCGAGCTGACCGGTGTGCCGCTGCCCGTGGACCGGACGGCGCCACTCGCGGACCGGGCGGGCGAGTCCGTGGACCGGGCGGGCGAGTCCGTGGACCGGGCGGGCGACGCCGTGGACCGCACGGGCGAGTTGGAGTCGGCGTGGGCGGCCTGTGAGGACGCGGGCATCGGCGCGGGCGACCGGACGGGCGTCGGAGTCTTCCTCGCGGCAGCCGCCGGAGCGGGCGGCGGCGACGGAGCGCGCGAGGGCGAAGCGGGCGGGGGCGCCGCCGGCGAGCTGGCGCGGGTGCTCGGCCTCTCGGGCTCCTCGGGCCCCTCTGGCCTCTCGCGCCGGTCGGACACCCCTCTCGCCGAGGCCCTCGCCGCCCTCCGGTCCGGTGACTGCGACGTGGCGCTCGTCGGGGACGGCGGAGCCTTCGTCGTGCTCGGGCGCGAGGACAGCGCGCGGAACGCGGTCTTCGCCTACCGGCTGGGCAGCGAAGGCAGCGATGGCAGCGAAGGCGAGTGGCCCGACACGGTCCCCGCCCTGGTCGAAGCCGCGTTGCGCTCGGGCAGGCCCGGCCCCGGCCGTACCGTGCAGGACGGGCCCGCCGTGCCCGTCCCCCTGTCGGCACACAGCCCGGAGGCGCTGCGGACGCGCGCCGCCGACCTGCGCGCACTGCTCGACGCCGAGCCGGAGCTGCCGGTCGTCGACCTCGCCTACTCCCTCGCCACCACCCGGCCCGCGCTCGCCCGGCGCGCCGTACTGATCGGCGGGGACCGCGCCCGGCTCGCCGACGACCTCCTCGCCCTCAGCGAGGGCCGCTCGGCCCTGCCGGGTCTCGTCCCACCGTCCCCGGCCGGCGACCCCGCGGAGGGCATCGCCTTCGTGTTCCCCGGGCACGGCCCGCAGTGGCTGGGCATGGCCGACGAACTCCTCGCCGCGTCGACGGTGTTCGCCGAGCACCTGCACGCCTGCGCGGACGCCCTCACGCCGTACGTGGACTGGCCCGTGATGGACGTACTGCGCGGCAAGACGGACACACCGTCCCTCGACCGGCCGGACGTGGGGCAGCCCGCCCTCTGGGCGATGATGGTGGCCCTGTCCGCGCTGTGGCGGTTCTGGGGCGTGCGGCCCGGCGCCGTGATCGGATCGAGCGCCGGCGAGATCCCGGCGGCGACGGTCGCGGGCGCGCTGTCCCTGGAGGACGGCGCGCGGGCCATGGCCCTGTTCAGCCAGGCACAGACGGACCTGCTCGAACGCGGTGTGATGATCTCCGTCCTCGCCTCCGCCGACGACGTACGCGAGCGCCTGACCCGCTACGACGGACTCGACCTGGCCGCCGTGCACGCTCCGGGGTCCGTCCTGGTCTCCGGCACCGAGGACGAGGCCACGGCGCTCATCGCCGAACTCGCCGCCGACGGCGTCAGGGCCCGGAGCATCGCCATCCGCATCGCGGCGCACGGCCGCCAGGTCGACTCCGTCCTCGACCAGGTGCGCGCAGGACTCGCCCCGATCCGCCCCCGCCCGACGGACGTGCCGATCTACACGGCCACCACGGGCGGGAGGGTCGACCCGCTCACCCTCACCGCGGACCACTGGTGCCGTGACATGCGCGGCACCGCCGACTTCCAGAGCGCCACGCGCGCCGCACTGGCCGCAGGACACCGCCTGTTCCTCGAACCGAGCCCGCACCCTGTCCTCACCAAGGCCGTGCAGGAGACCGCCGAGGACGCCGCCGTGGACGCCGTCGCCGTCGGCACGCTGCGCAAGGGGCGGGGCGGCGCCGACCAGATGGCCGCCGCCCTCGGCGAACTGCACACGCACGGCGTACTCCCCGACTGGGAGGCGGTGTTCGCGGGCCGGGACGCCCGCGCCGTGCCGCTGCCGGGCTACCCCCTGCACGCGGAGCCCGCGGCCGAGCCCGCCCCGTCGCTCGCCGACCGGCTCACGGACGCCCCCGACCGCCGGGGACTCCTGCTCGACCTGGTCCGCGCCCAACTGGCCGCCGTCGTCGGCGAGGTCGAGCCCACCGCCGACATGGACGCGCCGCTGCTGGAACTCGGCCTCGACTCGGCAGGCGCGGTGACCCTGCGCAACCTGCTCAACGCGGCCACCGGCCTGAAGTTGCCCGTGTCGGCGGTGTTCGACAACCCGACGTGCCGGGGGCTCGCCACACACATCGACCGGGTCCTGCTCGGCACGCCGACCGAGGACGCAGAGAACGCAGAGAACGCAGAGAACGCAGAGCTGGTGGCCCGCACGGCGGCCGGTGACGACGAGCCGATCGCCGTCGTCGCGATGAGCTGCCGCCTCCCCGGCGGCGTGCGCAGCCCCGAGGACCTGTGGGCGCTGCTGTCCGAGGGCGGCGACGGCGTCACCGCGTTCCCCACCGACCGCGGCTGGGACCTCGACGGGCGCTACGACGAGGACGCCGAGCGCGCCGGTGGCTACTACCAGCGTGAGGCCGGGTTCCTGCACGACGCCGACCAGTTCGACCCGGAGTTCTTCGGCATCTCGCCGCGCGAGGCACTGGCGATGGACCCCCAGCAGCGGCTGCTCCTGGAGATCTCCTGGGAGGCGCTGGAGCGGGCCGGCATCGACCCCGCCGAGGTGCGCGGCAGCCGTACCGGCGTGTTCGTGGGCGCCATGACGATGGACTACGGCCCGCGCCTGCACGAGGCGCCCGCGGACCTGGAGGGCTACCTCCTCACCGGCAACACCGCGAGCGTCGCCTCCGGCAGGCTCTCCTACACCTTCGGCTTCGCGGGCCCCGCCGTCACCCTGGACACCGCGTGCTCCTCGTCGCTGGCCGCCCTGCACGTGGCCGTGCAGTCGCTGCGGCGCGGCGAGTGCCCCCTGGCCCTCGCGGGCGGCGTCACGGTCATGCCGTCGCAGGGGCTCTTCGTGGAGTTCAGCAGGCAGCGCGCGCTGGCCCCCGACGGACGGTGCAAGGCGTTCTCGGCGAGCGCGGACGGCTTCGGACTCGCCGAGGGCGCCACGATGGTGCTCCTGGAACGCCTTTCCGACGCCCGGCGCAACGGCCACCCCGTCCTCGCCCTGATCAAGGGCACCGCCATCAACCAGGACGGCGCGTCCAACGGCCTCACCGCCCCCAGCGGCACCGCGCAGCGCCGGGTGATCCGGCAGGCGCTCGCCGACGCCGGTGTACCGGCCGCCGAGGTCGACGCCGTCGAGGCGCACGGCACCGGCACGCGCCTGGGCGACCCGATCGAGGCGGACGCGCTGCTCGCCACGTACGGCCAGGAACACCCGGCCGACCGGCCGCTCCTGCTCGGCTCGGTGAAGTCCAACATCGGCCACACACAGGCGGCGTCCGGCGTCGCGGGCCTCATCAAGATGGTGCTCGCGCTGCGCCACGGCGTGCTGCCCAGGAGCCTGCACATCACCGAGCCCACACCGCACGTCGACTGGTCGTCGGGCGCGGTGTCCCTGGTCACCGAGACCACGCCGTGGCCCCAGGTCGCGCGCCCCCGGCGGGCCGCCGTGTCCTCGTTCGGCATCAGCGGCACCAACGCCCACGCCGTCCTGGAGCAGGCGCCCGACGACACCCCCGCGCACCCGGAGACCCCGGCCGCGTCGACGCCCCTGCCGCTGGTGTTCTCCGCGCGCACGGAGGGCGCCCTGCGCGCCCACGCCGCCCGACTGGCCCTGGCCGCCGAGGTGTCGGCGCCTGCCGACATGGCGGACACGCTGCTGTCCCGGGCGGTGTTCGACCACCGGGCCGTGGTGATCGGAGGCGGCGCCGACGCGCTGGCCGCCGTCGCGCACGGGGCCGAGTCCGCCCGCGTGGCGATCGGCGTCGCCCGGCCCGTGGGCAAGGTGGCGTTCGTGTTCCCCGGCCAGGGCTCGCAATGGCTGGGCATGGGCACGGAGTTGGCACGCTCGTCGCCGGTCTTCCGCGCCTCCCTGGACGCGTGTGCCGACGCGCTCGCCCCGTACGTGGACTGGTCGCTGTACGACGTCCTGGCCGACGCGGCCGCCTTGGAGCGCGTCGACGTGGTGCAGCCGGCGCTGTGGGCGGTGATGGTCTCCCTCGCCGCGCTGTGGCGCTCGTACGGCGTGGAGCCGGACGCGGTCGTGGGGCACAGCCAGGGCGAGATCGCCGCCGCGCACGTGGCGGGTGCGCTGTCCCTCGTCGACGCCGCCAGGGTGGTCGCGCTGCGCAGCAAGGCGATCCTGGCGCTCTCGGGCCAGGGCGG
Source organism: Streptomyces sp. NPDC045778 (assembly GCF_056431945.1). Lineage (NCBI taxonomy): Bacteria > Bacillati > Actinomycetota > Actinomycetes > Kitasatosporales > Streptomycetaceae > Streptomyces > Streptomyces sp. NPDC045778. The sequence continues at coordinate 313,796 of NZ_JBWKJZ010000003.1, forward strand.
CATGGTGTCCCTCGCCGTGACGGCCGAGGAGGCGCGCGAGCGGATCGCGCCCTCGGCCGGCCGGATCTCGGTCGCGGCGGTCAACGGCCCCCGCTCGGTGGTGGTGGCGGGCGACGCCGACGCGCTGGACGAGCTGGTCGAGTCCTGCGCCGCCGACGAGGTACGGGCCCGTCGCATTCCGGTGGACTACGCGTCGCACTCGCCGCACGTCGAGCACATCGAGGAGGAACTCGCGGGCCTGCTGGCCGCGGTGGAGCCCCGTACCGCACGCGTGCCCATGCTGTCCACGGTCACCGGGGAGTGGCTGACCGGGGCCGAGGTGGACGCCGGCTACTGGTACCGGAACCTGCGGAACACCGTGCGCTTCGAGGAGGCCACGCGCGGCCTCCTCGACCGGGGCGTCGGCGTGTTCGTCGAGTGCAGCCCGCACCCCGTGCTCACCTTCGGAGTGCGCGAGACCCTGGACGCGGCCGACACCGAGGCCGTCGTCGTGGGCACGCTGCGCCGCACCGACGGCGACCTCGACCGCTTCCTGCTGTCCGCCGCCGAGGCCCACGTGGAGGGCCTGCCCTTCGACTGGCGCGCCACGGTGCCCGCCGCACGCCATGTGGACCTGCCCACCTACCCCTTCCAGCGCAGGCGGTTCTGGCTGGAGGAGACGGCCCGTACGACCGCGGGCGACGACCCCGCCTTCGCGGAGTTCTGGTCCGCGGTGGAGCGCGGCGACCTGGCCGCGACCCTGGACGTGCCCGCCGACGCGCCCCTGACCGACGTCCTGCCCAGCCTCGCCGACTGGCGGCGCCGCAGCCAGGAGCGGTCCACCGTCGACGCGTGGCGCCACCGGATCACCTGGCGCCCGCTCGGCGCCGCCACCGCGCCCGCCCTCACCGGCACGTGGCTGGTGGTCGGTTCGCCCTCGGAGGCGGAGCACCCGTGGCGCGCGGCGGCCGTCGAGGCGCTGCGCGCCCACGGCGCCGACGTCCTGGAGGTCGACGGCTCCACGCAGTCGCTGCGCGCCGCGGCCGTCGCCCCCAGCGGCGTACTGTCCCTGCTGGCGCTCGACGAGCGGCCCGACCCGGCGGCGCCCGCCGTCCCGAGCGGCCTTTCGGCCACCCTCGCGCTGGTGAAGGCGCTCGGCGACGCCGGGATCGGCGCGCCGCTGTGGCTGGCCACCACGGGCGCGGTGTCCGTGGGCCGCTCCGACCCGCTGACCCACCCGGCGCAGAGCCAGACGTGGGGCCTCGGCCTCGCCGTCGGCCTGGAGCACCCGGACCGCTGGGGCGGCCTCGTCGACCTGCCCCCCGCCCCCGACGCCAGGGCCGCGACGCGGCTCGCCGCCGCCCTCGCCGGCCGGACGGACGAGGACCAGCTGGCGATCCGGGCCTCCGGCACCTCCGTACGGCGCCTGACACCGGCCCCCGCGCCGGCGGCGGCCCCCGCCTGGCGGGCCGCCGGCACCGTCCTCATCACCGGCGGCACCGGCGCCATCGGCGGCCATGTCGCCCGCTGGCTCGCGGGCAACGGCGCCGAGCACATCGTGCTGACCAGCCGCCGCGGCGCGGACGCCCCCGGCGCCCGCGAACTGGAGGCCGAGCTGACCGCGCTGGGCGTCCGGGCCACCGTCGCCGCCTGCGACGCCGCCGACCGCGCCGCGCTCGCCGACCTGTTCGCGCGGCTCGACGCCGACGGCACGCCGGTCCGCTCGGTCTTCCACGCGGCGGGCACCGTGCCGTCGCTGCCCCTCGCCGACACCGACGTCCCGGACCTCGCGTACGCCCTCGCGGCGAAGGCCGGCGGTGCGGCCCACCTCGACGAGCTGTGCGCCGGGCGCGACCTCGACGCGTTCGTCCTGTTCTCCTCGGGCTCCGCGGTCTGGGGCAGCGGCGAACTGGGCGCGTACGGAGCGGCCAACGCCTTCCTCGACGGCCTCGCGGAGCGCCGCCGCGCCGCCGGCCTGCCCGCCACTTCGGTGTCCTGGGGCATGTGGGCGGGCGGCGGCATGGTGACCGGCGACCTGGACGAGCAGCTGCGCCGCAGGGGCATGCGCCCCATGCGGCCCGAACTCGCGGTCGGCGCGCTCGCCACCGCCCTCGCGACGGGCGAGCCGACCCTGACGGTCGCCGACGTCGACTGGGCCCGCTTCGCCCCCGGCTTCACCGCCGCCCGCTCGCGCCCGCTGATCAGCGAGATTCCCGAGGTCCTCGCCCTCGCCGCGCAGGACGCGGCCGAGCGGCCCGCCGCAGGCGGGGGCCTCGCCGACCGCCTCGCCGGGCTCACCGACGCCGAGAGCGACCGGCTCCTGCTCGACCTGGTCCGCGACCACGCGGCGGCGGTCCTCGGCCACGAGGGGCCCGACACCGTCACACCGGACCGGGCGTTCCGCGAACTGGGCTTCGACTCCCTCACCGCCATCGAGCTGCGCAAGCGCCTCAACACGGCCGCCGGCGTGCGGCTGCCCACGACCGTCGTGTTCGACCACCCCACGCCGACGGCGCTCGCCCAGCACCTGCGCACGCTGGTGCTCGGCGAGCGGCAGACCGCCGCGCCGGGCCGGACCGCGGCCCGCGACGCGGACGAGCCGATCGCCGTGGTGGCGATGAGCTGCCGCTTCCCCGGCGGCGTCAGCGGACCTGAGGACCTGTGGTCCCTCGTCCTCGCCGGGCGCGACGCCATCGGGCCCTTCCCCGACGACCGGGGCTGGGACCCCGACCGGCTCTACCCGGCCGACGCCGAGGCCCAGGGCCGCAGCCGCACCCTGGAGGGCGCCTTCCTCTACGACGCGGACGGCTTCGACGCGGGCTTCTTCGGCATCGCCCCGCGCGAGGCCCTCGCGATGGACCCCCAGCAGCGGCAGGTGCTCGAACTGGCCTGGGAGGCCTTCGAGCGGGCGGGCATCGACCCGTCCTCGGTGCGCGACAGCCTCACCGGCGTGTTCGTCGGCGCCTCGCCGCAGAGCTACGCGGGCACCCTGGAGCAGGCCACGCCCGAGATGGACGGCTACCGGCTCACCGGCGACGCGCTGAGCGTCGTCTCGGGCCGGATCGCCTACGCCCTCGGCCTGCGCGGGCCCGCCGTCACCGTGGACACCGCGTGCTCGTCGTCCCTGGTCGCCCTGCACCTCGCGGTCCAGGCCCTGCGGTCGGGGGAGTGCTCCATGGCCCTGGCGGGCGGCGCCGCCATCATGGTGTCGCCCACGGCCTTCGCCGAGTTCAGCCTCCAAGGCGGCCTCGCCCCCGACGGCCGGTGCAAGCCGTTCGCCGACGCCGCCGACGGCGTCGGCTGGGGCGAGGGCGCGGGCCTTGTCCTCTTGGAGCGGCTCTCCGACGCCCGCGCCAACGGCCACGAGGTACTGGCCGTCGTCCGGGGCTCCGCGACCAACCAGGACGGCGCGTCCAACGGCCTCTCCGCGCCCAACGGGCCCGCGCAGCAGCGCGTCATCCGCGCGGCGCTCGCCAACGCGGGCCTGTCCGCGGCGGACGTGGACGCCGTCGAGGGCCACGGCACGGGCACCCGGCTCGGCGACCCCATCGAGGCGCAGGCCCTCCTCGCCACCTACGGCCAGGACCGCCCCGCGGAGCGGCCGCTGCTGCTCGGCGCGCTGAAGTCCAACATCGGCCACACCCAGGCGGCGTCGGGCATCGCCGGCGTCATCAAGATGGTGCAGGCCCTGCGCCACGGCGTACTGCCGCGCACCCTGCACGTCGACCGGCCGTCCCAGCACGTCGACTGGACGACCGGCGCCGTGGAACTCCTCGCCGAGCAGCGGCCGTGGCCGCAGGCCGACAGGCCCCGGCGGGCAGCTGTCTCCGCGTTCGGCGTCAGCGGCACCAACGGCCACGTCATCCTCGAACAGGCCGAGCCCGCCACAGCCCCGGCAACCGAGCCCGACGGCCGCACGCTGGCCTGGGCCCTGTCCGCCCGCACCACCACCGCGCTGCGCGAGCAGGCCGCCCGCCTCACGGCCGCCGTGGACGAGCGGCCCGGCCTCTCGCCGGTGGACGTCGCCGCGACCCTCGCGACCGGACGGGCCGCACTCGACCACCGCGCGGTCGTGGTCGGCACCGACACCGACGCACTGCTCGCGGGCCTCGACGCCCTGGCCGAGGGCGCCGACCACCCGGCGGTCCTGCGCGGCGCCCCCGACGGCGGCACGCTCGCCGTGCTGTTCTCCGGCCAGGGCTCCCAGCGCACCGGCATGGGCCGCGGCCTGTACGAGGCGCACCCCGTGTTCGCCGACGCGCTCGACGAGGTGTTCGCCCACCTCGACCCGCTGCTCGCCCGGCCGCTGCGCGACGTGGTCTTCGGCGACGACCAGGCCCTCCTCGACCGCACCGAGTACGCGCAGCCCGCGCTGTTCGCCGTCGAGGTCGCGCTGTACCGGCTGTGGCAGTCCTGGGGGCTGCGGCCCGACGCGCTCGCGGGCCACTCGATCGGTGAACTCGCCGCCGCCCACGTGGCGGGCGTGTTCTCGCTCGCCGACGCCTGCGCGATCGTCGCCGCGCGCGGCGCGCTCATGCAGGCCCTGCCCTCCGGCGGCGTCATGGTCGCCGTGCAGGCCACCGAGGACGAGATCGCCCCGGAGTGCTCCGAGCACGTCGGCATCGCCGCCATCAACGGCCCCAACTCCCTGGTCCTCTCCGGCAGCGAACTCGAGGTGCTCGCCCTCGCCGACCGCCTCAAGGCGGAGGGACGCAAGGTGACGGGGCTGCGGGTCAGCCACGCGTTCCACTCGCCGCTCATGGAGCCGATGCTCGACGCGTTCCGCCAGGTCCTGGAGGGCGTGTCGTTCGCGGCCCCCGCGATTCCGATCGTGTCCACGCTGACCGGCGCCCCCGTCGGCGCCGAGGAGCTGACCACACCGGACTACTGGGTGCGGCACGTGCGCCAACCCGTGCGGTTCGCCGACGGCGTCACCTCCCTCGCCGCGCAGGGCGTCACGACGATGGTGGAGTTCGGGCCCGGCGGCGCACTCGCCACGATGGGCCAGGACAGCGCCCCCGACGCCGTGTTCGTACCGACGCTGCGCGCCGACCGGCCCGAACCGGACGCGCTGACCCACGCGGCGGCCCGACTCCACGTCCGCGGCGCGCGGTTCGACCTCGCCGCCGCCATCGGCGGCCGGGGCGGCCGCGTGGACCTGCCCACCTACGCCTTCCAGCACGAGCGGTACTGGCTCACCGCCGCCCCCGCGGGCGACGGGGCGACGGCCGCCCTCGGCGTCGCCACGGGCGGCCACCCGCTGCTCCGCGCCGCGGTCGCGCTTCCCGACTCCGACGGCGTCGTGTTCACCGGCAGGCTGTCCACGCGCACCCAGCCGTGGCTCGCCGACCACGGCGTCGGCGGCCGGGTCCTGTTCCCGGGCACGGGCTTCCTGGACCTCGCCCTGCACGCCGCCACGCACTGCGGCCTCGACACGGTCGAGGAACTGACCCTGCACGCACCGCTCGTCCTGCCCGAGCGCGGCGGCGTCGACCTGCGGGTCGCCGTCGGCGCGGAGACCGACGCACGGCGGAGCGTCCGCGTGCACGCCCGGGCCGGCGACGCCGACCGGGACGCGCCGTGGACCGAGCACGCCTCCGGCACGCTCACGACCGGCGACGCACAGGCGACCGACCTCGCCGCGTGGCCGCCGCAGGGCGCGACGCCCATGGACGTCGACGACGTCTACGACCGCCTCACCGAACTCGGCTACGGCTACGGGCCCGTGTTCCGCGCCCTGCGCGCCGCCTGGCGCCTCGGCCGCGACGTGTACGTGGAGGTGGGCCTGCCGGACGGCACCGGAGGCGAGGGCTTCAGCGTGCACCCCGCCCTGCTCGACGCCGCCCTGCACGCGCCCGTGCTGCGCGCCCTCGACGAGACCGGCAGCGGCCCCCGGCTGCCCTTCGGCTTCACCGGCGTACGGCTGCACGCCGTCGGCGCGTCCACCCTGCGGGTGCGCTGGTCGCCCACCGGGCAGGACGAGATGGCCCTGGCCGTCGCGGACCCGGCCGGCCGGCCCGTGGCGAGTGTCGAGTCCCTGGTGATGCGCCCGGCGGAGCTGCGCAAGGTCGCGTCCCGCACCGCGGACGCCCTGCTCGCACTGGAGTGGGTCCCCGTTGACGAGTCAGAAGAGGCAGGAGAGTCAGAAGAGGCAAGGGACAGGCAGGCCGAGCCCGCCGTCCTCGGCACGGACGACCTCGGCACCGCCGCGCCGACCGTGTCCGGCTTCGACGCCCTCGACGGCGTGACCGACCTGCTAGCCCCCTGCCCCCGCCCCTCCGGCACGGGCGGCGAGTCCCTGCGCGAGACGGCCTCCTGGGCCCTGGGCCTGGCCCAGGACTGGCTCGCCGACGAGCGCACCGCCCACGCCCGCCTGGTGTTCGTGACCCGCGGCGCCGTCGACACCGATACGCCCGACCCGGCGCAGGCCGCCGTGTGGGGCCTGGTGCGCTCGGCGCAGACGGAGAACCCCGGCCGGTTCGCCCTCGTCGACCTCGACGACACCACGGACCCCGCCCTCGCCCTGGCCGCCGCCCTGGCCTCCGGCGAGCCCCAGACGGCCGTGCGCGCAGGCCAGGTGAAGACACCCAGGCTCACCCGTGCCACCCCTGACGGCCTGCTCACCCCGCCCGCGGGCGGCCCGTGGCGGCTCGACGCCGGGGCGGGCGGCTCCCTGGAAGACCTCGCCCTCGTGCCGCACCCCGACGCCGCCGCGCCCCTCGCGCCCGGCGAGGTCCGCGTCGCCGTCCGCGCGGCGGGCCTCGACCTCCAGGGCGTACCGTACGGCGACGACGTCGCGGGCGTGGTGACCGAGGTCGGCGCGCAGGTGACCGACCTGGCGGTGGGCGAGCGCGTGCTCGGCCGCGCCGCCACGGGCCGCGGACCGCTCGCCGTCACCGACCGCAGGCTGCTCGCCCCGATGCCCGCCGACTGGTCCTTCGCCCGCGCCGCGGCACAGGCCCACGCCTTCGTCACCGCCTACCACGCCCTGCACGACCTGGCACGGCTGCGCCGGGGCCAGACCGTCCTCGTCCACGCGGCGGACGGTGACGTCGGCACGGCGGCCGTGCAACTCGCGCGCCACTGGGGCGCGAAGGCGCACACGACCGGGACCGGCGACGGCGCGGACGTGGTGCTCGACGCCGCGTACGACGGGAAGCGGCCGGACCCCGACCGCTTCCAGGAGATCCTCACCGACGTACTGGCCCTGTTCGAGGCGGGCGCCCTCAGCCCCCTGCCCACGCGCACCTGGGACATACGCCGTGCAGCCGAGGCGTACCGCCACCTCGGCGAGCCCGGGCCCACCGGCAAGGCCGTCCTCACCGTGCCCGCTCCGCTCGACCCCGACCGGCCGGTCCTGGTCACCGGCGGCCTCGGCACGCTCGGCGCCCTGGTGGCCCGGCACCTGGTCACCGAACGCGGCGTCCGGAACCTCGTCCTGGCGGGGCGCAAGGGACTCGCGACCGCAGGCGCCCGTGAACTGCGCGACGAACTGGCCGCGCTGGGCGCCGAGGTGTCCGTGGCCGCGTGCGACGTGGCCGACCGCGACGCCCTCGCGGCCCTCCTCGCCTCCCTCGACCGGCCGCTCGGCGCGGTCGTGCACACGGCGGGCGTCGTCGACGACGGCGTACTGGAGTCCCTGACGCCGGAGCGGCTCCACCACGTGTTCGCCCCCAAGGTCGACGGGCTTCTGCACCTGGACGAACTCACCAGGGACGCCGACCTGTCCGCGTTCGTCGTGTTCTCCTCGGCCGCCGGGATCCTCGGCAGCGCGGGCCAGGCGAGCTACGCCGCCGCGAACGCCGCACTCGACGCCCTCGTCCGGCGCCGCCACGCGCTCGGCCTGCCCGGCGTCTCCCTGGCCTGGGGCCTGTGGGCGGCCGCCAGCGGCATGACGGCGGGCCTCGACGGGGGCGACCGGGCCCGGCTCGGCCGCTCCGGCGTCCTCGAACTGCCCACCGAGGACGCGCTCGCGCTCTTCGACGCCGGGGCGCGGGACGACCGCGCGGTCCTCGCCCCCGTCCTCCTGGACACCGCGACCCTGCGCGGGCAGGCCGCCGACGGCACCCTGCCGCCGATGCTGCGGGGCCTGGTCCGCGCCCCCGCGCGCCGCGTCACCACGGCGCCCCCCGCCACCATCGCGTTCGCCGACGTCATCGCGGGCCGGTCCGCGGCGGAGCGCGAGCAGACGGTGCTCGACCTCGTCCGCGCCCAGGTCGCGGCCGTGCTCGGCCACGCCGCCGGCACCCACATCGACCCCGGCCGCGGCCTCCAGGACCTCGGCTTCGACTCGCTGACCTCGGTGGAACTGCGCAACCGGCTCACCGAGGCCACCGGCCTGCGGCTGCCTTCGACGCTCGTGTTCGACCACGGGTCGGCCGCAGCGATCACCCGGCACGTCCTCACGCTGCTGCCGCGCACCGAGCCCGAGCCCGGCACCAACGTGCTCGACCAGCTCGACCAGCTGGAGGACGCGCTGCTCGCCCTCACCGACGACGGCGCCGCCACCAAGGCCGACCTGCGGCTGCGCGCCCTGCTCGCCAAGTGGAGCGACGCACGGGCCGGCGACGCGGACGACGACGCCGCGTCCGACGTGGCCTCCGCCACCGACGACGAACTCTTCGGCTACCTCGACAACGAACTCGAGACCTCGTGACCGGGCCCGACCGCGCCGATCCCGCCCGCACCGCTACAAGGAGCACACGCCAGATGCAGAACGAGGACAAGCTCCGCGACTACCTCAAGCGGGCCACCACCGACCTGCGCACCGCACGCCGCCGCCTGCGCGAGGTCGAGGAGCGCGACAACGAGCCCATCGCCATCATCGGCATGAGCTGCCGCTACCCCGGCGGCGTCGAGTCGCCGGAGGACCTGTGGCGGCTGCTGGCCGACGACGGGGACGCCGTGGTGGAGTTCCCCACCGACCGCGGCTGGGACGTCGACGCGCTCTACGACCCCGACCCCGACCACGCGGGCACCTCCATCACCCGGCACGGCGGCTTCCTCCAGGGCGCCACGGGCTTCGACCCGGCGTTCTTCGGGATCAGCCCGCGCGAGGCCCTCGCGATGGACCCGCAGCAGCGCCTGCTGCTCGAAACCTCCTGGGAGGCGTTCGAGCGCGCGGGCATCGACCCGGCGCGGGCCAGGGACTCCAGGACCGGCGTGTTCGCGGGCGTGATGTACAACGACTACGCGGCGCGCCTTCCGCAGGCCCCCGAAGGGTTCGAGGGCTTCCTCGCCAACGGCAGCGCGGGCAGCATCGCGTCCGGCCGGATCGCCTACACCCTCGGCCTCGTAGGCCCCGCGGTGACCGTCGACACCGCGTGCTCGTCCTCGCTGGTGGCCCTGCACCTCGCGATGGTGGCGCTGCGCCGCGAGGAGTGCTCCCTCGCGCTCGCGGGCGGCGCCACCTTCATGTCGACGCCGCGTACGTTCGTCGACTTCAGCCGCCAGCGCGGCCTCGCGCAGGACGGCCGCTGCAAGGCGTTCTCCGACAGCGCCGACGGCACCGGCTGGGGCGAAGGCGTCGGCATGCTGCTCGTCGAGCGCCTGTCGGACGCCCGCCGCAACGGCCACCCCGTCCTCGCGGTCGTCCGCGGCTCCGCGGTGAACCAGGACGGCGCCTCCCACGGCCTGACCGCCCCGAACGGCCCGTCCCAGCAGGCGGTCATCACCCAGGCCCTGGCGAACGCCCGCCTCACCCCCGAGCAGGTGGACGCCGTCGAGGCCCACGGCACCGGCACCACGCTCGGCGACCCGATCGAGGCACAGGCCCTCATCGCCACCTACGGCGCGGAGCGCACCGCCGACCACCCCCTGTGGCTGGGGTCGCTGAAGTCGAACATCGGCCACGCCCAGGCGGCCGCCGGGGTCGGCGGCATCATCAAGATGGTGATGGCGATGCGCCACGGCGTGCTCCCGCGCACCCTGCACATCGACGAGCCGAGCAGCCACGTCGACTGGTCGGCGGGCACCGTGGCGCTCCTGACCGAGCGGCAGCCGTGGCCGCGGGCCGACGAACCGCGCCGCGCCGGCGTGTCCTCGTTCGGCGTCAGCGGCACCAACGCCCACGTCATCCTGGAGGAGGCGCCCGCACCCGGCCCCGACGCCGGCCCCGAGGCCGCGCCCTCCGGCGACACCGCCCCGCGCACCGTCCCCGTCGTGCCCTGGGCGCTGTCCGGCCGCACCCCCGATGCGCTGCGCGCGCAGGCGGCCCGGCTGCTGTCCGCCGTGGCGGGGGACACCGGCTTCGACCCGGTGGGTGTCGGCTTCTCGCTGGCCACGACCCGGTCGGCGTTCGAACACCGCGCCGTGCTCCTCGCCGACGACCGGGCCGCCACCCTCGACCGGCTCACCGCGCTCGCCGAGGGCCACAGCGCGCCCGGCGTCGTGGCCGGGGAGGCCGAGCACCACCGCCTCGGCTTCCTGTTCTCCGGCCAGGGCTCGCAGCGCCTCGGGATGGGCCGCGAGCTGGCCGAGCACCTCCCCGCGTTCGCCGAGACGCTGAACGCCGTACTGGGCGAGTTCGACCCGGCCGTGCGTGAGGTGCTGTTCGGTGACGACGCCGACGCGCTGAACGAGACGGGCGTGACGCAGCCCGCGCTGTTCGCCGTCGAGGTCGCCCTGTTCCGCCTCCTGGAGTCCTGGGGCGTCCACCCGGACGCGCTGGCGGGGCATTCGATCGGCGAGCTGGCCGCCGCGCACGTGGCGGGCGTGTGGTCCCTGGCCGACGCCGCGAAGGTGGTGTCGGCCCGGGGCCGCCTCATGCAGGCGCTGCCGGCCGGCGGAGCCATGACGGCGATCCAGGCCTCCGAGGCGGAGGTGGCGTCGGACCTGCCGGAGACCGTCGGTATCGCCGCCGTGAACGGCCCTTCCTCGGTGGTCGTCTCGGGCGCGGCCGTTGATGTGGACGCAGTGGCCGAGCGGTGGCGCGAGGCGGGCAGGAAGGTCACCCGGCTCAAGGTCAGCCACGCCTTCCACTCGCCGCTGATGGACCCGATCCTGGACGACTTCCGCGCGGTGCTGGAGGAGGTGTCGTACGGGACGCCCGAGATTCCGGTCGTGTCGACGCTCACGGGCACGCGGGCGAGTGCCGAGGAACTCGCCTCGCCGGAGTACTGGGTGCGGCACGTCCGCGAGTCCGTACGGTTCCACGGCGCGGTCACGGCGCTGCGCGAGCAGGGCGTCGACGTCTTCCTGGAGATCGGCCCCGGCGGTGTGCTGTCCGGCCTCGGGCAGGCCGGCGCCCCGGACGCCGTCTTCGTCCCCGCCCTGCGCGGCGACCGGCCCGAACTCGTCGCGCTGACCACCGCCGTCGGCCGGCTCCACGTCCGCGGTGTCGCGGTGGACCTGGCCGCCTGCTTCGACGGCGCAGGCGCCCGCCGGGTGGAGCTGCCGACGTACGCCTTCCAGCGCGAGCACTACTGGCTGGACGCACCGGCCGCCGCGGCGGCCGGCGAGCGGACATCGCCGGTGGAGGCGAAGTTCTGGGAGGCCGTGGAGGAGGGCGACCCCGCCGACCTCGCCCGGACCCTGGGCGTCTCGTCCGACGACCCGCTGAGCGCGGTGCTGCCCCGCCTCTCCGCGTGGCGCACGAAGGAGCGCCACCGCTCCACCGCCGACGCCTGGCGCTACCGCGTCGACTGGCGGCCCGTCACCCCCGGCTCCCGTCGCCTCGACGGCACCTGGCTCGTCGTCGCACCGGCCGACGAGGACCGCGCCGAGTGGGTCGGCGAGGCACTGACCCGCAACGGCGCGGACGTCCACGTCCTGTACGCGGACCCGCTGACGGCCGACTGGGCACGGGAGCTGAGCGGGCAGCCCGCCCCCCGCGGCGTCGTGTCGCTGCTGGGGCTCGCCGACGAGGCCGGGACGACCGTGCCCGCGGGCCTCGCGGCCACGATCGGCCTGTTACGCGCGCTCGGCGACGCGGACGTGGCCGCACCGCTGTGGTGCGTGACCTCGGGCGCGGTGGCAGCGTCCGGGAGCGACGCGCCCGCCGGGCTCGCGCAGTCGATGGTGTGGGGCCTCGGCCGGGTGGCAGCCCTTGAGCACCCCGGCCGCTGGGGCGGCCTGGTGGACCTACCCGACGCGCGGGACGAGACGACCGGGGACCTCCTCGCCTCGGCGCTCGCCGGAACGACCGGCGAGGACCAGATCGCCGTACGCGGCACCGGCCTCCTCGGCCGCAGGCTGCTCCCCGCACCCCTGGGCAACGCGTCCACGGAGGGCTGGACACCGCGCGGCACGGTCCTGATCACCGGCGGCACCGGCGCCCTGGGCGGCCACGTGGCGCGCTGGCTGGCGGCGCGCGGCGCCGAGCACCTGGTCCTCGCGAGCCGCCGCGGCCCGGCCGCCGATGGCGCCGCCGAACTGGAGGCCGAACTCGTCGAGCTGGGCGCGCGCGTCACGATCGCCGCCTGTGACGTGGCGGACCGGGAGTCCGTCGCGACCCTGCTGGACAGCGTCCCGTCGCTCACCGCCGTCGTCCACACGGCGGGCATCGAGCGCACCGCCGCCCTCGCCGAACTCCCCCCGGACCTCGGCGACTTCACCGCCGTCCTCGCGACGAAGGCCGACAGCGCACGGCACCTGCACGAGCTGCTGGCCGACAAGCCGCTGGACGCGTTCGTGCTGTTCTCGTCCATCGCAGGCGTGTGGGGCAGCGGCAGCCAGGCCGCCTACGCCGCCGCGAACGCCTACCTGGACGCCCTCGCCGACCACCGCAGGGCGGCGGGCCTGCCCGCCACGGCCGTCGCGTGGGGCCCGTGGGACGGCGGCGGCATGGTCGAGGACTCGGGACAGGCCGCCCACCTGCGACGCAGCGGCCTGGCCGCCATGGCCCCCGAGGCGGCCCTCGCCGGACTCGGAACGGCCCTCGAACACGGCGACAGGCAGGTCACCATCGCCGATGTCGACTGGCCCCGGTTCACGGACGCCTTCACGGCACAGCGGCCCAGCCCCCTCCTGAGCGAACTGCCCGAGGTCCGCGCCGCGCTCGACGCGGAGCCGAAGGCCCGGACGGGCGCATCACCGCTCCCGCGGCGACTCACAGGCCTTGACCAGGCCGAACAGGAGCGCCAGCTCACCGAGTTGGTCCGGTACGAGGCGGCCACCGTCCTCGGCCACGTGTCCGGCGACGCGTTCTCCGCCACGCGTGCGTTCCGGGAGCTGGGCTTCGACTCCTTGACAGCGGTGGAACTGCGCGCCCGCCTCAGCGAGGCGACCGGCCTCGCCCTGCCCGCGTCCGTGGTGTTCGACTACCCGACGGCCACCGCCCTGGCCACGTATCTGCGTACCGAACTGTCCGGCGCGGCCCCCGCGTCCGCCGCTCCCGCCGCCGTCTCCGCGGTGACCGACGAGCCGATCGCGATCGTGGCGATGGCGTGCCGCTTCCCCGGCGGCGTGGCGAGCCCGGAGGACCTGTGGCGGGTGCTCCTGGCGGGCGAGGACGCGGTGACGGAATTCCCGTCCGACCGCGGCTGGGACCTGGAGTCCCTCTACGACCCCGACCCGGACACCGCCGGCGTCGGTACGTCGTACTCCCGCATGGGTGCCTTCCTCGACGGCGTGGCGGACTTCGACCCGGCGTTCTTCGGCATCTCGCCGCGCGAGGCCCTCGCGATGGACCCGCAGCAGCGGCTGCTCCTGGAAACTTCCTGGGAGGCCTTCGAGCGGGCCGGCGTCGACCCGAACTCCCTGCGGGGCAGCCGCTCCGGCGTGTTCGTCGGCACCAACGGCCAGGACTACACGACGCTGATGATGGCCGCGCCGGACAGCGTGGACGGCTACCTGGGCACCGGCAGCGCGGCGAGCGTCATCTCCGGCCGCCTGTCGTACACGTTCGGCTTCGAGGGCCCCGCCGTCACGGTGGACACGGCCTGCTCCTCGTCCCTGGTGGCCCTGCATCTGGCGGTGCAGGCGCTGCGCTCGGGCGAGTGCGAACTGGCCCTCGCAGGCGGTGTGACGGTGATGTCGACGCCTGCCGCGTTCGTCGAGTTCAGCCGCCAGCGGGGCCTGGCCGTGGACGGCCGCTGCAAGGCGTTCGGAGCGGACGCGGACGGCACGGGCTGGGGTGAGGGCGTCGGCATGCTGGTCGTCGAGCGCCTCTCGGACGCCCAGCGCAACGGCCACCAGGTCCTCGCGGTCGTACGCGGCTCGGCGGTGAACCAGGACGGGGCCTCGAACGGCCTGACGGCTCCGAACGGGCCCTCGCAGCAGCGGGTCATCCGCCAGGCCTTGGCCAGCGCGGGCCTGACCCCGTCCGATGTGGACGCGGTAGAGGCACACGGCACCGGCACGAAGCTGGGCGACCCCATCGAGGCCCAGGCGCTCCTGGCCACCTACGGGCAGGACCGCCCCGCCGACCGGCCGCTGTGGCTCGGCTCGATCAAGTCCAACATCGGCCACACGCAGGCCGCCGCCGGTGTCGCCGGTGTGATCAAGATGGTCATGGCGATGCGCCACGGCGTACTGCCGCGCACCCTGCACGTATCTGAGCCGTCTCCGCATGTGGACTGGTCCCCCGGCGCCGTAGAGCTGCTCACCGGTGAGCGCGAGTGGCCCGCGGTGGACCGACCCTGGCGGGCAGGCGTGTCCTCGTTCGGCTTCAGCGGCACCAACGCGCACGCCGTCATCGAGCAGGCCCCCGTACTGGAGCCGGCGGACGTCTCCGAGCCGCTCCCGGATGGGGCGGCCGTCCCGTGGGCGCTGTCGGCGCACACGCCCGAGGCATTGCGGGAGCAGGCCGCGCGGCTCAGGTCCTTCATGGCTGAGCCGTCGGCCCCGACCGTGGCGGATGTGGGCCGTGCGCTGGTGTTCTCACGCGCGGCGCTGGAGCACCGGGCGGTGGTGGTCGCCTCCGACCGTTCCGAGTTCCTGGCCGCTCTGGAGGCCTTGGCCGAGGGCCGGGCGAGCGGTGCCGTGGCCAGGGGAGCGGCTGAGGAGTCCGGCCGGGTGGGCTTCCTGTTCTCGGGCCAGGGTTCGCAGCGGCTCGGCATGGGGCGTGAACTGGCGGGCCGCTTCCCGGTGTTCGCGGAGGCCCTGGACGAGGTCCTGGATCTTTTGGCGCCTGAGGTCCGTGAGGTCCTGTTCGGTGGGGACGCGGATGCGTTGAATCAGACGGGGGTGACGCAGCCTGCGCTGTTCGCGGTGGAGGTGGCGCTGTTCCGTCTGCTTGAGTCGTGGGGTGTGCGTCCGGATGCCCTCGCCGGGCACTCCATAGGCGAGTTGGCTGCCGCGCATGTGGCGGGTGTGTGGTCGTTGGCGGACGCGGTGAAGGTGGTGTCGGCCCGTGCCGGGCTGATGCAGGCACTGCCCGAGGGCGGCGCGATGGTGGCGATCCAGGCGACCGAGGCGGTGGTGACATCCGACCTGCCGGACACCGTGGGTATCGCCGCGGTGAACGGCCCCTCGTCGGTGGTCGTTTCGGGTGTGTCCGCTGATGTGGATGCGGTGGCCGCGCGGTGGCGTGAGGCGGGTCGGAAGGTGGCCCGGCTGAAGGTCAGCCATGCGTTCCACTCGCCGTTGATGGATCCGATGCTGGACGAGTTCCGTGCGGTGCTTGAGGGCGTCTCGTACGACACGCCCGCGCTTCCGATCGTGTCGACGCTGACCGGTCAGCGGGCGAGTGCCGAGGAGTTGGCGTCGCCGGAGTACTGGGTGCGGCACGTGCGGGAGTCGGTGCGGTTCGCCGACGCCGTGAACACGTTGGCGGACGACGGTGTGGCTACGTTCGTCGAGATCGGGCCCGGCGGAACCCTGTCCGCACTCGGTGCCGACAGCGCGCCCGACGCGGTGTTCCTGCCCGCTCTGCGGGCCGACCGGCCCGAGGAGGCCGCCCTTGTCACCACGGTCGGCGCGCTGCACGCGCGGGGCGTGACGATCGACTGGGCTGCGTTCTTCGCGGGCGGCCCGGCGCGGGTGGTGGACCTGCCGACGTACGCCTTCCAGCGTGAGCGTTTCTGGCTGGACGTGGTGCCGTCGGTGGGTGATGTGTCGGCGGCGGGTCTGGGGGCTGCGGAGCATCCGCTTCTGGGTGCGAGTGTGGCTCTGGCCGGTACGGATGGTGTGTTGTTGACGGGGCGGTTGTCGGTTCAGTCGCTTCCGTGGCTGGGTGAGTTTGTGGTGCGGGGTTCGGTGGTGGTGCCGGGTTCGGCGTTTGTGGAGTTGGCGGTGCGGGCGGGGGATCAGGTCGGGTGTGATCTGGTGGAGGAGTTGTCGCTGGAGGCGCCTTTGGTGTTGCCGGTGGGTGGTTCGGTGCGGGTGCAGGTGTGGGTGGGTGGTGAGGGTGCGTCGGGTAGGCGGGAGCTGACGGTTCACTCCAGTGTGGGTGAGGTGGAGGAGGGGCGTTCGTGGACGCGGCATGCCACGGGTGTGTTGTGTGAGGGCGGGCGCTCGGGTGGGGTGTCTTTGGAGGCGTGGCCGCCTGTGGGGGCGGAGGTTGTGGAGCTGGACGGGTTCTACGACCGGCTGGCGGATGCCGGTTTGAGCTATGGGCCGGTGTTCCAGGGCTTGAGGTCGGCTTGGCGCGCGGGCGACGAGGTGTTCGCCGAGGTCGTACTTCCGGAGGGTCTGGACGCGGGAGGCTTTGGTCTGCATCCGGCATTGCTGGATGCGGCGTTTCACGCTGTTGGGCTGATGGGTGAGGCCGAGGATTTGGGCCGGTTGCCGGTGTCGTGGTCGGGTGTGCGGCTGCATGCTTCGGGTGCGACGGTGCTGCGGGTGCGGTTGACGCCGACGGGCTCGGGCGAGGTGGCTGTGGTGGTCGCGGACGGGGCGGGTGCTCCGGTGGCCACTGTGGATTCGCTGGAGCTGCGGCCGGTGTCGGAGGTGCTGGCGGCGCGGCAGGACTGGGATGCGCTGTTCGGCGTCGACTGGGTGCCGGTCGCTCTGCCCGACGGTGACCTCCCGGCGACTCGGTGGACCGACCTGGAGGAGCTGGG
Source organism: Streptomyces sp. NPDC045778 (assembly GCF_056431945.1). NCBI lineage: Bacteria > Bacillati > Actinomycetota > Actinomycetes > Kitasatosporales > Streptomycetaceae > Streptomyces > Streptomyces sp. NPDC045778. Next base: position 330,718 of record NZ_JBWKJZ010000003.1, read on the forward strand.
GCGGTCGCAGGACGCGGAGTCGTCGGACTTCGTCGTTCTGCCGTGCCCGGTCGGTTCCGGGTCGGATCCGGTGGCGGGTGCGCGTGAGGCTGCGTCCTGGGCGTTGGAGGCGGTCCAGGCCTGGCTTGCGGGGGAGCGGTTCGAGGCGGCTCGTCTTGTGGTCGTGACCCGGGGTGCGGATCTCGCGCAGGCAGCGGTATGGGGCTTGGTGCGCTCGGCTCAGTCGGAGAACCCGGACCGGATCGTGCTGGTCGATGTCGACGACGAAGCGGGCTCGCGTGAGGTGTTGCCTTCGGCACTGGCCACCGGCGAGCCGCAGCTCGCGGTGCGCTGCGGTGAGGTCCTGGTACCCCGTCTGGCCAGGGCCGGGCAGCCGGTTGTGGACGACCCCGGCTTCGGCGCGGGCACGGTCCTGGTCACCGGGGCGACGGGCACGCTGGGCGCTTTGGTGGCCCGGCACCTGGTCGCCGAGCGCGGTGTGCGCAACCTGCTGCTGGTGAGCAGGCGCGGTGCGGCTGCCGAGAGCGCGGAGGCCCTGCGGGACGAACTCACCGCGCAGGGCGCCGAGATCGTCCTCGCGGCCTGTGATGTATCGGACCGGGAGTCTCTCGCGGCCTTGCTCGCCGAGCACCCCGTGACCGCCGTGGTGCACACGGCTGGTGTGCTGGACGACGGGACGATCGGCTCACTGAATGCCGAGCGGATCGACACGGTGTTCCGGCCGAAGGTCGACGCGGCCTGGCATCTGCATGAGCTGACCGCCGACATGGACCTGTCCGCGTTCGTACTCTTCTCCTCGGCCTCGGGCGTCTTCGGCAACCCCGGCCAGGGCAACTACGCGGCCGCCAACACGTTCCTCGATGCACTCGCTGAGCACCGGCGCGCCCAAGGCCTGCCCGCCACCTCCTTGGCGTGGGGTCTGTGGGCCGAAGGCGGCATGGCCGAAAGCCTCGACGAGACCGACGTACGGCGCCTGACCAGCAGCGGTGCGGTCCCGCTCAGCGAGGCCGAGGGGCTGAGGCTGTTCGACGCGGCGGGTGCCGTCGGGCGGGCCGTGGTGGCGCCGGTGCCGCTGGACCTGCCGGCGCTGCGCCGACAGGCACGTTCGCAGCCCATACCGCACCTCTTGCGTGGTCTCGTACGCGGCGCGGCACGCAGGACCGCCGCGCCCGTAGCGGCTCGCTCCGCGCTGGCTCAGTCCCTGGCGGGACTGAGCGAGGCCGAGCGGGACAAGGCCCTGCTGGACCTCGTGCTCGGCCACGTCGCCGCCGTGCTCGGCCACAGCTCCGCGCACGCCGTCGCACCCGACCGCGCCTTCAAGGAACTCGGCTTCGACTCGCTCAGCTCCGTCGAGCTGCGCAACCGCCTGGGCGCGGCCACCGAGTCGGCTCTGCCGTCCACGCTGGTCTTCGACTTCCCGACTCCCGCCGCGCTCGCGGCACACCTGGGCGCCGAGCTGCTGGGCGCGGTCCTCGACGAGGCCGAGGCCGGCGGCCCCCTCGTGGCTGTGACCGACGACCCGATCGCGATCGTCGCGATGAGCTGCCGTTTCCCCGGCGGCGTCGAGTCGCCGGAGGACCTGTGGCGCCTGGTGACCGAGGGCGGCGACGCGGTGGCGGAGTTCCCGGCCGATCGCGGCTGGGACGTGGAGGCGCTGTACGACCCGGACCCCGACGCGGTGGGCACCACGTACCTGCGCTCGGGCGCCTTCCTCTCGGACGTCAGCGGCTTCGACGCGGGCTTCTTCGGGATCTCCCCGCGTGAGGCGTCCGCGATGGACCCGCAGCAGCGGCTCCTGCTCGAAACCTCCTGGGAACTGCTGGAGCGCGCCGGGGTCGACTCGGCGTCGCTGCGCGGCGAACGCGTCGGCGTGTTCGTGGGGTCGAACGCGCAGGACTACGGCCTTGTGGTGGGCGACGCAGCCGAGGACGTCGGTGGCTACATGGCCACCGGCAACGCGGCCAGCGTGGCCTCGGGGCGCCTGTCGTACACGTTCGGTTTCGAGGGCCCGGCGGTGACGGTGGACACGGCGTGCTCGTCGTCCCTGGTGGCACTGCATCTCGCTGCGCAAGCCCTGCGTGCGGGTGAGTGTGAGCTGGCGCTTGCGGGTGGTGTGACGGTGATGTCGACGCCGGGTGCGTTCATCGAGTTCAGCCGTCAGCGGGGGCTGTCGGTGGACGGCCGCTGCAAGGCGTTCTCCGACAGTGCCGATGGCACCAGTTGGGGCGAGGGTGTCGGCATGCTGCTGGTCGAGCGCCTCTCGGACGCCCAGCGCAAGGGGCACCAGGTCCTCGCGGTGGTGCGTGGCTCGGCGGTGAACCAGGACGGCGCCTCCAACGGCCTGACCGCTCCGAACGGGCCCTCGCAGCAGCGGGTGATCCGCCAGGCCCTGGCGAGCGCGGGCCTGGCCCCGTCAGATGTGGACGCGGTCGAGGCACACGGCACGGGCACGAAGCTGGGCGACCCGATCGAGGCCCAGGCGCTCCTGGCCACGTACGGCCAGGGCCGTCCCGATGATCGTCCGTTGTGGCTGGGGTCGATCAAGTCGAACATCGGCCACACGCAGGCTGCCGCCGGTGTGGCGGGTGTGATCAAGATGGTGATGGCGATGCGCCACGGCGTACTGCCGCGTACGTTGCATGTGTCTGAGCCGTCGTCGCACGTGGACTGGTCCGCAGGCGCTGTGGAGTTGCTCACCGGCGAGCGTGAGTGGCCGGTGGTGGACCGGCCGTGGCGGGCGGGTGTGTCTTCGTTCGGGTTCAGTGGGACCAACGCGCACGCTGTCATCGAGCAGGCCCCCGAGCAGGCGCCGGAGCCGGAGTCCGCGTACGACGGCCTGGTGCCGTGGGTGTTGTCGGCGGGTGACGAGGGCGCGCTGCGTGGCCAGGCCGAGCGGCTGCTGTCCGTGGTGGACGAGCACGCGCCCGTTGACATCGGCTACTCACTCGCCACGTCACGGTCGGCGCTGGGGCACCGCGCGGTGGTGGTCGCCTCCGACCGTTCCGAGTTCCTGGCTGCTCTGGCGGCCTTGGCCGAGGGCCGGGCGAGCGGTGCCGTGACCAGGGGAGCGGCTGACGAGTCCGGCCGGGTGGGTTTCCTGTTCTCTGGTCAGGGGTCGCAAAGGCTGGGGATGGGCCGGGAGTTGGCCGCGCGGTTCCCGGTGTTCGCGGAGGCCTTGGACGAGGTGCTGGATCTCCTGGCTCCCGAGGTCCGTGAGGTCCTGTTCGGTGAGGACGCCGATGCGCTGAACCAGACCGGGGTGACGCAGCCCGCGTTGTTCGCGGTGGAGGTGGCGCTGTTCCGCCTCCTTGAGTCGTGGGGCGTCCGTCCCGATGCGCTCGCCGGGCACTCGATCGGTGAGCTGGCTGCCGTGCATGTGGCGGGTGTGTGGTCGCTGGCGGATGCGGTGAAGGTGGTGTCGGCCCGTGCGGGGCTGATGCAGGAGCTGCCTGAGGGCGGTGCGATGGTGGCGATCCAGGCGACGGAGGAGGAGGTCGCTGAGGGCCTGCCGGACACGGTGGGTATCGCGGCGGTGAACGGCCCGACGTCGGTGGTGATTTCGGGCGCGGCGGCCGACGCGGAGGCAGTGGGCGAGCGCTGGCGCGAGGCGGGCCGCAAGGTGACCCGGCTCAAGGTCAGCCATGCCTTCCACTCACCCCTGATGGAGCCGATGCTGGACGACTTCCGTGCGGTGCTGGAAAGCGTCTCGTACGGCACCCCGAAGACGCCGATCGTGTCGACGCTGACGGGCGTGCGCGCGAGTGCCGACGAACTGGCCTCGCCGGAGTACTGGGTCCGGCACGTCCGCGAGTCGGTGCGGTACGCCGATGCTGTGAGCACCCTTGTGGGTGAGGGTGTCGGTACGTTCGTCGAGGTCGGGCCGGGTGGAACGCTGTCCGCGCTGGGGCAGGAGTCGGCGCCGGATGCCGCCTTCGTGCCGGTGCTGCGGGCCGACCGGCCCGAGGAGAACGCCCTTGTCACGGCGGTCGGTGCGGTGCACGCGCGGGGCGTGGCGGTCGACTGGGCCGCGTACTTCGCGGGCAGTGGCGCGCGGCGCGTCGACCTGCCTACGTACGCCTTCCAGCACAAGCGCTACTGGCTGGACGCCCGGCCGCACATCAGCGAGGTCGTGCAGGACGCGGACGAGGCGCGGTTCTGGGCAGCGGTGGACGCCTCCGTGGACGCTTCGGCGGACAGTGAGGAGGCGAACGAGCTGGCGCTGACCCTGGGCATCACCGACGACGGCGTGAGCGAGTCACTCCGCACTGTGCTGCCACTGCTGTCGTCGTGGCGGCGCCAGAGCCGCGAGAAGTCCACCGTGGACAAGTGGCGATATGCCGTCGACTGGAAGGCCGTCGGCCGGCCGGAGACGACGCGCGCCTCGGGCACCTGGCTCGTCGTGGCGCTCGGGAACGACGAGCGCGCCGACGCGCTCCGCGACCTGCTCGAGGGCTCCGGCCTGGCACTCGTCACCGTAGAAGCCGACGGTACGGATCGCGCGGAGCTGGCCGAGGCGGTCAGTGCGGCCCTCGCGTCCGAGGAGACGCGTGAAGGCGCGCGGCAGGAGTTCAGCGGGGTCCTGTCCCTGCTGGCGTTCGACGAGTCCCCGCACCCTGACCACCCCGCCGTACCGCACGGCGTCGCGGCCACCCTCGCGCTGGTCCAGGCGCTCGGCGACGCGGACATACAGGCGCCGTTGTGGTGCGTGACGTCGGGTGCGGTGTCGGTGGTCGACGGTGACACGGTCACCGGGCTCGCGCAGTCGATGGTGTGGGGCCTCGGCCGGACCGTGGCCCTGGAGCACCCGGGCCGCTGGGGCGGCTTGGTCGATCTGCCGGAGACGGTGGACGAGCAGGCGGTCGCAGCCCTGTGCGGCTTGCTGGGCGGGCCGGAGGACCAGGTCGCCGTACGAGCGACCGGCGTCTTCGCGCGCCGGCTCCGGCGCGCGGAGCGGGCAAAGCGGACCGGACGTGCCGCCACGGCCTCCGGCTGGACACCGAGCGGCACGGTCCTGGTGACCGGCGGTCTCGGCGCCCTGGGCGCCAGGGCCGCCCGGTGGACGGCGGCGAACGGCGCGGAGCACGTCGTGCTGGCGAGCCGCCGGGGCCGCGCCGCCGAAGGCGCGGCAGAGCTGGAGGCCGAACTCGTCGAACTGGGCGCGCGCGTCACGATCGCAGCCGTCGACATCGCCGACAAGGACGGCCTTGCCGCCCTTCTCGACGGCCTGGCCGCCGCGGGTGACCCGGTCCGCGCCGTCGTGCACACCGCCGGCCTCAACGCCAGCGCCCCCGCAGGGGATACCGACCTCGCGAGCTTCGCGGACGTGGTCACCGCCAAGGTGGCGGGCGCCGCGCACCTGCACGAGCTGCTGGCCGGCACACCGCTCGACGCGTTCGTGTCGTACTCGTCGATCGCCGGTACCTGGGGCAGCGGCGGCCAGGTCGCCTACAGCGCCGCGAACGCCTACCTCGACGCGCTCGCCGAGCACCGCGCCGCGCACGGCCTGCCCGGCACGGCGGTGGCGTGGGGGCCGTGGGGCGGAGGCGGGATGGCCGAGGGCGAGGCGCAGCGGCAACTGTCCCGGCGCGGGCTCCTACCGCTGTCGCCCGACCTCGCCGTCGGCGCCATCGCCGACGCGGTCGGCGGTGATACGGCGAGCACGGTCGTCGCGGACGTCGACTGGGAGCGGTTCGCCCCCGCGTTCACGATCGGCAGGCCCAGCCCGCTGCTCTCCGACCTCGACGAGGCACGTGCCGCGACGGCGGACCGCACCGCCGAATCCGATGGACCTGACGAGGACGGCTCGGAGCTGGCCCGCCACCTCACCGGACTCGACGCGGCGAAGCAGCGTGAACTGGCACGCGGCCTCGTGGTCGCGGAGGCCGCCGCTGTCCTTGGCCACGCCTCGGCGGGCGCGGTCGACCCCGACCGGGCGTTCCGCGAGCTGGGCTTCGACTCGCTGACCGCCGTCGAGCTGCGCAACCGGCTGACGGCCGCGACCGGCGTGGCGCTGCCGACGACAGTGGTCTTCGACTACCCCAGCCCGGCGGCCCTCGCCGAACACCTGCTGACGGAGGTACTGGAACCGCACGGCGGGCCGCACCTCGCGCCGGACACCACCGCGCCGGGCGCGACCGACGAGCCCATCGCGATCGTGGCGATGGCGTGCCGTTTCCCCGGCGGGGTCGAGTCGCCGGAGGACCTGTGGCGTCTGGTGACCGAGGGCGGTGACGCGGTGGCGGAGTTCCCGGCCGACCGTGGCTGGGACCTGGAGGGGCTGTACGACCCGGACCCCGAGGGCGTGGGTACGTCGTACTCCCGCATGGGTGCCTTCTTGGACCGCGTGGCGGAGTTCGACGCCAGCTTCTTCGGCATCTCGCCGCGTGAGGCCCTGGCGATGGACCCGCAGCAGCGGCTGCTCCTGGAAACCTCGTGGGAGGTCATCGAGCGGGCGGGCATCGACCCGAACGCGGTCCGCGGTGAGCGAGTGGGTGTGTTCGTCGGCTCGAACGTGCAGGACTACGGGCTGGTCCTCGACGGGGCGGCGGAGGACGTGGGCGGACACGTGGCGACGGGCAGCGCGGCGAGCGTCATGTCCGGGCGCCTTTCGTACACGTTCGGTTTCGAGGGTCCGGCGGTGACGGTGGACACGGCGTGCTCGTCGTCCCTGGTGGCGTTGCATCTCGCTGCTCAGGCGTTGCGTGCGGGTGAGTGTGAGCTGGCCCTTGCGGGTGGTGTGACGGTGATGTCGACGCCGGGTGCGTTCATCGAGTTCAGCCGTCAGCGGGGGTTGTCGGTGGACGGCCGGTGCAAGGCGTTCTCCGACAGCGCCGATGGCACGGGCTGGGGTGAGGGTGTCGGCATGCTGGTCGTCGAGCGTCTCTCGGATGCCCAGCGCAACGGGCATCAGGTCCTTGCGGTGGTACGTGGCTCTGCGGTGAACCAGGACGGCGCGTCCAACGGCCTGACCGCTCCGAACGGCCCGTCTCAGCAGCGGGTGATCCGCCAGGCCTTGGCGAGCGCGGGCCTGGCCCCGTCAGATGTGGACGCGGTCGAGGCCCACGGCACGGGCACGAAGCTGGGCGATCCGATCGAGGCCCAGGCACTCCTCGCCACCTACGGGCAGGATCGCCCCGCCGATCGTCCGCTGTGGCTCGGCTCGGTGAAGTCGAACATCGGCCACACCCAGGCTGCTGCTGGCGTCGCCGGTGTGATGAAGATGGTCATGGCGATGCAGCACGGGATACTGCCGCGCACGTTGCATGTGTCTGAGCCGTCGTCGCACGTGGACTGGTCCGCAGGAGCGGTAGAACTGCTGACCGGTGAGCGTGAGTGGCCTGTGGTGGATCGGCCGTGGCGGGCGGGTGTGTCGTCGTTCGGTTTCAGTGGCACCAACGCGCATGCCGTCATCGAGCAGGCCCCCGTACTGGAGCCGGTGGAGGGCTCGGAGCCGTTGCCGCAGGGCGCGGTCGTGCCGTGGGTGCTGTCGGCGCGGTCAGGCGAAGCGCTGCGGGAACACGCCGCTCGGCTCCGCGAGCGGCTTGAGCACGCGGAGGCCGTGTCCGTCGCCGACGTGGCCCACTCGCTGCGGGCCCGGTCGACGTTCGACCACCGGGCCGTCCTGGTGGGCAAGGGCAGGGAGGAACTGCTCTCCGGCCTCACCGCTCTGGCCGCCGGCCGCGAGGCACCGAACGTCGTGACCGGCGTGGCGGAAGACCACGGCACCGGCGTGGTGTTCGTGTTCCCCGGCCACGGTACGCAATGGGTCGGCATGGCGCTCGAACTGCTGGAGTCCTCACCGGTGTTCCGCGCGCGGATGGCGGAATGCGCACAGGCACTGGAAGAGCACGTCGACTGGTCGCTGCCGGCCGCGATCCGGGATCCGGAGCTGATGGAGCGGCTGGACGTCGTCCAGCCCGCCCTGTTCGCCGTCATGGTGTCGCTCGCCGCCACCTGGCGGTCGTGGGGCGTCGAGCCGAGCGCCGTCCTCGGGCACTCGCAGGGCGAGATCGCGGCGGCGTGCGTCGCGGGCGCCCTGTCGCTGGAGGACGCGGCGCGCCTCGCCGTCGTCCGGAGCAAGGCGTTGGCCGCGCTCTCCGGCCAGGGCGGCATGGTGTCGGTCGCGCTCGGCGTGGACGCCGTACGGGAACTCCTCGCGCCCTGGGAAGGGCGGCTCGCGGTGGGTGTCGTGAACGGCCCGGCCTCGGTCGTCGTGTCCGGTGACGCCGCCGCTCTCGACGAACTGATGGAGGCCTGCGGCGCGCGGGGTGTATGGGCGCGGCGGGTCCTCGCGGACTACGCCCCGCACTCCCACCACGTCGAGCGGATCGAGGCGGAACTCCTCGCGGGCCTCGCGGACGTCACACCGCGCTCCGGAGACGTGCCCTACTTCTCCCCGCTCACGGGAGGATGGCTGGACACCCGTGACATGGACGCCGCGTACTGGTACCGGAGCCTGCGGCGGACGGTGGAGTTCGCGGACTCCGTCTCCACCCTGGTGGCGGAGGGCCACAAGACCTTCGTCGAGGTGAGCCCACACCCGGTGCTCGTGGCGGGCCTCGGCGAACTGGTCGGCGCCGACGGCGTGGTGACCGGATCGCTGCGGCGCGGCGACGGCGGCCCCGCCCGCCTTATGACCTCGGCGGCCGGACTGTTCGCGCGCGGCGGCCGGGTCCGGTGGGACCTGCCCGGGGCACGCCGGGTGGACCTGCCCACGTACCCGTTCCAGCGTGAGCGCTTCTGGCCCACGGCGACGCACACCGCGTCCGGCGACGTGACCTCGGCGGGCCTCGGGCGGGTCGACCACCCCGTGCTCGTCGCCGTCACCGAACTCGCGGACTCCGAGGGCCTCGTCCTCAGCGGCAGGCTGTCCCTGCGCACCCACCCGTGGCTCTCCGACTACCGCGTACAGGGCACCGCGCTGCTCCCCGGCGCGGCCTACGTGGACCTCGCGCTGCGCGCCGGTGACCACGCCGGCTGCACGGCACTGGACGACCTGGTCCTGGAGGCGCCCCTGGTGCTGCCCGAGCGGGACGGCGTGCAGCTGCGGCTCAGCCTCGCCGGGCCGGACGCGGCGGGCAGGCGGGCGTTCACCGTGGACTCGCGGGGAGACGGAGGCGGGGACTGGACCCGCCACGCCACCGGAGCCCTCGCCGCCGAGGCGGCACCCGTCACCGACGACCTCGTCGCCTGGCCGCCGAACGAGGCCGAACCGGTCGACCTGGACGCGTACCGCACCACCGTCGCCGCCACCTCCGGCCTCGACCACGGCCCCGCCTTCCAGGGCCCGCGCACGGCCTGGCGCAAGGGCGACGAGGTGTTCGCCGAAGTGGTCCTGCCGGACGGCCTCGCCGACGAGGGCTACGGCCTGCACCCGGCCCTCCTCGACGGCGCGTTGCAGGCCGTCGGGCTCGGGGTGGGCGCGGACGGGCTCCCGTTCTCGTGGGCCGGGGTACGGCTCCTCGCGACGGGCGCGACGACGCTGCGGGTCCGCCTCACACCGGTCGGCGTGGACGCCGTGGCGGTGCTTGTCGCCGACGGCGCCGGCGAACCGGTCGCCGCCGTCGACGAGTTGACCCTGCGCCCCCTGTCGGCCGACCAGCTCGACCTCGCCCGGTCCGCCCACCGCGACTCGCTGTTCGAGGTGAAGTGGGTACCCATGCCGGACGCCGCCCCCGACACCGGCACCTGGGCGGTGCTCGGCGGCGACACCGCGCGCACGGCCCACGCGCTCACCGCGGCGGGCGAGCCGGTCGACGAGCACAGCGACCTGGCCGCCCTCATGGCCGCCGTCGACGGGGGCGCGCCCGTGCCCCGCGACGTGGTGGTGACGCCCGGCGAGGGCGCGACGACCCCGGGCGAGGCCACGCGCCTCACCCTCGGCCTGCTCCAGCAGTGGCTCGCGGACGACCGGTTCGCCGCGTCCCGGCTCGTGCTGCTGACCAGCGGCGCGGTGGCGGCCGGGCCCGATGAGGACGTCCCTGACCTGGTGCGTGCCCCCGTGTGGGGCCTGGTGCGGTCGGCACAGTCGGAGCACCCGACGCGCTTCGTACTGGTCGACGCGGACGGGCGGGAGAAGTCCCTCGCGAAGCTGCCCGCCGCGGTGGCGACCGGCGAACCACAGATCGCGGTCAGGAACGGCACCGCCACGGTGCCCAGGCTCGCACGCCTCGCCGTACCGGCCGACACGTCCGAGCCGACGGCGTTCACCCCCGACAGCACGGTGCTGATCACCGGCGGTCTCGGAGTGCTCGGCGGCGTGACCGCACAGCACCTCGTCAGCCGTCACGGAGTCCGGAACCTGGTCCTCACCGGCAGGCGCGGCGCCGCCACGCCCGGCTCCGGTGAACTGTGCCGGGAACTGGAGGAACTGGGCGCGCGGGTCTCGGTCGTGGCCTGCGACGTGAGCGACCGTGCCGCGGTTGCCGCACTCCTGGCCGAGCACCCCGTGACCGCCGTCGTCCACACCGCGGGCGTACTGGACGACGGCGTGATCGAGTCCCTCACCCCGGAGCACCTCGACACCGTGCTGCGCCCCAAGGCGGATGCCGCGCGGCACCTGCACGAGCTGACCCTCGGGACGCACCTCACGGCGTTCGTGCTGTTCTCCGCCGTCGCCGGCGTGTTCGGCGGCCCCGGGCAGGGCAACTACGCCGCCGCCAACGCGTTCCTCGACGCGCTCGCCCAGCACCGTCGGGCCGCGGGACTGCCCGCGACTTCGCTGGCCTGGGGCCTGTGGGCCGAGGCCAGCGGCATCACGGGACACCTCGACACCGCCGACGTACAGCGGATGGCGCGGGGCGGCCTGGTGCCGCTGTCCTCCGCGGACGGCATGGCCCTTTTCGACGCGGCGCACGCGACCGGCGCCGCCACCGCGGTGCCCGCCGCGATCGACCTGGCCGCGCTGCGGGCCCACCCGGAGCAGGTGCGGCCGATGCTGCGCGGCCTGGTCCCCACCCCCGCCCGCAGGGCCGCGCGGTCCGGCGGCTCCGGCGCGGTTCCGCTCTCGCAGCGCCTGGCGGGCCTCACCGAGGCGGAGCAGGACCGGGCGCTCGTCCACCTCGTGCGCACCCACACCGCGGCCGTGCTCGGCTTCGCGGGACCGGATGCCGTCGAGCCGGACCGGGCGTTCAAGGAACTCGGCTTCGACTCGCTCACCGGCGTGGAGCTGCGCAACAGGCTCGACGCCGAAGTCGACTCGCGCCTGCCCGCCACCCTCGTGTTCGACCACCCGAACCCGGCGGCGCTCGCGACCCACCTGCGGACGACGGTCCTCGCCGGAGGCGGCACCCTCGCCGCCGGAGTGCTCAGCGAACTGAACAAGCTGACCGTCACCATCTCCAAGCTCGACCCGGACGACGACCTGGCCGGGGACATCCGGCTGCGGCTCCGTTCCCTCCTGTCCACCTGGGACGACAAGGAGCCCGAGCCCGCGGCGGACGACCTCAGCTCGGCGGCCACCCTCGACGACGTCTTCGACATCATCGACGAGGAACTCGGAAAGTCCTGACCAGCCAGTTCTCGGACCGACAGCAAGTCCGCCCGGCACAGACCGCACCACTGCGGCGTCCGGTACGGACCTCATCACTACGGGTACGGAATCTCACCCAAAGGGGCAGCAAGCACATGTCGACCGACGACAAGGTCCTCGACTACCTGAAGCGCCTGACCGCGGACCTGAGGCAGACCAAGCAACGGCTCCGCGAGGTCGAGGAGAAGGACAGCGAGCCGATCGCGATCGTCGGCATGAGCTGCCGTTTCCCCGGTGGAGTCGAGTCGCCGGAGGACCTGTGGCGACTCGTCGAGTCCGGTACGGACGCGGTGTCCGCGTTCCCCGCCGACCGCGGCTGGAACGTGGAGTCGCTGTACGACGCCGACCCCGACCACTCGGGCACCACCTACGCGCGTAACGGCGGATTCCTCCTCGCCGCCGCCGAATTCGACGCGGGCTTCTTCGGGATCTCGCCGCGCGAGGCCCTCGCGATGGACCCGCAGCAGCGGCTGCTCCTGGAAACCTCCTGGGAGGCCTTCGAGCGGGCCGGTATCGACCCCAACTCCCTGCGGGGCAGCCGTTCCGGCGTGTTCGTCGGTACGAACGGCCAGGACTACGCGGCGCTGCTCATGGCCGCTCAGGAGGCCGTCGAGGGGTACGCGGGCACGGGCATCTCGGCGAGTGTCATCTCCGGGCGCCTGTCGTACACGTTCGGTTTCGAGGGCCCGGCGGTGACGGTGGACACGGCGTGCTCGTCGTCCCTGGTGGCACTGCATCTCGCTGCGCAAGCCCTGCGTGCGGGCGAGTGCGAGCTGGCCCTTGCCGGTGGCGTGACGGTGATGTCGACGCCGGGCGCGTTCATCGAGTTCAGCCGTCAGCGGGGCTTGTCCCCGGACGGCCGCTGCAAGGCGTTCTCCGACAGCGCTGATGGCACGGGCTGGGGTGAGGGCGTCGGCATGCTGCTGGTCGAGCGCCTCTCTGACGCGCAGCGCAAGGGTCACCAGGTCCTTGCGGTGGTGCGTGGCTCGGCGGTGAACCAGGACGGCGCCTCCAACGGCCTCACCGCTCCGAACGGGCCCTCGCAGCAGCGCGTGATCCGTCAGGCCTTGGCGAGCGGGGGCCTGACCCCCGCCGACGTGGACGCGGTCGAGGCGCACGGTACGGGCACCACCCTCGGTGACCCGATCGAGGCGCAGGCTTTGCTGGCCGCCTACGGCCAGGACCGCCCCGAGGACCGGCCGCTGTGGCTCGGCTCGGTGAAGTCCAACATCGGGCACACGCAGGCCGCCGCCGGTGTGGCAGGTGTGATCAAGATGGTGATGGCGATGCGGCACGGCGTGCTGCCGCAGACGCTGCACGTGTCCGAGCCGTCGTCGCACGTGGACTGGTCCGCCGGTTCCGTAGAACTACTGACGGAAGCTCAGCGGTGGCCGGAGACGGGCCGGGTGCGCCGCGCGGGTGTGTCGTCGTTCGGTGTGAGTGGCACGAACGCGCACACCGTCATCGAGCAGGCTCCGCAGGAGGAGCCCGTGGTGTCCGCGCGGGTGGATGGTGTGGTGCCGTGGGTGCTGTCGGCCCGGAGCGCGGAGGCACTGCGGGAACAGGCCGCGCGGCTGCGCTCGGGTGTGGATGGTCTGCATCCTGCGGATGTCGGCCTCTCACTCGCGACGACACGAGCGTCGTTCGAACACCGCGCCGTCGTCATCGCCGACACCCCGGAAGACCGGCTGACGGCCCTGGCCGCGCTGGCCGAGGGCAGGGAGGCGGCGGGTGTCCTGACGGGCTCTGTCGCATCGGGGCTGTTGGGCTTCCTGTTCTCGGGCCAGGGGTCACAAAAGCTGGGCATGGGACGGGAGTTGGCCGAGCGGTACCCGGGGTTCGCCGAGGCCCTGGACGAGGTCCTGGATCTCTTGGTGCCTGAGGTCCGTGAGGTCCTGTTCGGTGAGGACGCGGAGGCGCTGAACCAGACCGGGGTGACACAGCCCGCGCTGTTTGCGGTGGAGGTGGCGCTGTTCCGCCTCCTTGAGTCGTGGGGCGTGCGCCCCGACCTGCTCGCCGGTCATTCGATCGGCGAGCTGGCTGCCGCGCATGTGTCCGGTGTGTGGTCGCTGGCGGACGCGGTGAAGGTGGTGTCGGCCCGTGCCGGGCTGATGCAGGCGCTGCCCGATGGCGGTGCGATGGCGGCGATCCAGGCGACTGAAGCAGAGGTTGCTGCGGACCTGCCGGAGACCGTCGGTATCGCGGCGGTGAACGGCCCTTCCTCGGTGGTCGTTTCGGGTGTGTCCGCTGATGTGGAGGCCGTGACCGAACAGTGGCGTGAGGCGGGTCGGAAGGTGTCCCGGCTGAAGGTCAGCCATGCGTTCCACTCACCCCTGATGGACCCGATGCTGGACGAGTTCCGTGCGGTGCTTGAGGAGGTGTCGTACGAGGCACCCGAGATCCCGGTCGTGTCCACTCTGACGGGCCGGATGGCCAGTGCCGAGGAGTTGGCGTCGCCGGAGTACTGGGTGCGGCACGTCCGCGAGTCGGTGCGGTTCGCCGACGCCGTGAACACGCTCCTGGGGGACGGCGTCGGCACGTTCGTCGAGGTCGGGCCGGGCGGGACGCTGTCGGCGCTGGGGCCGGAGTCGGTGCCCGACGCCGCCTTCGTGCCGGTGCTGCGGGCCGGCCGGCCCGAGGAGGCCGCGCTGATGTCCGCGCTGGCACAGCTGTTCACGCGGGGCGTACGGCTGGACTGGGAAGCCTTCTTCGCCGGTCGTGGTGCGCGGGTGGTGGACCTGCCGACGTATGCGTTCCAGCGTGAGCGTTTCTGGCTGGATGTGGTGCCGTCGGTGGGTGATGTGTCGGCGGCCGGCCTCGGCGCGGCGGAACACCCGCTCCTCGGTGCGAGTGTGGCGCTCGCCGGTACGGATGGTGTGTTGCTGACGGGGCGGCTGTCGGTTCAGTCACATCCGTGGCTGGGCGAGTACGTGGTCCAGGGCGCGGTGGTGCTTCCCGCATCGGCTTTCGTGGAGTTGGCGGTGCGGGCGGGGGATCAGGTCGGGTGTGATCTGGTGGAGGAGTTGTCGCTGGAGGCGCCTTTGGTGTTGCCGGTGGATGGTGCGGTGCGGGTGCAGGTGTGGGTGGGTGGTGAGGGTGCGCCGGGTAGGCGGGAGCTGACGGTTCACTCCAGTGTGGGTGAGGTGGAGGAGGGGCGTTCGTGGACGCGGCATGCCACGGGTGTGTTGTGTGAGGGCGGGCGCTCGGGTGGGGTGTCTGTGGAGGCGTGGCCGCCTGTGGGGGCGGAGGTTGTGGAGCTGGACGGGTTCTACGACCGGCTGGTTGATGCCGGTTTGAGCTATGGGCCGGTGTTCCAGGGCTTGAGGTCGGCTTGGCGTGCGGGCGACGAGGTGTTCGGCGAGGTCGTACTGCCGGACGGTGTGAAGGCGGAGGGCTACGGTCTGCATCCGGCACTGTTGGACGCGGCACTGCATGCGGTGGGCCTGGCGGAGGACGACGGTGACCCCGGCCGGTTGCCGGTGTCGTGGTCGGGTGTGCGGCTGCATGCTTCGGGTGCGACGGTACTGCGGGTGCGGTTGACGCCGACGGGCTCGGGCGAGGTGTCGTTGACGATCGCCGACGGGGCGGGTGCTCCGGTCGCCACTGTGGATTCGCTGGAGCTGCGGCCGGTGTCGGAGGTGCTGGCGGCGCGGCAGGGCTGGGATGCGCTGTTCGGCGTCGACTGGGTGCCGGTCCCTGTGCTGGAGAGTGCTGCTCCGAGGGTTGAGTGGTCCGACCTGGAGGAGCTGGCGCGGTCGCAGGCTGCGGAGTCGTCGGACTTCGTTGTTCTGTCGTGCCCGGTCGGTTCCGGGTCGGATCCGGTGTCGGGTGCGCGTGAGGCTGCGTACTGGGCGTTGAGTGTGGTCCAGGCTTGGTTGGCGGGGGAGCGGTTCGAGTCGGCTCGTCTTGTGGTCGTGACCCGGGGTGCGGTCTCCGACGAGGGAGTACGGGATCTGGCGCAGGCAGCTGTGTGGGGCCTGGTGCGTTCGGCTCAGTCGGAGAACCCGGACCGGATCGTGTTGGTGGACCTGGATGACGAGGCGGCCTCGCGTGAGGTGTTGCCTTCGGCGCTGGCCACCGGCGAGCCCCAGTTCGCGGTGCGCGCGGGGGTGATGAGGGCGCCTCGCTTGGTGAGGGCCGGGCAGCCGGTGGTGGATGACCCCGGCTTCGGCGCGGGCACGGTATTGGTCACCGGGGCGACGGGCACGTTGGGCGGTGTGGTGGCCCGGCACCTGGTCACGGAGCGCGGTGTGCGCAACCTGCTGCTGGTGAGCAGGCGCGGTGCGGCTGCCGAGGGCGCGGAGGCGCTGCGGGACGAACTCACCGCGCAGGGCGCCGAGATCGTCTTCGCGGCCTGTGATGTATCGGACCGGGAGGCTCTCGCGGCCCTGTTCGCCGAGCACCCCGTGACCGCCGTGGTGCACACGGCTGGTGTGCTGGACGACGGCACGATCGGTTCACTGAACGCCGAGCGGATCGACACGGTGTTCCGGCCGAAGGTCGACGCGGCCTGGCATCTGCATGAGCTGACCGCCGACATGGACCTGTCCGCGTTCATACTCTTCTCCTCCGCCGCCGGAGTGCTCGGTGGCCCTGGCCAGGGCAACTACGCGGCGGCCAACGCCTTCCTGGACGCGCTCGCCGAGCACCGCCGTGCCGCCGGTCTGCCCGCCACCTCCCTGGCGTGGGGCCTGTGGGCCGAAGGCGGCATGGCCGAAAGCCTCGACGACGCGGATGTGCGACGGATGGCCCGGGGCGGAGTGCTTCCGCTCGACCAGGCCGAGGGACTGAGGCTGTTCGACGCGGCGTGCACCACCGGGCGGGCCCTGGTGGCGCCGGTGCCACTGGACCTGCCGGCGTTGCACCGACAGGCGCGTTCGCAGCCCGTACCGCACCTCCTGCGGGGCCTCGTACGCGGAACGGCACGCAGAACCGCCACATCCGCAGCCGAACGTTCCGCGCTGGCACAGTCCTTGACAGGCATGACCGCTGCGGAGCGAGAGAAGGCCCTGCTGGACCTCGTGCTCGGCCACGTCGCCCTCGTGCTCGGCCACAGCTCCGCGCACGCCATCGCCCCTGACCGCGCCTTCAAGGAACTGGGCTTCGACTCGCTCAGCTCCGTCGAGCTGCGCAACCACCTGGGCGCGGCCACCGAGCTGTCCCTGCCCGCCACCCTGGTCTTCGACTACCCGACCCCCGCCGCTCTGGCCGCACACCTGGGTGCCGAACTGCTCGGCGGAGTGGTGGATGTCGTGGCCCCCGGACCCACCGTGCCGGGCGCGACCGACGAACCGATCGCCATCGTCGCGATGAGCTGCCGTTTCCCCGGCGGGGTCGAGTCGCCGGAGGACCTGTGGCGTCTGGTGACCGAGGGCGGTGACGCGGTGGCGGAGTTCCCGGCCGACCGTGGCTGGGACCTGGAGGGGCTGTACGACCCGGACCCCGACGGTGTGGGTACGTCGTACTCCCGCATGGGTGCCTTCCTCGACGGCGTGGCGGACTTCGACCCGGCGTTCTTCGGCATCTCGCCGCGCGAGGCCCTGGCGATGGACCCGCAGCAGCGGCTGCTCCTGGAAACTTCCTGGGAGGCCTTCGAGCGAGCGGGCATCGACCCGAACTCCCTGCGGGGCAGCCGCTCCGGCGTGTTCGTCGGCACCAACGGCCAGGACTACGCGGCGCTGTTGATGGGCGCCCGGGAGAGCGTCGAAGGCTTCGCGGGCACGGGCATCTCGGCGAGTGTCATCTCCGGGCGCCTGTCGTACACGTTCGGTTTCGAGGGTCCGGCGGTGACGGTGGACACGGCGTGCTCGTCGTCCCTGGTGGCACTGCATCTCGCTGCGCAAGCCCTGCGTGCGGGTGAGTGTGAGCTGGCCTTGGTCGGCGGTGTGACGGTGATGTCGACGCCGGGTGCGTTCATCGAGTTCAGCCGTCAGCGGGGGCTGTCGGTCGACGGCCGGTGCAAGGCCTTCTCCGACAGCGCCGATGGCACCGGCTGGGGTGAGGGTGTCGGCATGCTGGTCGTCGAGCGCCTCTCGGACGCCCAGCGCAACGGGCACCAGGTCCTTGCGGTCGTACGTGGCTCGGCGGTGAACCAGGACGGTGCTTCCAACGGCCTCACCGCTCCGAACGGGCCGTCACAGCAGCGGGTCATCCGCCAGGCCCTCGCGAGCGCGGGCCTGGCTCCGTCCGATGTGGACGCGGTCGAGGCCCACGGCACCGGCACGAAGCTGGGCGACCCCATCGAGGCCCAGGCGCTCCTGGCCACCTACGGGCAGGACCGCCCCGCCGACCGGCCGCTGTGGCTCGGCTCGGTGAAGTCCAACATCGGCCACACCCAGGCCGCCGCCGGTGTCGCCGGTGTGATGAAGATGGTCATGGCGATGCAGCACGGGATACTGCCGCGCACCCTGCACGTATCTGAGCCGTCTCCGCATGTGGACTGGTCCACAGGAGCCGTAGAACTGCTCACCGGTGAGCGCGAGTGGCCCGTGGTGGACCGACCCTGGCGGGCAGGCGTGTCCTCGTTCGGCTTCAGCGGCACCAACGCGCACGCCGTCATCGAGCAGGCCCCTGTGACCGAACCGGTGGAGGTCTCCGAGCCGTTGCCGCAGGGCGCGGTCGTGCCGTGGGTGCTGTCGGCGCGGTCAGGCGAAGCGCTGCGGGAACACGCCGCTCGGCTCCAGTCCTTCGTGGACGGGTCGCCCGATCTGTCCGTGACGGACGTGGGCCGTGCGCTGGTCTTCTCGCGGGCGCTGCTGGAGCACCGTGCGGTGGTGGTCGGTACGGACCGGTCCGAGTTGCTGACTGCTCTGGAGGCCGTCGCCGAGGGGCGGGCGACCGGTGCTGCGGTTACGGGCGTCGGCACCGAGCCCGGCCGGGTGGGCTTCCTGTTCTCCGGGCAAGGGGCCCAACGGCTCGGGATGGGCCGGGAGTTGGCGGGACGGTTCCCCGTGTTCGCCGAGGCACTGGATCAGGTGCTGGCGGAGTTCGGGCCGGAGGTCCGTGCGGTCCTGTTCGGCGAGGACGCCGAGGCGCTGAACCACACCGGGGTGACACAGCCCGCCTTGTTCGCCGTCGAGGTGGCGCTGTTCCGCCTGCTCGAGTCCTGGGGCATTCGCCCTGACCTGCTCGCCGGACACTCGATCGGTGAGCTGGCCGCCGCGCACGTGGCCGGTGTGTGGTCGCTCGCTGATGCGGCCAAGGTGGTGTCGGCGCGCGCCGGGTTGATGCAGGCGCTGCCCGAGGGCGGTGCCATGGTGGCGATCCAGGGTTCCGAGGCGGAGGTGGTCCCGGACCTGCCGGACACGGTGGGGATCGCGGCGGTGAACGGCCCCTCCTCGGTGGTCGTCTCGGGCGTTGCGGCTGACGTGAAGCAGGTCGCGGAGCGGTGGCGCGAGGCAGGCCGGAAGGTGACCCGGCTCAAGGTCAGCCATGCTTTCCACTCACCCCTGATGGACCCGATGCTCGACGAGTTCCGCCAGGTGCTGGACGCGGTGTCGTACGACGCGCCGGTGATTCCGGTCGTCTCGACGCTGACGGGCTGGGAGGCGAGTGCCGAGGAGTTGGCGTCGCCGGAGTACTGGGTGCGCCATGTGCGGGAGTCGGTGCGGTTCGCCGATGCCGTGATCACGCTGGTGGAGGCAGGCGTCGGTACGTTCGTCGAGGTCGGGCCGGGTGGGACGCTGTCGGCGCTGGGGCGGGAATCCGCGCCGGACGCGGACTTCGTACCGGCGCTGCGCACCGACCGCCCGGAGGAGCCCGCGCTGATGTCGGCGGTGGCACGGCTGTGCGCGCGGGGTGTTCAGGTGGACTGGGAGGTGTTCTTCGCCGGTCGCGGTGACCGGCTGGTCGACCTGCCGACGTACGCCTTCCAGCGTGAGCGTTTCTGGCTGGACGCGTTGCCGTCGACGGGTGATGTGTCGGCGGCCGGCCTCGGCGCGGCGGAACACCCGCTCCTCGGTGCGAGTGTGGCGCTCGCCGGTACGGATGGTGTGTTGCTGACGGGGCGGCTGTCGGTTCAGTCGCTGCCGTGGCTGGGTGAGTACGTGGTCCAGGGCGCGGTGGTGCTTCCCGCATCGGCGTTCGTGGAGTTGGCGGTGCGAGCGGGGGACCAGGTGGGATGTGACCTGGTGGAGGAGCTGACGCTGGAGGCACCACTGGTCCTTCCCGGGCATGGCTCGGTGCGGGTGCAGGTGCGGGTCGGCGCCCAGGACGCCTCGGGCAGGCGCGAACTCACCGTCCACTCCGGCACGGGCGAGGCGGAGGAAGGCCTCGCGTGGACGCGGCATGCCACGGGCGTGCTGGGCGAGGGCGAGGACACGGGCGGGGCCGCCCTGGTCGCGTGGCCGCCCGCCGGGGCCGAGGTCGTGGAGCTGGACGGGTTCTACGACCGCATGGCTGATGCCGAGTTCGTCTACGGGCCCGTGTTCCAGGGGCTGCGGACCGTGTGGCGTGCGGGCGACGAGGTGTTCGCCGAGGTCGTACTGCCGGACGGTGTGAAGGCGGAGGGCTACGGTCTGCATCCGGCTCTGCTGGACGCGGCACTGCACGCCATGGGGTTGATGGGTGAGGCCGACGGCCCGGGCAGGCTGCCGTTCTCGTGGTCGGGCGTGCGGCTGCACGCTGCGGGGGCGAGGGAGCTGCGCGTGCGCCTGGCGCCCACGGGCCCGGACGGGGTGTCTCTGGCGGTCGCCGATGGAGCGGGTGCTCCGGTGGCCACCGTGGACTCGCTGGTACTGCGCCCTGCCGGGCCGGCCCAGGTCGCGAGTGGCGACAACCCGAGTGATGCGCTGCTCGCCGTCGACTGGACGACGGTTCCCCTGCCCGACGGGGACCTCCCGGCGACCCGGTGGTCCGACCTGGAGGAGCTGGCGCAGTCGAAGGACGCGGAGTCGTCGGACTTCGTCGTGCTGCCGTGCCCGGTCGATTCCACGTCGGATCCGGTGTCGGCTGCGCGTGAGGCTGCGTACTGGGCGTTGGAGGCGGTCCAGGCCTGGCTTGCAGGGGAGGGGTTCGAGTCGGCTCGTCTTGTGGTCGTGACCCGGGGCGCGGTTCCCGATGAGGGAGTACGGGATCTCGCGCAGGCAGCTGTGTGGGGCCTGGTGCGTTCGGCTCAGTCGGAGAACCCGGACCGGATCGTGTTGGTGGACCTGGATGACGAGGCGGCCTCGCGTGAGGTGTTGCCTTCGGCGCTGGCCACCGGCGAGCCTCAGTTCGCGGTGCGCGCGGGGGTGATGAGGGCACCTCGCTTGGTGAGGGCCGGGCAGCCGGCGGTGGACGACCCCGGCTTCGGCGCGGGCACGGTCCTCATCACGGGCGCCACCGACCCCCTGGGCGCCACGGTTGCCCGGCACCTGGTCACCGAGCGCGGCGTACGCGACCTGCTGCTGGTGAACAGCCCCGGAACCGAGGACCCGCAAGCCCTGCGAGCCGAACTCACCGCGCACGGCGCCGAGATCATAAGCGCAGCGTGCGACCCGGTCGACCGGGAGGCTCTCGCGGCCCTGCTCGCCGAACACCCCGTGACCGCCGTGGTGCACACGGCTGGTGTGCTGGACGACGGCACGATCGGCTCGCTGAGTCCGGAGCGGATCGACACGGTGTTCCGGCCGAAGGTCGACGCGGCCTGGCATCTGCATGAGCTGACCGCCGACATGGACCTGTCCGCGTTCGTACTCTTCTCCTCCGCCGCCGGAGTGCTCGGTGGGCCCGGCCAGGGCAACTACGCGGCGGCCAACGCTGTCCTCGACGCGCTCGCCGAGCACCGCCGTGCCACCGGTCTGCCCGCCACCTCCCTGGCCTGGGGCCCGTGGGCCACGGCCGACCGCAGCCTCGACGAGACCGACGTACGACACCTCATCGGTGGCGACGCGGTCCCGCTCAGCGAGGCCGAGGGGCTGAGGCTGTTCGACGCGGCGGGTGTCGCCGGGCGGGCCGTGGTGGCGCCGGTGCCGCTGGACCTGCCGGCGTTGCGCCGGCAGGCGCGAAGCCAGCCCGTGCCGCACCTGCTGCGCGGTCTGGTGCGCGGCGCGGCACGCAGGACCGCCGCGCCCGTAGCGGCACGCTCCGCGCTGGCGCAGTCCCTGGCCGGTCTGAGCGAGGCCGAGCGGGACAAGGCCTTGCTGGACCTCGTGCTCGGCCACGTCGCCGCCGTGCTCGGCCACAGCTCCGCGAACGCCGTCGCACCCGACCGCGCCTTCAAGGAACTCGGCTTCGACTCGCTGACCGCGGTCGAGTTCCGGGACCGGCTCAACGGGGCCACCGAGCTGCGCCTGCCCGCCACGCTCGTCTTCGACTACCCCACACCCGCCGCGCTCGTGGCGTTCATGGCCGCCGAGTTCGCGGGCGCTCCCGCCGCCGTGGAGGCCGTCCGCACCACCGCGGCGGTGGCCGACGAGCCGATCGCCATCGTCGGGATGAGCTGCCGCTACCCCGGCGGGGTGAACTCGCCCGAGGACCTGTGGCGGCTCGTACACGACGGCGTGGACGCCATCAGCGAGTTCCCCGGCAACCGCGGCTGGGACCTGGACGCCCTGTACGACCCGGACCCCGACCACCTGGGGACCACGTACACCCGCGAGGGCGGCTTCCTGCACGACGTCGACCAGTTCGACGCGGCCTTCTTCGGGATCTCGCCGCGCGAGGCCCTCGCGATGGACCCACAGCAGCGGCTGCTCCTGGAAACCTCCTGGGAGGCCTTCGAGCGGGCCGGGATCGACCCGCACGCGGTACGGGGGCGCGACATCGGCGTCTTCGCCGGGACCAGCATCCAGGACTACGTCACCGCGCTGGTGGCCAGCGGGGAGAGCGTCGAGGGGTACGTCGGCACGGGCAACGCGGCGAGCGTCATGGCGGGCCGGCTCTCGTACACCTTCGGCCTCGAAGGGCCCGCGGTGACGGTCGACACCGCGTGCTCGTCGTCGCTCGTGGCGCTGCACCTGGCCGCGCAGGCGCTGCGCCAGGGG
Organism: Streptomyces sp. NPDC045778; assembly: GCF_056431945.1. NCBI lineage: Bacteria > Bacillati > Actinomycetota > Actinomycetes > Kitasatosporales > Streptomycetaceae > Streptomyces > Streptomyces sp. NPDC045778. Next base: position 353,212 of record NZ_JBWKJZ010000003.1, read on the forward strand.
GAGTGCACGATGGCGTTGGCGGGCGGAGTGGCGGTGATGTCGACGCCGGGCGCGTTCCTGGACTTCAGCCGCCAGCGCGGCCTGTCCGCCGACGGCCGGTGCAAGCCGTTCTCGTCGGACGCCGACGGCACCGGCTGGGGCGAGGGCGCCGGAATGCTCGTCCTGGAGCGGCTCTCCGACGCCCGGCGCAACGGCCACCAGATCCTCGCGGTCGTACGCGGGTCCGCGGTGAACCAGGACGGCGCGTCCAACGGCCTGACCGCCCCCAACGGCCCCTCGCAGCAGCGCGTCATCCGCCAGGCCCTGGCCGGCGCGGGCCTGGCGCCCGCCGACGTGGACGCCATGGAGGCCCACGGCACCGGGACGAGGCTGGGCGACCCGATCGAGGCCCAGGCGGTCCTCGCCACCTACGGCCAGGACCGCCCCGACGGCCGGCCCCTGTGGCTCGGGTCGCTGAAGTCGAACATCGGCCACACCCAGGCCGCGGCCGGGGTCGGCGGCATCATCAAGATGGTCATGGCGATGCGGCACGGCGTCCTGCCGAAGACGCTGCACGTCGCCGAGCCGACCCCGCAGGTCGACTGGTCCACCGGTGACGTCGAACTCCTCACCGAGGCCCGCCCCTGGCCGGAGACGGGCCGCCCGCGCCGGTTCGGCGTGTCGTCGTTCGGGTTCAGCGGCACCAACGCGCACGCCGTCATCGAGCAGGCGCCGGTCACCAAGACCGCCACGCCGGGCACGTCGGCCGGTGAGCCCGCACCGGACACCTCCGCGCCGCCCCTGCCGCTGCTGCTCTCGGCCCGCGGCGACGAAGCCCTGCGGGCGCAGGCCGACCGGCTGCGCGCCCACCTCGTCGCGCACCCGGAGCTGAACCCGCTCGACGTCGCCGCCACCCTCGCGGGAGCCCGCGCCGCCCTGGACCACCGGGCGGCCGTCATCGGGCAGGACGGCGAAGGACTGCTCACGGCCCTCACGGCGCTCGCGGAGGGGCGGACAGCGGGCGGTCTCGTCTCCGGCGTCGCCGCGGCGCGCCGCGTGGCGTTCCTCTTCTCCGGCCAGGGCGCACAGCGGCTGGGGACGGGACGCGAACTGTACGACCGCTTCCCGGTGTTCGCCGACGCGCTCGACGAGGTCCGCGTCCACCTCGACGCCCACTCCGAACGGCCGCTCCTTGACGTCCTGTTCGGCGACGACGCCGACGCGCTGAACGCGACGGGGGTGACGCAGCCCGCGCTGTTCGCCGTCGAAGTGGCGCTGTTCCGGCTCCTCCAGTCGTGGGGCGTACGGCCGGACGTGCTGGCCGGGCATTCGATCGGCGAGCTGGCCGCCGCCCACGTGTCCGGTGTGTGGTCGCTGCCCGACGCCGCCGCGGTGGTGTCGGCCCGGGGCCGCCTGATGCAGGCGCTGCCCGAGGGCGGCGCGATGGTCGCGGTCCGGGCCACCGAGGCCGAGGTCCTGCCGGAGCTGCCCGACACCGTGGGCGTCGCCGCGGTGAACGGCCCGGCGTCGGTGGTCGTCTCGGGGGCCACCGCCGACGTCGAGGCGGTGGCGGAGCGGTGGCGTGCCGAGGGGCGCAAGGTGACCCGGCTCCGCGTCAGCCACGCGTTCCACTCGCCGCTCATGGAACCGATGCTCGACGACTTCCGCCGCGTCGTGGAAGGCGTGGACTTCCAGACACCGGCCATCCCCATCGTGTCCACGCTGACGGGCGAGCCGGTCTCCGCCGAGGAACTCGGCTCGGTGGACTACTGGGTACGGCACGTGCGGGAGCCCGTACGGTTCGCCGACGCCGTCAGCACGCTCCGGGAGCAGGGCGCGGACGTGTTCGTGGAGATCGGGCCCGGCGGGACGCTCACCGCGCTCGGCCAGGAGACGGCGTCCGACGCCGCGTTCGTGCCCGTACTGCGCGGCGACCGGTCCGAGGCGCTCGACACGGTGACGGCCGCGGGCAGGCTGCACGTCCTCGGCGTCGTCGTCGACTGGAGCGCGCTGACCGCCGGCGGCACGCTCGTCGACCTGCCCACCTACGCCTTCCGGCGGCAGAGGTTCTGGCCGGCCCCGGCCCCCGCGGGCGGCGCCGCCGATGCCGTCGACTCGCGGTTCTGGGCCGCCGTGGCGGACGGCGACCTCGGCGAACTCGCCGACGAGCTGGCCGTCCCCCTCGACGCCCCGCTCGCGGAGGTACTGCCCCGGCTCTCCTCGTGGCGCCGCGAACAGGCCGAGAACTCCGCGGTCGACGCGCTGCGCTACCGCGTCGCCTGGCGGCCGGTGAGCGAGCCCACCGCCGCACTGGCGGGCACCTGGCTCGTCGTCAGCCGCGACGGCGCCGGGGAGGAATCCGCCGCCGCCGCGCTGAGCGGGCACGGCGCGAAGGTCCTTCCGGTCCACACCGGCGAGGCCGTGGACCGCGCGTCACTCGCCGCCCGGATACCGGCCGCCGAGCCCGTGGCGGGCGTGCTCTCGCTGCTCGCGCTCGACCCCGCGCTGCCCTCCGGCGGCCTGGCCGCGACCCTCGCCCTCGTCCAGGCCCTCGGCGACACCGGCCTCGCCGCGCCCCTGTGGTGCGCGACGCGGGGCGGCGTCGCGACCGGCGGCTCCGACGTGCCCGTCGACCCCGGCCAGGCGCTGGTGTGGGGGCTCGGCCGGGTCGTCGGCCTGGAACACCCCGAGCGCTGGGGCGGCCTGGTCGACCTGCCCGCGACCCTGGACGAGCGCGCCGGGGCCCGCCTCGCGGGCATCCTGTCCGGCGAACCGGGAGAGGACCAGGTCGCCCTGCGCCACGGCGGAGTGCTGGCCCGGAGGATCACACGGGCTTCCGCAGGGCGCGTCAAGGACTGGTCACCCACCGGCACGGTCCTGGTCACCGGCGGCACCGGCGCGCTCGGCACCCACATCGCCAAGTGGCTGATCGCGAAGGGCGCCGAGCACCTGCTGCTGACCAGCAGGCGCGGCCCGAAGGCCGAGGGCGCCGAGGAGCTGCGCGCCGAGCTGACCGCGCTGGGCGCCCGCGTCACGATCGCCGCGTGCGACGTCGCCGACCGGGACGCGCTCGCGGACCTGCTGGCATCGGTGCCCGCCGAGTTGCCGCTCACCGCGGTCGTGCACGCGGCGGGCGTCCTGGACGACGGCGTGCTGTCCGCGCTCACCCCGGACCGTCTCGACGCCGTACTGCGGCCGAAGGTCGACGCCGCGGTCAACCTGGACGAACTGACCAGGGACCACGACCTGTCGGCGTTCGTGATGTTCTCCTCGACGTCCGGCGCGCTCGGCGGCCCCGGCCAGGGCAACTACGCGGCGGCCAACACCTTCCTCGAAGCCCTCGCCGACCGGCGCGCGGCAGCGGGCCTGCCCGCCACCGCCGTCGCCTGGGGGCCGTGGGGCGGCGGCGGCATGGCCGAGGGGCCGCTGGGCGACCAGCTGCGCCGCCGCGGCATGCCCCCGATGCGGCCAGAGCAGGCCATCGCCGCCCTTGACCGGGCCGTCCGCCAGGACGACCCGACCGCGCTGGTGGCGGACATCGACTGGGACGTCTTCGCGCCGGGCTTCACGTCCGTGCGGCCGAGCCCGCTGCTGCGCGAGCTGTACGACGGGCCCCGCGCCCAGGCCGCCACGGACGCGGCGGCGCCGGCCGGCCGGGCGGCCGAGCTGGCCGCGCTGTCCGGGCCCGAGCGCGAACGCGCCGTCCTCGACCTGGTGCGCGAGCAGGCGGCCGCGGTCCTCGGCCACGACGGCACCAAGCTGGTGGAACCCGGCCGCGCCTTCCAGGAGCTGGGCTTCGACTCGCTCACCGCGGTCGAGTTCCGCAACCTCCTCAACTCCCACACCGGGCTCAGCTTGCCCGCGACGCTCATCTTCGACCACCCCACGCCGTCCGCGCTCGCCGCGCACGTACTCGACGCACTGCCCGGCGGCGGTACGCCGGCCATCGACGCCGAGCTGGACCGCCTGGAGTCCGCCCTGTCCCTCCTGACCCCCGACGACCAGCAGAACGCCGCCGTCAGCGCCCGACTCCGCGCGCTGCTGTCCATGTGGGACGAGGCGCACACCCGTACGGAACCCGCCGAGTCCACCACGGACGCGCGCACGGCCACGGCGGACGAACTGCTCTCGCTGCTCGACGAACAACTCGGTAGGTCCTGAGCCGATGAACACACCTGAAGGGTCCGAACACATGTCCAACGAGGAGAAGTACCTCGACTATCTCCGGCGGGCCTCCGTGGACCTCCAGGAGATGCGCGGCAAGCTGCGCGAGGCCGAGGAGCGCGAGGCCGAGCCGATCGCGATCGTCGGGATGAGCTGCCGCTTCCCCGGCGGCGTGCGGTCGCCGGAAGACCTCTGGCGTCTCCTCGTCGACGGCGAGGACGCCGTCTCCGCGTTCCCCACCGACCGCGGGTGGGACCTGGAGAAGCTCTTCGACGACGACCCCGACCGGCAGGGGACCTGCTACACCCGCGCGGGCGCCTTCCTCCACGACGCCCCGGACTTCGACCCCGGCTTCTTCGGGATCTCCCCGCGCGAGGCCGCGGCGATGGACCCGCAACAGCGGCTGCTCCTGGAAACCTCCTGGGAGGCCTTCGAGCGGGCCGGCATCGACCCGCACGCGCTGCGGGGCAGCCGGTCCGGCGTGTTCGTCGGCACCAACGGCCAGGACTACCTGGCCCGCCTGGCGACCGGCGCGCCCGACGGCTACGAGGGCTACCTCGGCACCGGCAACGCGGCCAGCGTCCTCTCGGGCCGCGTGGCCTACACGTTCGGCTTCGAGGGCCCCGCCCTGACCATCGACACCGCCTGCTCGTCGTCCCTGGTCGCCCTGCACCTCGCGGTCCACGCGCTCCGGCACGGCGAGTGCCCGATGGCTCTCGCGGGCGGCGTCACCGTGATGTCGACGCCGGGCGTGTTCATCGACTTCAGCCGCCAGCGGGGCCTGGCCGCGGACGGCCGCGTCAAGGCGTTCGCCGACGCCGCTGATGGCACCGGCTGGGGCGAGGGCATCGGCGTGCTCCTCCTGGAGCGCCTGTCGGACGCCCAGCGCAACGGCCACCCCGTCCTCGCGGTGATCCGCGGCTCCGCGGTCAACCAGGACGGCGCGTCCAACGGCCTCACCGCGCCCAACGGCCCTTCCCAGCAGCGGGTCATCCGCCAGGCACTGGCCGGCGCACGCCTCTCCGCCGCCCAGGTGGACGCCGTCGAGGCACACGGCACGGGCACCAAGCTGGGCGACCCCATCGAGGCCCAGGCGCTCCTGGCCACCTACGGCCAGGGCCGCCCCGCGGACCGCCCGCTGTGGCTCGGCTCGATCAAGTCCAACATCGGCCACACGCAGGCGGCGGCCGGTGTGGCGGGCGTGATCAAGATGGTCCTCGCGATGCGGCACGGCGTGCTCCCGCGCACCCTGCACGTGGACGAGCCGTCCTCGCACGTGGACTGGACCGCGGGCGCGGTGGAACTGCTCACGGAGCCCCGGCCCTGGCCGGAGTCGGAGCAGCCGTGGCGGGCGGGCGTGTCCTCGTTCGGCGTGAGCGGCACCAACGCCCACGTCATCCTCGAGCAGGCACCCGCGGCGGAGCCGGAGGAGGCCGACGAAGCCGCGCCCGGCGATGGGCCGGTGCCGTGGGTACTGTCGGCCCGGACCGCCGAGGCCTTGCGTCAGCAGGCCGCGCGGCTCGCGTCCTTCGTGGAGGAGTCGCCGGAGCTGCCCGTGGCGGACGTCGGCCACGCCCTGGTGACCTCGCGTGCGGCGCTGGAGCACCGCGCGACGCTGTTCGCCTCCGACCGGTCGGAGTTCCTGACCGCCCTGACGGCTTTGGCCGAGGGCCGGGCGAGCGGCGGCGTGGTCACGGGTGTGGCCGACGAGCCCGGCCGGGTGGGTTTCCTGTTCTCGGGTCAGGGTTCGCAGCGGCTGGGTATGGGGCGTGAACTGGCGGGCCGGTTCCCGGTGTTCGCGGAGGCCTTGGACGAGGTCCTGGACCTTCTGGCTCCCGAGGTCCGTGAGGTCCTGTTCGGTGAGGACGCCGATGCGTTGAATCAGACGGGGGCGACGCAGCCCGCGTTGTTCGCGGTGGAGGTGGCGCTGTTCCGTCTGCTTGAGTCGTGGGGTGTGCGACCGGACCTTCTTGCCGGTCATTCCATTGGTGAGTTGGCTGCCGCGCATGTGGCGGGTGTGTGGTCGCTGGCGGATGCGGTGAAGGTGGTGTCGGCCCGTGCGGGGCTGATGCAGGCGCTGCCTGAGGGCGGTGCGATGGTGGCGATCCAGGCGACGGAGGCGGAGGTCGCTGAGGGCCTGCCGGACACGGTGGGTATCGCGGCGGTGAACGGCCCGACGTCGGTGGTGATTTCGGGCGCGGCGGCCGACGCGGAGGCAGTGGGCGAGCGCTGGCGCGAGGCGGGCCGCAAGGTGACCCGGCTCAAGGTCAGCCATGCCTTCCACTCACCCCTGATGGAGCCGATGCTGGACGACTTCCGCGCGGTGCTGGAGAGCGTCTCGTACGGCACCCCGAAGACGCCGATCGTGTCGACGCTGACCGGGGCACGCGCGAGTGCCGAGGAGCTGACGTCCCCGGAGTACTGGGTGCGTCACGTCCGTGAGTCGGTGCGGTACGCCGATGCCGTGGGCGCCCTCGTGGAGGAAGGTGTCGGTACGTTCGTCGAGGTCGGGCCGGGCGGGACGCTGTCGGCGCTGGGGCGCGGGTGTGTGCCGGACGCGGCCTTCGTGCCGGTGCTGCGCAGCGATCGGCCGGAGGCGGTGGCTGCCACAACTGCCCTGGGGCAGCTGCACGTTCACGGCGTACGGGTGGACTGGAAGGTCTTCCTCACCGGCCGGGGCACAAGGCGGGTCGACCTGCCGACCTACCCGTTCCAGCGTGAGCGCTACTGGCTGGACGCCGTGCCCGCCGATGTGGATGTCGCGCGGTTGTCTCCCGTGGAGGCGCGGTTCTGGGGTGTCGTCGAGGACGGTGACATCGCCGACCTCGCCCGTACCCTGGACGTCTCGTCCGACGCCCCGCTCAGCGCGGTGCTGCCCCGGCTCTCCGCGTGGCGCAGGGAGCAGCAGGGGCGGACCGCCGTGGAGGGCTGGCGGTACCGGGTCGAGTGGCGGCCGGTGTCCGCCGGGTCCCGGCGCCTTGACGGTACGTGGCTGGTCGTGGCGCCGACGGGCGAGGACCGGGCCGAGTGGGCGCGGGACGCGCTGACCCGGAACGGCGCCGAGGCGCGGGTACTGCGGGTCGACCCGGAGGCGGTCGACTGGGCCGAGCGGCTCGGTGACACGCCCGCGGTGAGCGGTGTGGTCTCGCTCCTCGGGCTCGCGGACGCGGGCGCGTCGGTGGTGCCCCCGGGTGTCGGGGCCACGGTCGGCCTGCTGCGGGCGCTCGGCGCCGCCGGTGTCGAGGCACCGCTGTGGTGCGTCACGGCGGGCGCGGTGGCGGCGGGCCCGGCTGACGCCGTGGCCGGGTTCGAGCAGTCCATGGTGTGGGGCCTGGGCCGGGCGGCCGCGTTGGAGCAGCCCGGCCGGTGGGGTGGTCTCGTCGACGTACCGGCGGCGCCGGACGAGGCGGCGGGCGACCTGCTGGCCTCGGTGCTCGCCGGGACGAGCGGCGAGGACCAGGTCGCCGTGCGCGGCGACGGGATACTCGGCCGCAGACTGGTGCCCGCGCCACTGGCCGCGACGCCCGGGGCGGGCTGGACACCGCGCGGAACCGTCCTCGTCACCGGTGGTCTCGGCGCCCTGGGCGGGCACGTGGCGCGCTGGCTCGCGGCCCACGGGGCCGAGCACCTGGTCCTCGCGAGCCGCCGTGGCGCCGAGGCCGCGGGAGCCGCGGAACTGGAAGCCGAACTGGTGGAGTCGGGCACGCGGGTGACGTTCGCCGCCTGCGACATGACGGACCGGGACGCGGTGGCGGCGCTGCTCGCGGACCTCCCGGCACTCGACGCGGTCGTGCACGCGGCGGGCATCGAGCGCTCGGCGCTCCTCTCCGCCACCGACCCGGCCGACCTGGGCGACTTCGCCGACGTCCTGGCGGCCAAGGCGGTGGGCGCGAGGCATCTGCACGACCTGCTCGCGGACACGCCGCTGGACGCGTTCGTACTGTTCTCGTCGATCTCCGGCGTGTGGGGCAGCGGCGGCCAAGCCGCCTACGGCGCGGCGAACGCCTACCTGGACGCGCTCGCCGAGCACCGCAGGGCCGCGGGCCTGCCCGCCACGGCCGTCGCGTGGGGCCCGTGGGCCGACGGCGGCATGGTCGCGAACGCGGGCCAGGACGCCGCGGCACAGCTGCGGCGCCGGGGCCTGCCGTCGATGGCCCCGGCCGTCGCGATCGTGGGCCTGGCCACGACCCTCGCGAGCGGCGACGGCAACGTCGCCATCGCCGACGTGGACTGGGAGCGCTTCGCGGCCACGTTCATGGCCCAGCGCCCCAGCCCGCTCCTGCGCGAACTGCCCCAGGTGCGGGCCGCGTTCGAGACCACCACGGCCGAGCAGGGCTCGTCGGCCCTGGCGGTGCGGCTCGCCGGCCTCGACGAGGCCGAGCAGGAGCGGCAGCTGACCGAACTCGTCCGCTTCGAGGCGGCGGCGGTCCTCGGGCACGCGTCCGGCGACGCGCTCCCGGCGACGCGTGCCTTCAGGGAACTGGGCTTCGACTCGCTGACGGCGGTGGAACTGCGGGCCCGGCTCAGCGAGGCCACCGGGGCCGCCCTGCCCACCACCCTGGTCTTCGACTACCCGAACGCGGCCGCGCTGGCCGCGTATCTGCGGGACGAGCTGTGCGGCGCGACCGCGGCCACCTCCGCCGCCGTCACCGTGGCGGGCGTGTCCGACGAGCCGATCGCGATCGTGGGAATGGCGTGCCGGTACCCCGGCGGCGTGGCGAGCCCGGAGGACCTGTGGCGGGTTCTCCTTGCGGGCGGGGACGCCGTGTCGGACTTCCCCGCCGACCGGGGCTGGGACCTGGAGGGGCTGTACGACCCGGACCCGGACTCCGTGGGCACCTCCTACTCCCGTTCCGGCGCGTTCCTCTCCGGTGTGAGCGCCTTCGACGCGAACTTCTTCGGGATCTCGCCGCGCGAGGCCCTGGCGATGGACCCGCAGCAGCGCCTGCTCCTGGAAACCTCCTGGGAGGCCTTCGAGCGCGCGGGCGTCGACCCGAACTCCCTGCGCGGAGAGCGGGTCGGCGTGTTCGTCGGCTCGAACATGCAGGACTACGGGTGGGTGCTGGCCGGCGCCACCGAGGACGTGGGCGGCTACGCGGCGACCGGCAACGCGGCCAGCGTCGCCTCGGGCCGCCTGTCGTACACCTTCGGCCTCGAAGGCCCCGCCGTCACGGTCGACACGGCGTGCTCGTCGTCCCTCGTCGCGCTGCACCTCGCGGTGCAGGCCCTGCACAAGGGCGAGTGCGAGATGGCTCTGGCGGGCGGCGTGACGGTGATGTCGACGCCCAGCTCGTTCATCGAGTTCAGCCGCCAGCGCGGCCTCTCGGTGGACGGCCGCTGCAAGGCGTTCGGCGCGGGCGCGGACGGCACCGGCTGGGGCGAAGGCGTCGGCATGCTCTTCGTGGAGCGCCTGTCGGACGCGGAGCGGAACGGCCACGAGGTGCTCGCCGTGATCCGCGGCTCCGCGGTCAACCAGGACGGCGCGTCCAACGGCCTCACCGCCCCCAACGGCCCCTCCCAGCAGCGCGTGATCCGTCAGGCCCTCGCGAGCGCGGGCCTGACCCCGTCCGATGTGGACGCGGTCGAGGCACACGGCACGGGCACGAAGCTGGGTGACCCGATCGAGGCCCAGGCGCTCCTGGCCACCTACGGCCAGGGCCGCCCCGAGGACCGGCCGCTGTGGCTGGGGTCGGTGAAGTCCAACATCGGTCACACCCAGGCCGCCGCCGGTGTCGCCGGTGTGATGAAGATGGTCATGGCGATGCGCCACGGCGTACTGCCGCGCACCCTGCACGTGGACGAGCCGTCGCCGCACGTGGACTGGTCGGCGGGCGCGGTGGAACTGCTCGCCGACGAGCGCGAGTGGCCCGCCGTGGACCGGCCGTGGCGTGCAGGCGTGTCGTCGTTCGGGTTCAGCGGCACGAACGCGCACGTCGTCGTCGAACAAGCCCCGGCGGCGCGGCGCGAGAAAGCGCCGGAACCCGCGTACGACGGTGGTCCGGTGCCGTGGGTGCTGTCGGCCCGGACCGCCGATGCGCTGCGGGAACAGGCCGCGCGGCTCAAGGCCTTCGTGGAGGAGTCGGCGGACCTGCCCGTGGCTGACGTGGGCCACGCCCTGGTGACCTCGCGTGCGGCGCTGGAGCACCGCGCGGTCGTCGTCGGCACCGAGCGGTCGGACCTGCTCGCCGCGCTGACGGCGCTGGCCGAGGGTCAGGCGTCCGGCAGCACGACCACGGGTGTGGCCGACGAGCCCGGCCGGGTGGGTTTCCTGTTCTCGGGTCAGGGTTCGCAGCGGCTGGGCATGGGGCGTGAACTGGCGGGCCGGTTCCCGGTGTTCGCCGAGGCCTTGGACGAGGTCCTGGATCTCCTGGCTCCCGAGGTCCGTGAGGTCCTGTTCGGCGAGGACGCCGAGGCATTGAATCAGACGGGGGTGACCCAGCCCGCGCTGTTCGCGGTGGAGGTGGCACTGTTCCGTCTGCTTGAGTCGTGGGGTGTGCGACCGGACCTCCTTGCCGGTCATTCCATTGGTGAGTTGGCTGCCGCGCATGTGGCGGGTGTGTGGTCGCTGGCGGATGCGGTGAAGGTGGTGTCGGCCCGTGCCGGGCTGATGCAGGCGCTGCCTGAGGGCGGCGCGATGGTGGCGATCCAGGCGACGGAGGCGGAGGTCGCTGAGGGCCTGCCGGACACGGTGGGTATCGCGGCGGTGAACAGCCCGACGTCGGTGGTGATTTCGGGCGCGGCCGCCGATGCGGAGGCGGTGGGCGAGCGCTGGCGTGAGGCGGGCCGCAAGGTGACCCGGCTCAAGGTCAGCCATGCCTTCCACTCACCCCTGATGGAGCCGATGCTGGACGACTTCCGCGCGGTGCTGGAGGAGGTGTCGTACGAGGCGCCGAAGACGCCGATCGTGTCGACATTGACCGGGGCGCGCGCGAGTGCCGAGGAGCTGACGTCCCCGGAGTACTGGGTGCGGCACGTCCGCGAGTCGGTGCGGTACGCCGACGCCGTGCGCACCCTCGTGGATGACGGGGTCGGTACGTTCGTCGAGGTCGGTCCGGGCGGGACGCTGTCGGCGCTGGGGCGCGAGTGTGCGCCGGACGCGGCCTTCGTACCGGTGCTGCGCAGCGATCGGCCGGAAACGGTGGCTGCCACAACTGCCCTGGGGCAGCTGCACGTTCACGGCGTACGGGTGGACTGGAAGGTCTTCTTCGCCGGCTGGGGGACGCGGCGGGTCGGCCTGCCGACGTACGCGTTCCAACGCGAGCGCTACTGGCCCGACGTGCTGCCGCTGTTCGGTGACGTCTCGGCGGCCGGGCTCGGGGCCGCGGAACACCCGCTCCTCGGCGCGAGCGTCGCCCTCGCCGGTACGGACGGGGCGCTGCTGACGGGCCGCCTTTCGGTCCAGACCCACCCGTGGCTGGCCGACCACGCGGTCATGGGTTCGGTGCTGTTGCCCGGCACGGCGTTCCTCGACCTGGCGATCCGCGCCGGTGACCAGGTCGGCTGCGACCTGGTGGAGGAGCTGACCCTGGAAGCGCCTCTCGTGCTGCCCGAGAGCGGTGCCGTACGGGTACAGGTGTGGGTCGGAGCCGAGGACGCGTCCGGCAGGCGTGAGCTGACCTTCCACTCCGGCACCGGCGACATGGAGGACGGCCGTGCGTGGACCCGGCACGCCACCGGAGTGCTGCGGGCAGGCGGGCGATCCGCGGCGGACCGGCTGACCGAGTGGCCGCCCGCCGGGGCCGAGGCCGTGGACCTGGACGGGTTCTACGAGGCCATGGCCGACGGCGGCTTCGGCTACGGCCCGGTGTTCCAGGGGCTGCGCGGCGCCTGGCGGGCGGGCGGCGAGGTGTTCGCCGAGGTCGCGCTGCCCGACGGCGTCAAGGCGGAGGGCTTCGGGCTGCACCCGGCGCTCCTCGACGCGGCGCTGCACGCCACCGGCCTCACGGGCGCGCCCGACGCCCCCGGCAAGCTGCCGTTCTCCTGGTCCGGCGTACGCCTGCACGCCTCCAGCGCGACGGCGCTGCGCGTGCGGCTCTCGCCCACGGGCCCGGACGCGGTGGCGCTGACGGTCGCGGACGGCTCGGGCGCCCCGGTGGCCACCATCGACTCACTGGTCCTGCGCCCGGCCGCCCCGGTCCAGACCGCCACCGACGAACAGGGCGACGCGCTGTTCGGCGTCGACTGGATCCCGGTGCCGCTGCCCGAGGGCGATGCCCCGACGGTGGAGTGGACCACCGACCTGGAGGCCCTGGCACACTCGGCATCGGCCGACCTGACCGGCTTCGTCGCCCTGGCGTGCCCGGTCGCGGCCCCCGCCGACCCGGCCGCCGGCGCGCACGAGGCCGCGAGCTGGGCCCTGCGCGCGGTGCAGACCTGGCTGACCGAGGAGCGGTTCGACGCGGCGCGCCTGGTCGTCGTGACGCGGCGCGCGGTCGCCAGTACCGACAACACCCACAACACCGATAGCTCTGACAGCACTGACAGCGAGGATGTGCCGAACCTCGCTCACGCCACCGTGTGGGGCCTGGTGCGGTCCGCCCAGTCCGAGAACCCCGACCGGATCGTGCTGGTCGACCTCGACGAGGAGGCGGCCTCGGCCGACGCGCTGCCTTCGGTCCTCGCGACCGGGGAGCCGCAGCTCGCCGTGCGCTCGGGGGTGGCCCGCGCCCCGCGCCTGACCCGGGCGCGGCGGTCCGTCGTGGCCGACCCCGGCTTCGGCCCGGGCGCCGTGCTGATCACCGGTGCCACGGGCACCCTGGGCGGCCTGCTCGCCCGCCACCTGGTCACGGAGCGCGGCGTACGGAACCTGCTGCTCGTCAGCAGGCGCGGCGCCGACGCCGACGGCGCCACCGAGCTGCGCGACGAACTCACCGCGCAGGGCGCCGACGTCGTGCTCGTGGCGTGCGACGTAGCCGACCGCGAGGCGCTGGCCGCGCTGCTGGCCCGGCACCAGGTCTCCGCCGTCGTCCACACCGCCGGCGTCCTCGACGACGGCGTGATCGGCTCGCTGACGCCCGAGCGCATCGACACCGTGTTCCGGCCGAAGGTCGACGCGGCGTGGCACCTGCACGAGCTGACCCGGGACGCGGACCTGTCGGCCTTCGTGATGTTCTCCTCCGCCGCCGGTGTCTTCGGCGGCGCGGGCCAGGGCAACTACGCCGCGGCGAACACCTTCCTGGACGCGCTCGCCCAGCACCGGCGCGCCCACGGCCTGCCCGCGACCTCGCTGGCCTGGGGCCTGTGGGAGACGGCAGGCGGCATGGCGGGCAGCCTCGACGACACCGACGTACGCCGCCTCACCAGCGGCGGCGCCATCCCGCTCGGGCCGCGCGAGGGCCTGGCCCTGTTCGACGCGGCGGGCTCCACCGGGCGGGCGCTCCTCGCGCCCGTACCGATGGACCTCGCCGTGCTGCGCCGCCAGGCGCGCACCCAGCCCGTGCTCCACCTGCTGCGCGGCCTGGTACGCAACACCGCGCGCAGGACCGCAGAGCCTGCGAGCCGGTCCGCGCTCGCGCAGTCCCTCGCGGGCCTGACCGAGAGCGAGCGGGAGAAGGCGCTCCTGGACCTCGTCCGCACCCACGCGGCGGCGGTGCTCGGCCACAGCTCGGCACACGCCGTCGAACCCGACCGCGCCTTCAGGGAACTGGGCTTCGACTCGCTCAGCTCCGTCGAGCTGCGCAACCGCCTGGGCGCGGCCACCGAGCTGCGCCTGCCCGCGACGCTCGTCTTCGACCACCCGAACCCCGCCGCGCTCGCCGCGTTCATCAGCGCCGAGCTGGGGGGAGCGCCGGCCGCCGCCGCGCCCTCGCACACGGCGGTGGCGGTGTCCGACGAACCGATCGCGATCGTCGGCATGAGCTGCCGGTTCCCCGGCGGGGTCGAGACGCCGGAGGACCTGTGGCGGCTCGTCCTGGGCGGGGTCGACGCCATCAGCGAGTTCCCCGTCAACCGGGGCTGGGACGTCGACGCCCTGTACGACCCGGACCCGGAGCGCACCGGCACCTCGTACACGCGTGAGGGCGGCTTTCTGCACGACGCCGACCTGTTCGACCCGGCGTTCTTCGGGATCTCGCCCCGCGAGGCCCTGGCGATGGACCCCCAGCAGCGGCTGCTCCTCGAAACCTCCTGGGAGGCCTTCGAACGGGCGGGCATCGACCCGAACTCGGCCCGGGGCCAGGCCGTCGGCGTGTTCGCGGGCGTGATGTACCACGACTACGTGTCGCGCCTGCGCTCCGTCTCCGAGGACGTCGAGGGCTACCTCGGCACCGGCGGGTCCGGCAGCGTGGCATCCGGCCGCGTCGCCTACGCGCTGGGCCTTGAGGGGCCCGCCGTCACCGTCGACACCGCGTGCTCCTCGTCCCTCGTCGCCCTGCACTGGGCGATCCAGGCCCTGCACAAGGGCGAGTGCACGATGGCGCTGGCCGGCGGTGTCGCCGTGATGGCGACCCCCAGCACGTTCGTCGACTTCAGCCGCCAGCGCGGCCTGTCGTCGGACGGCCGCTGCAAGTCGTTCTCCGACAGCGCCGACGGCACCGGCTGGGGCGAGGGCGTCGGCATGCTGCTGGTCGAGCGCCTGTCGGACGCCCGCCGCAACGGGCACCCCGTCCTGGCCGTGATCCGCGGCTCCGCGGTCAACCAGGACGGCGCGTCCAACGGCCTCACCGCGCCCAACGGCCCCTCGCAGCAGCGAGTCATCCGTCAGGCCCTCGCGAGCGCGGGCCTGACCCCTGCCGACGTGGACGCCGTAGAGGCACACGGCACGGGCACCACCCTCGGCGACCCCATCGAGGCCCAGGCCGTCCTCGCCACCTACGGCCAGGACCGCCCCGACGGCCGGCCCCTGTGGCTCGGCTCGATCAAGTCCAACCTCGGCCACACGCAGGCCGCCGCCGGGGTCGCCGGTGTGATCAAGATGGTCATGGCGATGCGCCACGGCGTCCTGCCGCGCACCCTGCACGTGGACGAGCCTTCGTCGAAGGTCGACTGGACCGCGGGTGAGGTGGCGCTCCTGACGGAGGCTCAGCCGTGGCCGGAGACCGGTCGGCTGCGGCGGGCCGGTGTGTCGTCGTTCGGCGTGAGCGGTACGAACGCGCACACCATTCTTGAGCACGCACCGAGCGAGGACCACGTCCCGGCCCCGGCCGACGGCCTGGTGCCGTGGGTGCTGTCGGCCCGGAGCGCGGAGGCGCTGCGCGAGCAGGCTGCGCGCCTTCGGGAGCGCGTCGGGAGTGACCCGCGGCTGGGCCTGCGGGATGTCGGCTACTCGCTCGCGACCACGCGGTCGGCCTTCGACCACCGGGCTGTCGTGGTGGGCGACGACCGTACGACGCTGCTGGAGGCCCTGGACGCGGTGGCCGAGGGACGGCCGTCACCCGGCCTGGTCACGGGGGCCGTCGCCGTGGGCGGGGTGGGCTTCCTGTTCTCGGGCCAGGGCTCGCAGCGGCTGGGCACGGGGCGTGCACTGGCGGGCCGGTTCCCGGTGTTCGCCGAGGCCTTGGACGAGGTGCTGGATCTTCTGGCTCCCGAGGTCCGTGAGGTCCTGTTCGGTGAGGACGCCGATGCGCTGAACCAGACCGGGGTGACGCAGCCCGCGTTGTTCGCGGTGGAGGTGGCGCTGTTCCGCCTCCTTGAGTCGTGGGGCGTCCGTCCCGATGCGCTCGCCGGGCACTCCATAGGCGAACTGGCTGCCGCGCATGTGTCCGGCGTCTGGTCGCTGGCCGACGCGGTGAAGGTGGTGTCGGCCCGTGCGGGGCTGATGCAGGCGCTGCCTGAGGGCGGCGCGATGGTGGCGATCCAGGCGACGGAGGCCGAGGTCACGCCCGGCCTGCCGGAGACCGTGGGTATCGCGGCGGTGAACGGCCCGTCCTCGGTGGTCATTTCGGGCTCCGCCGCTGATGCGGAGGCCGTGGGCGAGCAGTGGCGTGAGGCGGGCCGCAAGGTGACCCGGCTCAAGGTCAGCCACGCCTTCCACTCGCCCCTGATGGAGCCGATGCTGGACGAGTTCCGCGCGGTGCTGGAGGAGGTGTCGTACGGCACCCCGAAGACGCCGATCGTGTCGACGCTGACGGGCGTGCGCGCGAGTGCCGACGAACTGGCCTCGCCGGAGTACTGGGTGCGGCACGTCCGCGAGTCGGTGCGGTTCGCCGACGCCGTGGGCACGCTCGCGGGAGAGGGCATCGCCACGTTCGTCGAGGTCGGGCCGGGTGGGACGCTGTCCGCGCTGGGGCAGGAGTCGGCTGCGGACGCGGCCTTCGTGCCGGTGCTGCGGGCGGACCGGCCCGAGGAGGCCGCGCTGATGTCCGCGCTGGCGCGGCTGTGCACGCGCGGCGTACGACTGGACTGGGAAGCCTTCTTCGCCGGGCACGACGCGCGGCGGGTCGACCTGCCGACGTACGCCTTCCAGCACCAGCGGTACTGGCTGGAGGCCGGCGTGGGCGCGGGCGACCTGAACGCCGCCGGGCTCGGCCCCGCCGGTCACCCGCTGCTCGGCGCCGTCATCGACACGGCCGAATCGGACGACGAACTCTTCACCGGCCGACTGTCCGTGGAGACCCACCCGTGGCTGGCCGACCACGCGATCCAGGGCTCGATCCTGCTGCCCGGCACGGCGTTCCTCGACCTCGCGATCCACGCGGGCGACCAGGTCGGCTGCGCCTCGGTGGAGGAGCTGACGCTGGAGGCACCCCTGGTGGTGCCCGAGCGCGGCGGGGTGCGCGTACAGGTGCGGGTCGGCGTACCGGACGAGTCCGGACGTCGCCCGGTGACGGTGCACGCGCGGGGTGACGACGCGGACGTGTGGGTCCGGCACGCGAGTGGCGTGCTCGTGGACAGCGCCGACGAACCGACGATCGACGTCGGTGCCTGGCCGCCCGCGGACGCGGAGGCCGTGGACCTCGCCGGGCTGTACGACGGCATGGCCGACGGCGGCTTCGGCTACGGCCCGCTGTTCCAGGGACTGCGGGCGGCCTGGCGCAAGGGCGACGAGGTGTTCGCCGAGGTCGCGTTGCCCGACGACGCGGACGCGGGAGGCTTCGGCCTGCACCCGGCGTTGCTGGACGCGGCGCTGCACGCCATCGGCCTCATGGGCCCGGCCGACGGCCCGGGCAAACTGCCGTTCTCGTGGTCGGGCGCGCGGCTGCACGCCTCGGGCGCGACGGTGCTGCGCGTACGCCTTGCCCCCACGGGCTCGGACGGGGTGTCGCTGGCGGTCGCCGACGCGGCGGGCGCTCCCGTGGCCACGATCGACTCGCTGGTCCTGCGCCCGGTGACGGGAACGCTGCCGCGGCAGGCCTGGGAGTCGCTGTTCCGCCTGGACTGGGTGCCGGCCGCCGCGTCGGCCGGGAGTGCCGGCTCAGTGGCGGAGTTCGCGGACTGGGCCGCACTGCGGTCGGCCCTGGAAGCGGGGGAGACCCTGCCGGAGAACGTCGTGGTCCACTGCACGGACCCCCACACCACGGCGTTCCACGACCTGGACGCGGTGCGCCGCCAGGTCCACAAAGCTCTGGAGCTGGTGCAGGGCTGGCTGGCCGACGAGCGGTGCGCGGCCTCGCGCCTGGTCCTGGTCACGCGCGGCGCGGTCACGGCCAAAACCTCGGACGGCGCGCCGGACCCGGCGGCGGCCGCGGTGTGGGGCCTGGTGCGAGCGGCACGATTGGAGAACCCGGATCGCGTCGTGCTCGTCGACGTCGACGACGAGGCCGGCTGGAAGCCGGTCGTCGCGAGCCCGGAACCCGAACTGGCCGTGCGCGTGGGCGAACCCTTCGTCCCCAGGCTCGTCCGGGCCCGCCCCGAGCAGGCGGAGGGCCCGGGCTTCGGCACGGGTGCGGTGCTGGTGACCGGGGCGAGCGGGATGCTCGGCGGCCTGGTGGCACGGCACTTGGTGGTACGGCATGGAGTGCGGCGCTTGGTCCTCGCGAGTCGCAGCGGTCAAGTAGGCGCGCTGTACGACGAGTTGGTGGAGCTTGGTGCCGAGGTCGTGGTGGTGGCTTGTGACGTGGCGGAGCGGGACGCGGTGGTGGCGCTGCTGGCGGAGTATCCGGTGACGGCGGTCGTCCATGTGGCGGGTGTGCTGGACGACGGGGTGATCGGCTCGCTGACTCCGGAGCGGATCGACACGGTGTTCCGGCCGAAGGTGGATGCCGCCTGGCATCTGCACGAGCTGACCCGCGAGATGGACCTGTCGGCGTTCGTCCTCTTCTCCTCGGTGGCGGGCACGCTGGGCTCGCCAGGGCAGGCAAACTACGCTGCCGCCAACGCGTTCCTCGACGCCCTGGCCCGGCACCGGCGCGCCCAGGGCCTGCCCGCGACCTCCCTCGCGTGGGGCCTGTGGGCCACGGAGGACGGCATGGGCGCCGACATGGCCCGCGCCGGGGCCGTGGGCCTCTCCGCCGAACAGGGCCTGGAACTGTTCGACGCGGCCGCCACCGGGGCGGACCCGGTCGTCGTACCGATGCGGCTCGATCTGCGAGCCGTACGCGAACTCCCGCTGGTGCCGCCCGTGTTGAGCGGCCTGGTGCGGACGACCACCCGCAGGGCGGCGCAGGCCGGCGCCGACCCCGCCGCCGCCCTGCGGGAGCGGCTCGCCGCGGTGCCGCCGACCGAGCGGACGTCCGTCCTGACGGACCTGGTGTGCGCACAGGTCGCGGCGGTCCTCGCGTTCCCCGGGCCCGAGGCGGTCGACGAGCGGCGCGCGTTCACCGAGCTGGGGTTCGACTCGCTCACCGCGGTCGACCTGCGCAACCGGCTGAACGTGGCCACGGGCCTGCGCCTGCCCGCCACCCTCGTCTTCGACTACCCGACCCTGCTCGACCTGGTCGGCCACCTCGCCGACGAGCTGGCCGTCGACGAGCCGGGCGCAGTGGCGCCGCTGCTCGCCGAGCTGAGCCGCATCGAGGCGAGCCTCGCCTCGGTCAAGCCCGGCGACGACGAGGACGACCGGGTCGGCGCGCGCCTGACGGCGCTCCTCGCCGCCTGGCGCGACAGCCGCGCCGACGCCGCGCCCCAGGTGGCCGACGACCTCGACGCCGCCACGGACGACGAGGTGTTCGACCTGCTCGGCAAAGAGTTCGGCATCTCCTGACCCGCCCCGCCACCCCACTTGCTCGACGTTCCCTGGAGTAGAGACAGCATGGAAAACGAGGACAAGCTCCGTTACTTCCTCAAGCGGGTCACCGGTGACCTGCGCGAGGCACGACGGCGGCTGCGCGAGGTCGAGGCGGGCGAGCAGGAGCCCATCGCCATCATCGGCATGAGCTGCCGCTACCCCGGCGACGTGCGCTCCCCCGAAGACCTGTGGGAGCTGGTCGCGGGCGGCCGCGACGGCGTGACGCCGTTCCCCACCGACCGGGGCTGGGGGGACGTCGAGCTGTCCGACCCCGAGGACCCGGACCGCGTGTTCCGCACCGAGGGCGGCTTCCTGCACGACGCCGGAGAGTTCGACCCCGGCCTGTTCGGGATCTCGCCGCGTGAGGCCCTCGCGATGGACCCGCAGCAGCGGCTGCTGCTCGAAACCTCCTGGGAGGCGTTCGAGCGGGCCGGGATCGACGCGGCGTCGCTGCGCGGCAGCAGGACGGGCGTGTTCGCCGGCGTCATGTACCACGACTACACGTCCCGGCTGCGGTCGGTGCCCCAGGAGCTGGAAGGCTTCCTGGGCACCGGCGGCCTGGGCAGCGTCGCCTCCGGCCGCGTGTCGTACACGTTCGCGCTGGAGGGGCCCGCCGTCACGGTGGACACGGCCTGTTCGTCGTCCCTGGTCACGCTGCACCTGGCGGCCCAGGCGCTGCGCTCGGGCGAGTGCGCGCTCGCCCTCGCGGGCGGGGTCACCGTCATGACGACCCCGCACACCTTCATCGGGTTCAGCAAGCAGCGCGGCCTCGCCGCCGACGGCCGCTGCAAGGCGTTCTCCGACGGCGCCGACGGCACCGGCTGGGGCGAGGGCGCGGGCATGCTGCTCCTGGAGCGCCTTTCCGACGCCCGGCGCAACGGCCACCCCGTCCTCGCGGTCGTACGCGGTTCCGCGGTGAACCAGGACGGCGCGTCGAACGGCCTGACCGCGCCCAACGGCCCTTCGCAGCAGCGCGTCATCCGGCAGGCGCTGGACAGCGCCGGACTGACGGCCGCCCAGGTCGACGCGGTCGAGGCGCACGGCACCGGCACCACCCTCGGCGACCCGATCGAGGCCCAGGCGCTCCTGGCCACCTACGGTCAGGAACGCCTCGCCGACCGGCCCCTGTGGCTCGGCTCGGTCAAGTCCAACCTCGGCCACACCCAGGCGGCCGCCGGTGTCGCAGGCGTGATCAAGATGGTCATGGCCCTACGGCACGGCGTACTGCCGCCGACCCTGCACGTCGGCGAGCGCTCCCGGCACGTCGACTGGTCGGCGGGCGCCGTGGAACTCCTGACCGAGGCGCGGCCCTGGCCGGAGACGGGGCAGCCGCGCAGGTCGGCGGTGTCGTCGTTCGGCATCAGCGGCACCAACGCCCACGTCGTCCTCGAAGAGGCCCCGGCCGACGACGCCGACGACGCAGCCCTGGACGAGCCCGTCGACCCCGTCCTGGCCGACGCGGTGCCGTGGGTGCTGTCCGGCAACGACCCCGCCGCGCTGCGCGAGCGCGCCGCCGCCCTCCTGCGCCACCTGGAAGGCCGGGACGCATCGGCGGTGGACATCGGCTACGCGCTCGCCGTGAGCAGGACCGCCCTCGAACACCGGGCCGCCGTCGTCGGCGCCGACCGCGCGGAGCTGCTGCGCGGCGTCCAGGCCCTGGCCGCCGACGGCGACGCGCCGAACCTGGTGCGCGGCACGGTCGGCACGCGCGGCAAGCTCGCCTTCCTGTTCAGCGGACAGGGCAGCCAGCGGGTGGGCATGGGCCGCGAACTGTACGGCGAGTTCCCCGTGTTCGCCCAGGCGCTGGACGAGGTCTGCGCCGGCCTAGACCCGCACCTGGACCGGCCCCTGCGCGACGTGCTCTTCGCGGAGCCCGGCACCGAGGCCGCCGCGCTGCTCGACCTGACCACGTACACGCAGCCCGCGCTGTTCGCGATCGAGGTGGCGCTGTTCCGCCTCGTCACCGCGTGGGGCCTGGCCCCGCAGTTCCTCGCGGGGCACTCCATCGGCGAGCTGGCGGCGGCGCACGTCTCGGGCGTCTTCACCCTCGCCGACGCGTGCACGCTGGTCGCGGCCCGCGGCAAGCTGATGGGAGCCCTGCCCGACGGCGGGGCGATGCTGTCGCTGCGCGCGGACGAGGACACCGTGCGCGGCCTGCTCGCCGAGCACGCGGGCGCGGTCGACGTCGCCGCGGTCAACGGTCCGCGGTCCACGGTGGTCGCGGGCGACGCCGACGCCGTGGCCGCGATCGACAGCGCGTGGCGCGAGCGCGGCGGGAAGACCCGGTACCTGCGGGTCAGCCACGCCTTCCACTCGCCGCACGTGGACGCCGTCCTCGCGGACTTCCGGGCCGTCGCCCGCACCCTCACCTACGGGACGCCGGCGATCCCCGTCGTGTCCACCCTCACCGGCGTCCTGCTGACCCCCGAGCAGGCACGCGACCCCGAGCACTGGGTGCGGCACGCCCGCGAGGCGGTCCGGTTCCTCGACGCCGTACGGTGCCTGCGCGCGCAGGGCGTGGCGAACTTCCTGGAGCTGGGCCCCGACGCCGTGCTGACCGCCGCGGGCCGCGACTGCGTCGACGAGGGCGCGCTGCTGGTCGCCGGAGCGCGCCCGAACCGGCCCGAGGGCACCACGCTGACCTCGGCGGTCGCGGCACTGCACGTGCGGGGCGTCACCCTCGACTGGCACGCCCTCTTCGCGGGACGCGGCGCGCGGCGCCTCGACCTGCCCACGTACCCCTTCCAGCGCACCAGGTTCTGGCTGGACACCGGCGCGCCCATGGGGGACATGGCGTCGGTGGGCCAGCGGTCCGCCGACCACCCGCTGCTGGGCGCCGCGGTCACCCTCGCGGACGAGGAGGGCGCCCTGCTCACCGGCAGGCTCTCCCTGACCACCCACCCGTGGCTGGCCGACCACACCGTCGGCGGCGTGGTCCTCGTACCGGGCGCCGCCCTCGTGGAACTGGCGATCCGGGCCGGCGACCAGGTGGGACTCGACCACGTCGAGGAGCTGACCCTCGCGGCGCCCCTCGTGCTCCCGGAGGACGGCGCGGCACGCCTCCAGGTGTCCGTCGGCGCCCCGGACGAGGCCGGACGCCGCACCCTGAACGTGTACGCGCGGGCCGACGACGCACCCGACGACCAGCCGTGGACCCGGCACGCCTTCGGCACGCTCACGGCAGGCGACCAGCCCCCGGCCCGCCTCGAGCGGACCCCCGCCGCCCATGAGGAGGCTTGGCCGCCCGCCGGCGCCGAACGGATCGACATCGAGGGCCGCTACGACGACCTCGCCGCCTCGGGGCTCGGCTACGGGCCCGCCTTCCGCGGCCTGCGCGCGGCCTGGCGGCGGGCCGACGAGCTGTTCGTCGAGGTGGAGCTGCCCGACCAGGACGCCGCGGGCTCCTTCGGCCTGCACCCCGCGCTGCTCGACTCCGCGCTGCACGCCATCGGGCTCGGCGACTTCGTCGGCGACACGGGGCGGCTGCACCTGCCGTACTCCTGGCGCGGCGTGCGGCTGCACAGCAGCGGCGCGTCCGCACTGCGCGGCCGCCTGTCCCCGGCGAGCCCCGCGGGCACCTCGGCCGCGGGCGTCGCGATCTCCCTGACCGACGGCACGGGCAGCCCCGTCGCCTCGGTCGAGGCCCTGTCGCTGCGGCCCCTGGAGGCGGACGGCCTCACCGGCGACCGCCTCGACTCGCTCTTCCGGGTCGACTGGACGCAGGTGCGGCCCGCCCCTTCGCCCTCGGTCCGCTGGGCGGTCCTCGGGGACGGCGTCGAGGCCTCCGGGCCGGACCGCGCATACCCCAGCCTGGCCGCGCTGGCCGAGGACGAGGTGCCCGACCTCGTCCTCGCCCCCGCGCCCCCGGCCGCGAGCCCCGCGGCGGCGGCGCAGTGGGCCCTTGACCTCACGCGAACCTGGCTCGCCGACGACCGGTTCGACACGGCACGCCTCGTGTTCGTCACCACCGGCGCGGTGGCGGCAGGCCCCGGCGAGGACGTCCCCGACCTGGCCAACGCCCCGGTGTGGGGCTTCGTACGCGCGGCACAGGCGGAGCACCCGGGCCGGTTCGTGCTCGTGGACGCCGACGCCTGGTCGGCGGCCACGGTCCACGCGCTGCCGGGCGCCGTCGAGACCGGCGAGCCCCAACTGGCCCTGCGCCCCACCGGCCTGCTCGCCCCGAGGCTCGTCCGCGCCCGCCCCGCAGACTCGCGGGGCCCGGGCTTCGGCACGGGTGCGGTGCTGGTCACCGGCGCGAGCGGAAAGCTCGGCGGCCTGGTGGCACGCCACTTGGTGGCACGGCATGGAGTGCGGCGACTGGTGCTGGCCAGCCGCCGTGGGCAAGTCGGCGCGCTGTACGACGAGTTGGTGGACCTCGGTGCCGAGGTCGCGGTGGTCGCGTGTGATGTGGCGGAGCGGGACGCGGTGGCGGCGCTGCTGGCGGAGCATCCCGTGACGGCGGTCGTCCATGTGGCGGGTGTGCTGGACGACGGGGTGATCGGCTCGCTGACTCCGGAGCGGATCGACACGGTGTTCCGGCCGAAGGTGGATGCCGCCTGGCATCTGCACGAGCTGACCCGCGAGACGGACCTGTCGGCGTTCGTCCTCTTCTCCTCCGCCGCGGGCGTCTTCGGCAACCCCGGCCAGGCCAACTACGCGGCCGCCAACACCTACCTCGACGCCCTCGCCCAGCACCGCCGCGCCGCAGGCCTGCCCGCGACCTCCCTCGCGTGGGGCCTGTGGGCCGGCGACGACGGCATGGGCGCCCGACTCGCACGGACCGGAGCCGCGGGCCTGACCTCGCAGGAGGGCCTGCGCCTGCTCGACGCCGCCATCAACCTGCCGACGGCCGTGACCGTGCCCACACGGCTCGACCTGGCGCCGCTGCGGGCACACCCGGAAACCGTCCCGGCCCTGCTGCGCGCCCTGGTCCGCACGGCGCGCCCCGAGGCCGCCAAGACCGACGGAAGCCTGGCGGCACGCGTCTCGGCACTCCCGGAGCACGAGCGCCTCCCGGTACTGCTCGACCTCGTACGCACGTCCGTCGCCGCCGTGCTCGGCCACGCGTCCGCCGCCGAGGTGGAGCCGGAGCGGGCCTTCGACGAACTCGGCTTCGACTCCCTCACGGCGGTCGAGCTGCGCAACCGGCTCGACACGGCCACTGGCCTCCGCCTGCCCGTGACGCTCGTCTTCGACTACCCGACACCCCTGGTGCTCGCGGGCCACCTGCGCGCCACGCTGCTCGGCGACGACGAGACGCGGACGCCGGTCACCCGCACGGCCGCCGCCGACGACGAACCGATCGCGATCGTCGGCATGAGCTGCCGCTACCCCGGCGGTGTGGCAAGCCCGGAGGACCTGTGGCGCCTGGTCGCCGAGGGCCGCGACGCGGTGTCCGACTTCCCGGACAACCGGGGCTGGGACGTGGACGCGCTCTACCACCCGGACCCCGACCACGCCGGCACCAGCAGCGTCCGCAGCGGTGGCTTCCTCCATGACGCCGCCGATTTCGACCCGGTCTTCTTCGGCATGTCGCCGCGTGAGGCACTGGCCGTCGACCCGCAGCAGCGGCTGCTCCTCGAAGCGTCCTGGGAGGCCTTCGAGCGGGCGGGCATCGACCCGAAGACCTTGCGGGGCAGCGCGACCGGAGTCTTCGCGGGCGTGATGTACAACGACTACGCCACCCGCCTCCGGCGCGCCCCGGAAGGCTTCGAGGGCCAGCTCGGAGTCGGCAGCTCGGGCAGCGTCGCCTCCGGCCGGGTGTCCTACGTGTTCGGTCTCGAAGGCCCCGCGATGACCGTGGACACGGCCTGCTCGTCGTCCCTCGTCGCACTCCACCTCGCGGCTCAGGCGCTGCGCTCGGGCGAGTGCGAACTGGCCCTCGTGGGCGGCGTGACCGTGATGTCCAGCCCGGCGACCTTCGTGGAGTTCAGCCGTCAGCGGGGCTTGTCCCCGGACGGCCGCTGCAAGGCGTTCTCCGACAGCGCTGATGGCACGGGCTGGGGTGAGGGCGTCGGCATGCTGCTGGTCGAGCGCCTCTCTGACGCGCAGCGCAAGGGTCACCAGGTCCTTGCGGTGGTGCGTGGCTCTGCGGTGAACCAGGACGGCGCCTCCAACGGCCTGACCGCTCCGAACGGGCCCTCGCAGCAGCGGGTGATCCGCCAGGCACTGGCGAGCGCGGGCCTTGCGGCGTCCGACGTGGACGTGGTCGAGGCACATGGCACGGGCACCACCCTCGGTGACCCGATCGAGGCGCAGGCTTTGCTGGCCGCCTACGGCCAGGACCGCCCGGAGGACCGGCCGCTGTGGCTCGGCTCGGTGAAGTCCAACATCGGGCATACGCAGGCCGCCGCCGGCGTGGCAGGTGTGATCAAGATGGTGATGGCGATGCGGCACGGCGTTCTGCCGCAGACGCTGCACGTGTCCGAGCCGTCGACGCACGTGGACTGGTCCGCCGGTTCGGTAAGGCTGTTGACGGAGCCTCAGCCGTGGCCGGAGACGGGTCGTGTGCGGCGGGCAGCGGTGTCGTCGTTCGGTGTGAGTGGTACGAACGCGCACACCATCCTTGAGCACGCGCCGAGCGAGGACCACGTCCCGGCTGCGGCCGACGGCGTGGTGCCGTGGGTGCTGTCGGCCCGGAGCCCGGAGGCACTGCGGGAACAGGCCGCGCGGCTGCGCTCGGGCGTGGATGGTCTGCATCCTGCGGATGTCGGCTTCTCACTCGCGACGACGCGGTCGGCTTTCGACCACCGCGCTGTTGTGGTGGGCGATGACCGTACGACGCTGATGGACGGCTTGGCGGCCCTGGCCGAAGGGCGGCCGTCGTCCGGCCTGGTCGCGGGGTCCGTTGCCGTGGGCGGGGTGGGTTTCCTGTTCTCGGGCCAGGGCTCGCAAAGGCTGGGGATGGGCCGGGAGTTGGCCGCGCGGTTCCCGGTGTTCGCCGAGGCTCTGGACGAGGTCCTGGATCTCCTGGCTCCCGAGGTCCGTGGGGTCCTGTTCGGCGAGGACGCGGAGGCGTTGAATCAGACGGGGGTGACGCAACCCGCGCTGTTCGCGGTGGAGGTGGCGCTGTTCCGTCTGCTTGAGTCGTGGGGTGTGCGACCGGATGTGCTCGCCGGGCACTCCATAGGCGAGTTGGCTGCCGCGCATGTGTCCGGTGTCTGGTCGCTGGCCGACGCCGCCGCTGTGGTGTCGGCTCGGGGCCGTTTGATGCAGGCGCTGCCCGAGGGCGGTGCGATGGTGGCGATCCAGGCGACCGAGGCGGAGGTGACATCCGACCTGCCGGACACGGTGGGTATCGCCGGGGTGAACGGCCGGACGTCGGTGGTGATTTCGGGTGCGGCGGCTGACGCGGAGGTGGTGGGTGAGCGCTGGCGCGAGACGGGCCGCAAGGTGACCCGGCTCAAGGTCAGCCACGCCTTCCACTCACCCCTGATGGAGCCGATGCTGGACGACTTCCGCGCGGTGCTGGAGAGCGTCTCGTACAACACCCCGAAGACACCGATCGTCTCGACGCTGACGGGCGTGCGCGCGAGTGCCGACGAACTGGCCTCTCCGGAGTACTGGGTGCGTCACGTCCGCGAGTCGGTGCGGTTCGCCGACGCCGTGCGCACTCTCGTGGAGGACGGCGTCGGTACGTTCGTCGAGGTCGGGCCGGGCGGAACGCTGTCCGCGCTGGGCCAGGAGTCGGCGCCGGATGCCGCCTTCGTGCCGGTGCTGCGTGCGGACCGGCCCGAGGAGATCGCTCTAGTCACGGCGGTCGGTGCGGTGCACACGCGGGGTGTGGCGGTCGACTGGAGCGCGTACTTCGCGGGCAGTGGCGCGCGGCGCGTCGACCTGCCTACGTACGCCTTCCAGCACAAGCGCTACTGGCTGGACGCCCCCCGTGACCTGAGCCTCGACGAAGCGGCCGGTGGCCTCGGCCTTGCGGGCGCGGGGCACCCGCTGCTCGGCGCAGCCGTGGAACTCGCCGACGACCAGGGGCTCGTGTGCACCGGACGGCTGGGCACGGACACCCACCCGTGGCTCGCCGACCACGCCGTCGCGCGGACGACCCTGCTGCCCGGCACGGCCTTCGCCGAACTCGCGCTCGCCGCGGGAAGCAGGCTCGGCCTGGACGAGGTGGAGGAGCTGACGCTCGCCGCGCCTCTGGTGCTGCCGGAGCGTGGTGGCGTACGGCTGCGAGTGACGGTCGGCGGCGACGACGGTGACGGCCGCCGCACGCTGAGCGTGGACTCATGCCCTGACGGCCCTGATGGCACTGACGCCCCGGCCGGCGACGCCGACTGGACCCGGCACGCCACCGGATTCCTCACCACCGGGGCCACCGCCCCACCGGCCCCGATCACGCAGTGGCCGCCCGCCGGAGCCGAGCCCGTCGACATCGACGGCCTCTACGACGGCCTGGAAGAGGCCGGGTTCGGGTACGGGCCCGCCTTCCAGGGGCTGCGGTCGGCGTGGCGCGGTGACGGCGCCGTGTACGCCGAGATCGAGCTGGACGAGGACCAGCACGGGGACGCCGCGTCGTTCGGCGTCCACCCGGCGCTCCTCGACGCCGCGCTGCACGCCTGCATGCTCGGCGGCCTCGTCGAAGACGTCGGCCGGCCCCGGCTGCCGTTCTCCTGGAGCGGAGTCCGGTGGCACGCCACCGGCGCCACCACGGCGCGGGTGCGGCTCACGCCGGCCGGGCCCGACGCCGTGTCCCTCGAACTGGCCGACGCGCAGGGGCACCCCCTGGCGACGGTCGCGTCCCTCGTCCTGCGGCCGATCGCTTCGGACCAGTGGGGCGCTCGCCACCGCGACGCGCTGTTCCGGCTGGAGTGGGTGGCCGCGCCGACCCGCGCGGCCACCCCCGCCCCCGCCCTCGGCTGCGCTGTCGTCGGCCCGGACGACCTGAAGGCCCGCGCGGGGCTCGCCGCGGTCGGCGTCGCCGTCGAGGAGCACGACGACCTCGCGGCGCTCGCCGCGGCCGGGGTGCCCGAGCTGGTCGTCGTCCCGTGTGCCGAGGACGGCCCGGAGCCGGCCCCCGCGGCCCGCGCCGCCGTCGTCCGCGCGCTGCGGCTGGTCCAGGAGTGGCTGGCCGACGACCGGTACCTCGACTCCCGCCTCGTCTTCGTGACCCGTGGGGCCGTCGCGGCCGGGCCCGACGAGGACGTGCCCGACATCGCCGACTCGGCGGTGTGGGGCTTGATCAGAGCGGCGCAGTCCGAGAACCCCGGCCGGTTCGTCCTGGTCGACGTGGACGCGCACGACACGTCCTGGGCGGCACTGCCCGAGGTACTCGCCGGTTCCGAACCGCAGGTGGCGGTGCGCGCCGGTGACCCGAGGGTGCCGCGGCTCGCGCGCTTCGGACCGCCCGCACCGGACGCGCGGGGAACACAGGAATCACCCGAATCATCGGAATCACCGGTCGAGTTCGCCCCCGGCGGCACCGTGCTGGTGACCGGCGCCACCGGCATGATCGGTGGCCTCGTCGCCCGGCACCTCGTGACCGCCCACGGCGTCCGGCACCTCCTGCTCGCCGGCCGGCGCGGTGCCGCCGCGCCCGGCGCCGAGGCCCTCCGCGCGGAACTGGCCGGCCTCGGCGCGCGCGTCACCCTCGCCGCCTGCGACGTCACGGACCCGGCCGCGCTGAAGGAACTGCTGGCCACGGTGCCCGCGGACCACCCGCTGACCGGCGTGGTGCACTCGGCGGGTGTGCTGGACGACGGGGTGATCGGCTCGCTGACTCCGGAGCGGGTCGACACGGTGTTCCGGCCGAAGGCGGCTGCCGCCTGGCATCTGCACGAGCTGACCCGCGAGATGGGCCTGTCGGCGTTCGTGCTCTTCTCCTCCGCCGCTGGCGTCTTCGGCAACCCCGGCCAGGGCAACTACGCGGCCGCCAACGCGTTCCTGGACGCGCTCGCCCATCACCGCAGGGCGGCAGGACTGCCCGCCACGTCCCTCGCGTGGGGCCTGTGGGAGTCGGGCAGCGCGATGACCGGCTCCCTGGCCGAGAGCGACGTGGCGCGGATGTCCCGCTCCGGCGTCACGGGCCTGACCGAGGAGCAGGGCCTCGCGCTGTTCGACCTCGGCTGCGCGGCGGGTGAAGCGGTCGTCGTACCGATGCGACTCGACGTCAGCACCTTGCGCGGCGGGCCCGACGAGGTGCCCGCCCTGCTGCGCGGCCTGGCGCGGCCACGGCCCGCCAAGGCGGCCGCCGCGGGCGCCGCGGGCGAGGAGCGGCTGGCGCGGCGCCTCGCCGGACTGACGGAAGAGGAGCAGGACCGGGAGTTGCTGCTCCTGGTCCGGGACCAGACAGCGGCCGTACTCGGCTACGCCCCGGACGAACTGGACGTCTCCGGCGCCCTGACCCAGCTCGGCCTCGACTCCTTGACCGCGCTGCAACTGCGCAACCAGCTCGCGGGCGCGACCGGGCTCCGCCTGCCCACCACCGTCGTGTTCGACCAGGCGACCGGCCCCGCGCTCGCCGGATACCTGCGGCGCGAACTCGCCGCGACTGCCGGGGACGAACCCGCCGCACCGGCCGCCCTCGCCGTGGAGGACACCCTCATCGGCCTGGTCCGCCAGTCCTACGAGCTGGGTCTCTCCAAGGAAGGGTGGCTGATGATCGACGCCGCCGCGCGGCTGCGGCCGGTGTTCGGGGCGCCCGAGGAGGTGGCCGCGCTGCCGCCGGTCCCGCTGGCCACCGGGCCGGGCACCCCGCTGCTGTGCTTCGCGCCGACCATGGCGCCGTCCGGCCCGCACTACTTCGGCCGGTTCGCCCCCGCGTTCGCGGGCCGGCGGGACGTGACCATGCTGCCCCACCCCGGCTTCGGGGCGGGGGAGCCGCTGCCCGCGACCAGGGAGGCCGTCGTCCGCTTCCAGGCCGAGGCCGTCGTGCGGCAGGCGGGCGACAGGCCGTTCGCGCTCCTCGGCTACTCCTCGGGCGGCTGGATGGCCAACGCCGTCGCCGCGCTGCTCGAACGGGAGGGCCGCGCACCGGCGGCCGTCGTACTCCTCGACACCTACATCGCGACGAACTCCTTCGAGAAGCGCCTGGAGGCGGCCCTGACGGAGCGCATGTCCACCAGCGAGGCCTTCGACCTGCTGACCGGCGCGCAGATGACCGGGCAGAGCGGCTACCTGCGCGTGTTCGAGGACTGGAAGCCCGAACCGATCACGACTCCGACGCTGTACGTGCACGCCACGTTCCCGCCGGGGGAGTCAAAGGCCCTGGAGACCGAGGACGCCTGGCAGCCCGAGTGGCCCTACGCCCACGAGGACGCCGACGTCCCCGGCGACCACTTCACGATCATGGACGAGCACTCCGATTCGACGGGGCGCGCCGTGGAGGCGTGGCTGAGCGACGGCCGATTCGACGCCCCCAGCCGCCCCTCGGGACGCGGCTGACCCTCCGACCCCGGCTGCTCCCCCTGGAAAGCCGGCCTCTAACTTCAACTCGTCAACGACAGCAGAGCAGAACGGACGACACCCATGACAGCTACCGACGGCAGCGACCTCTGGCTCCGCCGGTTCCACCCCGCACCCGACGCCCCGGCCCGGCTCGTGTGCTTCCCGCACGCGGGTGGATCGGCGTCCTTCTACCACCCCGTATCGGCCGCGCTCGCGAACGACAGCGATGTGACGGCACTCCAGTACCCCGGCCGCCAGGACCGGCGCAACGAACCGAACGTCGACGACATCGGCGTCCTCGCGGACCGGATAACGCCCGTGGTCGCGCCGCTGTTCGACCGGCCCGTGGTGTTCTTCGGGCACAGCATGGGAGCGATCATCGCGTTCGAGGTCGCCCGCAGGCTCGGGAAGGACGGCCACACCCCCGCGATGCTGTTCGCCTCCGGCAGGCGGGCACCCTCGACGCGGCGCGTCGAGCACGTCCACCAGCGGGACGACGACGGCCTCCTGGCCGACGTGAAGGCCCTCAGCGGCACCGACGCCAAGGTGCTCGGCGACGAGGAACTGCTGCGCATGGTGCTGCCCGCCATCCGCAGTGACTATCGGGCCATCGAGACGTACGAGGGCCCCGTGGACGCGACCGTCGACTGCCCGATCACCGCTCTGATAGGTGATGACGACCCGAAGTCGACGGTCGGGGAAGCCGACGCGTGGCGCGCCCACACCACAGCCGCGTTCCACCTGCGGGAGTTCCGCGGCGGCCACTTCTACCTCAGCTCGCGCGCGGCAGAGGTGATCGAGGTGCTGCGCGGGGCGCTGCGTGGCGCGGTGGCCGTCGGATAGGGACGGGGAGGGGGACATGAACGGGAGCGGGGGCTGGACGAGGAAGTGGTCCAGCCCCCCCTCGACCGCGGACGTCATCGCAGAGTTCAGGCCACAGGCCTGAGACCACAGGTGCAGACCCGAGCCTCAGCCCTCAGACCTCAGCCCCGAGGCCTCAGGTCTCAGATGTAGCCCGCGCGCAGCGCGTAGGCCACCGCGTGCGTCCGGTTGCGCAGGTGGAGCCGGGAGGTGAGGCTCTGGAGGTCGTTCTTCACCGTCCGTTCGGAGTACGCGAGCTTGGCCGCGACCTCCGCGGTGTCGAGCCCTTCCGCCACGAGCCGGAGGATGTCGACCTCCCGCGCTGTCATCTCCGCCGCGGGGAGTTCGGCCGGGCCTTGGGCGCTGCTCTGGAGCCGCCCCATCCGGGTGATGAGCCGGCCTAACAGGTCCGGCGGTAAGTCACCGTGACCCCGGTGGGCGGCGAGCACGGCCCGCCGCAGCCGCGCCGGGGTGGCTTCCCGCCGCCGCACGATCGAGGTGACACCACAACCCGCGACATCCAGCACGTCCGCCCCGCGCATCCGGTCCACCACCAGAACCACCCGGACGTTCTCGGCGTGGACGAGTCTGCGCAGGCTCACCAGAGTCGCCTCGTCCACGCTGCCGACGACGAACAAGGCGACCCGGCCTCGGTCCCGCTGGTCCTCGTCCGTCAGGACGATCTCCGGACACTGCCGCAGCTGGCTCACCACTCCGGCCTGGGAGATCGGGTCCGATGCGTGAACGGTCACCAGCACAGGCTGAGTCATGAGAACGCTCTCAACGGTCGGCTGCATGGGCTAGGGCACCTCTATCTTCCACGTTGGTCCAGAGGGCAAGACGGTGGCGACGGGCACGCGGGTTCGCCGCTCGCTCCTCTGTTTTCAGGTAAGCAGCTGCCGCGTTCTCACACCAAGCGGCGCCACCTGGCCAGGTTGGTGACAACCGCTCACGTCCCGCTGATGTTCCGCTGACGTCCTGACGCGTTGGCCCAACCGTCCTGTTGGCAGGACGAGTTGGCCGCCGTGCCGCGTATGAGGTGCGTGCCGACCTGCGTGGGTACCGCGTGCCGGGTCCCCGGGAACGTGCTCCGCGGAAGTGGCCCGAAACCACTCTTGACCGTGGTCTGCCAAAGTTTATGGTCCAGACTAATCGGCCGTCGTGAACATCTGGTCTCACCGCCCGCAGTGTTCCGTCCGCGCCCCACACCCCCCACGAGAGCACTTCACGCCCCCCATAGAGCAACGTCGTGAAGGAGTACGTACGCATGGACAAGAAGCGAAAGCTGGCTGCCGCGATCGGCGCCGGATTGGCGCCCGTCCTCGCCCTCACGCTGCCGACCGGTTCGGCCAGTGCGCACGGCTACGTCAACGCGCCGGCGAGCCGCCAGGCGCAGTGCGCGGCGGGCACGGTGTCGTGCGGTCAGATCAAGTACGAACCGCAGAGCGTGGAGGGCCCCAAGGGCCTGCGCAGCTGTCACGGCGGCAACGCCAGGTTCGCGGAGCTGAACGATGACAGCAAGGGCTGGCGGGTCAGCGACGTCAGCAGGACCCAGACCTTCACCTGGAAGTTCACCGCTCGGCACCGCACCGCGAACTACGAGTACTTCGTGGACGGCACCAAGGTCGCCACCATCGACGGCGGCAACCAGCAGCCGCCGGCCACCGTGTCGCACCAGGTCAACCTCGGCAACTTCACCGGCAGGCACAAGGTCCTCGCGGTGTGGAACATCGGCGACACGGCCAACGCGTTCTACGCCTGCATCGACGTCAATATCCGTTGAGTGAGAGGGAAGTGACGGGTGATCAGGTTGCCGGCGGCGGGATGATGCTTCTCGCCGGCAGCTCCCGCTCAAGGGTCTGATCGACTGCCCGTCACCGACTGCGCGGCCTCGCCGGGGCCGCGCAGTCGCGATTTCGGCGTGCAGAGTGCGCGCGAAGATCGCAAGGGCGATGGGGTCGCCGGGGCGGTGCGCGGCGTGGCCCTGGAGCGTCCTGGGGCGCCGGGCGGCAGGACGGAGGGGCCGAACGGCCCTTGGCGTCGTACGGACGGCGTGATCATGCTGGTAGGAGAGTTCACCTGCTCTCCTTGGAGGACGGCATGAATATTTCGTCCGCATCCAGTGCCCTGCGGTCGCTGCCCCTCGAACACCGCGAGCGGCTGATGAGCGTCGCGCGCGAGGTCTCCGTCCCGCAGGAGACGCGCCTGTTCTCCGAGGGCGGGCGGGCCGATCGCTTCTGGGTCCTGCGCACCGGCGCGATCGCCCTCGACATGAAGGTGCCCGGGCGCCGCGCGGCCGTCATCGACACCCTCGGGCACGGCGAACTGGTGGGCTGGTCCTGGTTGTTCGGCCCGCCCGTGTGGCACCTGGGCGCGGAGACGGTGTCCCCCGTGCGCGCCTACGAGTTCGACGCCGCGGCCGTGCGGGCCATGGGCGAGGAGGACTCCGCGCTCGGCGTCGCGATCGCCCACTGGGTGGGCGGCACCCTGGCCCGCCGCCTGCGCTCGGCGCGCATCCGTCTGCTGGACCTGTACGCGCCGTACGGCAGTGGCGAGGTGGTGTGACCGCCCTTCGGCGCCGCCGTTGAGAGGAACCCGTGGCGGCGGCCTTCCGGCGGGCGATGATGAGCACAGCGGAACACCGCCCGGCCCGGGGGAGTACACGTGCGTCAGGACCTGAAATCATCGCGCAAGGCGGCAGAGGCAGCCGAGGCGGCCGCTCAGGCGCTGACCCCGGCCCAGGCGCTCACCGAGTTGCGGAACCGGTTGTGCGACGGCCTCGCCCGCAGTGGCCTGGGCAAGACGCAGCTCCACCTCCGGGCGCGCCTGAGCCGCACCACCGTGCACGCGGCCCTCCAGGAGGGCGCGCCTGCTCCGTCCCACCGCACGGTCGCTTCACTGGCCCGCGTACTGGGCCTGCCGAACGGGGAGTTGCTCGCCCTGAGGCGGCGGGCGGCAGCGGCGTCCGAGGACGTCGGGCAAGGGCCTGGAGCGGCCGCGAGGGCGGGAACGTCCGCCTGGCCCCGCGTCTCGCACACCACGCCCATCGAGGCGGGAGTCACCACCAGCCGGGACGACGGCACCCTGCCCGCCTACGTCGAGCGGGACGTCGACCGGGTGCTGCGCCCCGGCCTCCGCTCGGCGGCCGTGTCGGGCGGGGCATTCCTGCTGGTGGGCGACTCCGTCGCGGGCAAGACCCGCACCCTCTACGAAGCCATGCGGGCCGAGCTGCCCGACCACAGGTTCGTACGACCCGCCTCCCGTGCCGAAGTCCCCACGCTGGCGGGAGACATCGCCGAGGCCGCCGAGCGGTGTGTGGTGTGGCTGGACGACGCGCACCACTACCTCGAAGACGGGGGACTCGGGGTCCGCGAGCTGGGGCTGCTGCTGCGCTCCCGAGCCACCGTCCTCGCCACCGTCGACTCGGCGGCGTACGGGCACCGGAGCGGCTCGGCGGTGCTGGGGCACCTGCGTCCGCTCGTACTCAAGCGACGCTGGAGCGCGGCGGAGCGCGCCAGAGCGCGAGCGTCCCGGGACCCCCTGGTGGTACGGGCCGCGGAGATGCACCCCGCCATGGGAGTCGCCGAGTGCCTCGCCGTGGCGCGTCGACTGTGGCTGGAACTGGAGCTGGCCGACCGGGCGGGCGGCCAACCCCGCGGGGCCGCCCTGACGCGGGCCGCCATCGACCTGACCAGGGCGGGCCTCAAGGGGCCTCTGACCACAGGCGTGCTGCTCGACGCCCATCGGCTGTATCTCGCCGACAGCGGCGGAACGCTGCTGCGCCCGGAGTCGGCGGGAGACGCCTTCGCCTGGGCCGGCACCGTGCGCTGCGGGGTCAGCAGCATGCTGCTCCCGGCGGGGGAGGACGCCTGGAAGGTGCATCCGCAGCTGTTGACCGACGCGCGGCGGGCAGGCGTGCCGGTGCACGCGCTCACCTGGTTCCAGGCGATGGAGGCCGCAGACGACATCGACGAGATGTTCGCCGTGGCACTCACCGCACACCGGGAGCACCCCTCTGTGGCGGTGTTCCTCTGGCGGATGCTGGCGGACGCCGGGATCCGCAGGGCGGCGAACAACCTGGGCGTCCTCCTGGCCGACCTCGGCCGCCACCAGGAAGCCGAGCGGGTATACCGCACCCAGGCGGACACGCGGGACGCCAGTGTCCTGCTGAACCTGGGCAATCTGCTCAAGGACACCGGCCACGAGGACGAGGCGATCGCGATGTACGAGGAGGCGGGAGGGCGCGGGAGCGCCACGGCCTGGAACAACCTCGGACTGCTCCTGAAGGACCGGGGAGAGTCCGCCCACGCCGAGACGTGCCTGCGCAGCGCCGCGCTGGGAGGAGCGGCCGACGCCGAGTTCAACCTGGGGGTGCTGCTCGCCGAGTCGGGCCGGTCCGATGAGGCCATGGCCGCCTACGCCCGCGCGTACGCGGCGGGTGACGCGGACGCCCGGCTCAACTGGGGCATCCTCCTGATGGAGGAGGGCCGGTGGGCCGAGGCGGAGCCGCTGTTCCGCAGCCGGGCCGAGGAAGGCGACGGAGAAGCGGTGCTCTGCCTGGCCAACCTCCTCAAGGCGGCCGGCCGGCCGGAGGAAGCCACGGCCTGGTACCACCGCGCCATCGGCCTGGGGGACGCGCGCGCCCAGTACAACCTGGCGAACCTCCACCGGGACGCCGACCGCCCGGACCTCGCGGAACCCCTGTACCGCGCGGCGTCCGAAGCCGGCATCGGCAGCGCCGCGTACAACCTGGCCCTCCTCCTCGCCGCGCGGTGCCGCCTCACGGAGGCCGAACCGCTCTTCCGGCAGGCCGCGGCCCAGGGGCACCGCGACGCCCTCCTGTACCTCGGCGACGTCCTGCGGAAGACCGGCCGGCCGGCCGAAGCCGCGGCGCAGTGGCGCCTGGCGGCGGAGGCGGGAGACACCACGGCGGCGATCGCGCTCGCCACCGTCCTCACGACCGAGGCCGACCGGCCCTATCTGCGCAGGGTGCTCCGCCACGCGGTGGCCGCCGGGGACGACGGCGCGGCCCTGGTCCTCGCCGCCTTGGACACCGAAGCGCCTCGGGACACGGTGCCTTGACCGAAGGGGGCGGCGGGGAGGCGCCCCGCGCTAGCGGCGCAGCGCCGCCGCGCCCGCGTACTGGGCCTCGGCGCCCAACTGCTCCTCGATGCGGATCAGTTGGTTGTACTTGGCCGTGCGGTCGGAGCGGGACAGCGACCCGGTCTTGATCTGTCCGCAGCCCGTGGCCACCGCCAGGTCCGCGATCGTCGTGTCCTCCGTCTCTCCCGAGCGGTGCGACATCACGACGGTGTAACCCGCCCGGTGGGCGGCGCGGACGGTGGCCAAAGCCTCGGTCAGGGTGCCGATCTGGTTGACCTTCACCAGGACCGAGTTGGCGACGCCGGAGTCGATGCCCTCGCGCAGGAGGGTCTCGTTCGTGCAGAACACGTCGTCGCCGGTGAGCTGGCACCGCGCCCCGACGCGCGCGGTGAGGTCCCGCCAGCCCTTCAGATCGTCCTCGGCCATCGGGTCCTCGATCGACACGACGGGGTAGGCGTCGATCAACTTGACCAGGTGGTCGGCGTGCTCGGAGGGGGTGCGCCGCACGCCCTCCCCGGTGTAGTCGTAGGCGCCGTCGCGGAAGAACTCGGACGACGCCGGGTCCATGACCAGGCCGACGTCCGCGCCCGGCCGGTAGCCCGTGCGCTCGACCGCGGTCACCACGAAGTCGAGGGCCTCCTCGGCGGTGCGCAGGGCGGGGGCGAAGCCGCCCTCGTCGCCCACGCCCGTGGAGTGCCCGGCGGCGAGGAGGTCGCGGCGCAGGGTGTGGAAGATCTCGGACCCCATGCGCACGGCCTCGGCGAAGGTCTCCGCGCCGATCGGGGCGATCATGAACTCCTGGAAGTCCAGGGGATTGTCGGCGTGCGCGCCTCCGTTGACGATGTTCATCATCGGCACGGGAAGGAGCCGGGCGTCGGAGCCGCCGAGGTAGCGGTAGAGCGGCAGGCGGTGGGCGGCGGCCGCGGCCTTGGCGGTGGCCAGGGAGACCCCGAGTATCGCGTTGGCGCCGAGCCTGGACTTGGTGGGGGTGCCGTCCGCGGCGACGAGGGCGGCGTCGAGGCCTGCCTGGTCCTCGGCCTCGCGGCCGGTGACGGCGGCCGCGAGTTCCGTGTTGACGTGGTGCACCGCGCGGTCCACGCCCTTGCCGTGCCAGCGGGCCGGGTCGCCGTCGCGCAGCTCGACGGCCTCGCGGGCGCCGGTCGACGCGCCCGAGGGAACCGCGGCCCGGCCGAGGGATCCGTCGGCCAGTTCCACGTCCACCTCGACGGTGGGATTGCCCCTGCTGTCGAGGACGCGGCGGCCGGTGACGGAGGTGATGGCGGTCATGGGAGTCCTCCCCCTTGTCGCGTGTGTGCCGGGTTTCGGCTGCGACGACGGTGGCGCTGGACCCGACGCGAAGACTCTACAGCACTGCTGTGCAGTTGTGCTGTTTAGTCTGGCTGTTTAGCTGTGCTGTACAGTCGCGCTGCTCAGCCTGGCTGCGCAGTTGCGCTGCGTTAAAATTCGGTATGCCCCTTCCGGAATCCGCCGCCGTCGCGGCCGAACTGCGCACCGCGATGGGAAAGCTCACGCGGCGCGTGAAGCTCGAGGACCAGATGCCGCACGGCCAGGTGGCCGTCCTCGGCGCCCTGGACCGCAGCGGTGCGATGACGACCAGCGAGCTGGCCGCCGATCAGCGCGTACGCCCACAGTCCATGGCCCGGGCCGTCGGCCTGCTCATGGAGCAGGGGCTGATCACGCGCCGGGCACACCCCACCGACGGCCGTAAGAGCCTGGTCGAGCTGTCCGCCGCGGGCCAGGCGCTCCTGGAGGAGGAGCGAGGGCGGCGCGCGGACTGGCTCGCGCGGGCGATCGAGGCGGAACTGACGGGCGAGGAGCGGGAGTTGCTGGCCCGGGGGATCGGCCTGGTGGAGAGGCTCGCGGCGCACTAGCGCCACCCGGCCGGGACGTGCCGCTCCGCTCCGGCGGTTCGGTGAGCCCGCCCCTGATCATCGTCGGCCGTGACCGCACGTCCCGCACCCCGCCGGAGCACCCCGGACACGGTCGCCGAACTGACCAACGCACCGACCAACCCGAGGGCATCGACGTCCCGGCCAACCACGCGACGGCGGAGACGGTGGCGCTGGTGCCGGGACCGGCGTGACACGCCGGCGCCACGGCCCACGGCCAAGCGCGGCCCACGGTCGAGCGCGGCCCACGGTCGAGCGCGGTCCGCGGTCGAGCGCGGTCCGCGGTCGAGCGCGGCCCACGGTCGAGCGCGGCCCACGGTCGAGCGCGGTCCGCGGTCGAGCGCGGTCCGCGGATGTATGGGCTCCACTTGCGGAACCGCAAGATTCCGTGCCGGATCGCAGCGCGTCTGCCAAGACTGGGCGCACACCGACGGAAGCCCGCCGCACCCCCTGGTGCCCAGCGGTCACCGTCGCCGCCCACGAAGGGAAGGAGACGCCATGTCCGCCCCCATGCGCCGCGACACCCCGCCACCCCGCACCGGAAGCAGCGAGACGGAAGTCCTGCGCGGATTCCTCGACTACCTCCGCGCCTCGATCGCCGCGAAGGTCGACGGCACCCCCGAACCGCGAGCCCGCACGGCCGCCGTCCCGTCGGGCACGAACCTGCTCGGCCTGCTCCACCACCTGACCTTCGTCGAGCGCGCCCTCTTCCTCGGCGAGGACGTCCCCGACTGGCAGGCGACGTTCCAGGCCGGGGCCGCGGACACCGTGGCCGACGTGCTCGCCCGCTACCGGGAGGCGGTCGCGCGCGCGAACGAGGTGCTCGACCGGTGCGCCGACCTCGGCGCACCGCTCCCGCGGTCCCGGCCGAAGAAGCCCGCACCGTCCGCCCGCTGGGCGCTGACCCACATGATCGAGGAGACCGGCCGTCACGCAGGCCACGCCGACATCCTGCGCGAACTGATCGACGGTTCGACCGGACGCTGACCCGCCCGCCCCCTCGTCCGAGACAGGAACACCTTCCGAGACAGGAACACCTTCTGAGACAGGAACACCTTCTGAGGCAGGAACACCTTCTGAGGCAGGAACACATGACACCCGTGTCGCGCCGCCGCCCCCCGCGGTTCGCGAGAAGCGCGGCGGCCGCCGCGCTCGCCTTCGCCCTGACAGCCGGCGCCGCCTCCTGCACCGCGCCGTCCACCGACCCGCCCTCCCACACCTCCGCCACTCGCGACGATCCGAAGTTCCAAGGCGCGTTCCGCCATGGCTTCGCCGACGTCGACGGCGTACGCATGCACTATGTGAAGGGCGGCAGCGGCCCGCCGGTGGTGCTGCTGCACGGCTGGCCGCAGACCTGGTACGGCTGGTGGCCGATCATGCCGGAGCTGGCCGAACACCACACCGTCTACGCGGTCGACCTGCCCGGACTCGGCGACAGCACCGGCTCACCGACCGGCTACGACAAGGCCACCCTGGCACGCTACGTGCACCAGCTGATCAGCGACCGGCTCAAGGTGCCGGACGCCGCCGTCGTCGGGCACGACTTCGGTGCCGCGGTCGCCTTCCAGTACGCCGCCACCTTCCCCGACGACACCACCCGGCTCGGCTACCTCGACCTGCCGCTGCCAGGGCCCGCGGTCGACGAAGCCGCCTACCGCTCACTGAGCTGGCACATCGCCTTCCACGCCCAGCGCCGGGTCCCCGAGGCGGTCGTGGCCGACGACGTCCGCGCGTACCTGGCCCTGTTCTACCCCCAGGTCGCCTTCGGCGGCTCGGCCTTCGGCGGCACCTCCGACCGGTCCCCGTTCAGCGCCGCCGAGGTCGACGAATACGCGCGGACCTACAGCCGCCCCAAGGCGCTGTCCGGCGGCTTCGCGCTCTACCGCGCCCTCGGCAAGGACGTCCGCGACACCACGGCCGCGGCACCGGTACGCCTCCCGACCCTGCTCATGACCGCCCAGGGGCAACTCGACGCGATCCGGGGCACCGTGGCCCCGCGCATGACCAACATCGTGCGGGCGGTGGACGTACCGAAGGCAGGTCACTGGCTCGTAGAGGAGAATCCCGAGTTCGTCACCGCCCAGCTGCTGCGCTTCCTCGACGGATGACCGTGGCGCGAGGGCGGCGGAACCATGGCCGCGCCCCGCCGGGACCACCCGGGATCACACGGGGGCCGCGTGCAGAGCGGGACCGTCGGCCAGCAGCGCCGCCCGGCGGACCGCGCCGGGGGAGGCGGCGAGGAGCGGCAACCGGACGGCCGGGCTGGGGATGCGCCCCTGCGCGTGCAGCACACCCTTGATCACGGTCGGGTTCGGCTCGGCGAAGAGCGCGGCCGAGAAACGGGCGAGGTCGGCCCCGAGTCTGCGGGCGGGCTCCGCGGCACCGCGACGCCACAGCGCGATCAGTTCGGCGTAGTCGGCGGTGCGAAGGTTGGCCGAGGCGAGGATGCCGCCGTGGGCGCCCGCCGCGACGAGCGGCGAGATGACGACGTCGTCGCCGCCGAGCACGGCGAATCCGGGCGGGGGAGAGCCGAGCAACTCGACGGTGGTCGCGTCGATCACGCCGGTCGCGTGCTTGATCCCCACGACCCCCGGCAGCCGGCCGAGCGCGTCGATCGCCCCCGCGCTGAGCGGCTGCGCGGTGCGGTACGGGATGTCGTACACGATCAGCGGTACGCCGCCCTGCTCGGCCAGTGCCGTGAAGTGCGCCAGGGTCCCCGCCTCACCGGGCCGGATGTAGGGCGGGGCGGGCACCAGCGCGGCGGCCACGTCGCCGGTGGCCGCCAGCTCGCGCAGCGACTCGACGGCGGCCGCGGTGTCGTTGGTGCCGACTCCGACGACCAGCGGGGCGCCGTGCGCCCGGCAGGCGGCCGAGCAGACGCGCACCACGGTCCGCTTCTCCTCCTCGCTCAGCGTCGCCGATTCGCCGGTGGTGCCGAGGGCGACGAGACCGGAGGCGCCGGCCGACAGCGCCTCGTCGGCCAGTCGGGCCAGCGCGTCCGGGGCCAGGCGCAGATCGTCGGTGAACGGGGTCACCAAGGGGACGTACAGGCCGTTGATGTTCGGTTCGGGCTTCATGGCCCCACCTTGGCCCACACCGACCCGGTAGATCCATTTCCGATTTCTATCTGTATGCCTAAGCTGAACTTATGCTTGATGTGCGTCGTCTCTCCCTGCTGCGCGAACTCGACCGACGG
This sequence comes from Streptomyces sp. NPDC045778, assembly GCF_056431945.1. Taxonomy (NCBI): domain Bacteria; kingdom Bacillati; phylum Actinomycetota; class Actinomycetes; order Kitasatosporales; family Streptomycetaceae; genus Streptomyces; species Streptomyces sp. NPDC045778. The sequence goes on from NZ_JBWKJZ010000003.1 coordinate 394,922, forward strand.
GGCACGATCGCGGCCGTGGCCGAGGCGCTGACCTTCACCGCGTCCGCCGTCTCCCAGCAGCTCGGCGTCCTCGAACGCGAGGCGGGCGTGCCCTTGCTGGAGCGCAGCGGCAGGCGGGTGGTCCTCACGCCCGCGGGCCGGACCCTCGTCGCCCACGCCGACGCGGTGCTCCAACGCCTCGAACTGGCGGTGGCCGAGCTGGCCAGCGCGCGGGAGGGCGTCGGCGGGCCGCTGCGCATCGGGACCTTCCCCTCCGGCGGTCACACGATCGTGGCCGCCGCGCTCGCCGAGCTGGTCCAGCGGCATCCGGGACTGGAACCGATGGTCCAGGAGATCGACTCCGCGCGCGTCTCCGACGGCCTGCGGGCCGGGGAACTCGACGTGGCCCTCGTCCACGACTACGACTTCGTCCCCGCGTCACCCGACACCACGGTCGAGGAGATCCCGCTCCTGGATGAGCCGATGTACCTCGTCACGGCCGCCGTCACCGGGGCCGCCGGCCGCGGTGACACGCTGGCGGAGCTGCTCGGGCCCTATGCCGAGGCCCCGTGGATCACCGCGCGGGACGGCACGACCGGCCACGCGATGGCCGTGCGCGCCTGCCAGGCAGCCGGCTTCCAGCCGAGGATCCGCCACCAGGTCAACGACTTCCGCACCGTCCTCGCCCTGGCGGCCACCGGGCAGGGGGCGGGATTCGTACCGGAAATGGCCACCGCGCGGGGCCCCGAGGGGGTGGGGCTGACCAAGCTGCCGCTGTTCCGCCGGTCGAAGGTCGCCTTCCGCGCGGGCGGCGGCAGCCATCCGGCGATCGCGGCCTTCGTGGCCGCGGCGCGAGCGGCGGTCGACGGCATGAGCGACCAGGCGGACTCCTCCGCCCCGCCCCGGAAGCACAGCACCGAGGCCACGCCCACGACGAGCTGATGGGTGACCCGTGAGATGAGTCAAGCGGTCGCCCCGGAGCGCGAGGCCGACCCGGGCCCTCTCCCGCGGCCCGGGCGGGGCGCGGCGGTCAGTGCGGCTGCCGCAGCCCCGCGACGAGGAGTTCGACCAGGCGGCGCGCGTCGTAGCGGGGGTCGGTCTCGGCGCCGATGCAGAGGTTCCCGATGCCACGCATGAGCTGGTAGGCGTCGAGGCCTGGACGGATCTCGCCTGCGGCGGTGGCGGCGTCGAGGAGTTGGGCGCACACCGGCAGGAGGCGGTCGAGGAAATAGGCGTGCAGCGTCTCGAAGCCGGCAGCGTCACTCCGCATGGCGGCGGCCAGGCCGTGCTTGGTGACCAGGAAGTCGGCGAACAGGTCCACCCACTTGCCCAGGGCGGCGTGAGGGGTCGGCTCGGCGGCCAGCAGGGCAGGGCCCGCCTCGGCGCAGGCGTCGACCTGGTGGCGGTAGACGGCGATGATCAGCTCCGCCCGGGTGGGGAAGTGGCGGTAGACCGTGCCCATCCCGACGCCGGCCTTGGCGGCGATGTCGCGTACGGGTGCTTCCACGCCCGAGGTGACGAAGACCGCGGCGGCCGCGTCCAGCAGGGTCTGTTGATTGCGCCGGGCGTCCTTGCGCCTGGACTCGCCCTGGCCTCCCGGGACTTGGCCGTTGTCGCTCACTGGGGCACTCCTCCTGCTCGTCGGCCTTGCAAAGCGGAACTGTGCTCCGTATCGTTAGCGGAGCAAGGTTCCGTTTCATTCATGATGGCAGACCGGTGGGCGGGCCGCCATGCCCGTGACGCCCCACTCGGGCCCTGGCTCACGCGCCGTCACCACCGGGCCCACCGCGCCTGAGAGCCGCTGAACCCCAGAGTGCGCGGACACCGACGCGCAGACACCGAACGGAAGGCACTTACATGCCCGACTCGAACACCACGTACGCGCAGAAGGCCGAGCACGCGCAGAAGGCCGAGCACGCCATGGTGATATCCGCCAAGCCCGTCGTCCTGCCCGCCCCGGGCCGCGGCGAGGACCTCCAAGTCCGTGTGTCCGCCCCCGCGACCGGCGGCGACCTGCCCGTCATCGTCTTTTCGCACGGCTTCGGCTGGTCGATGAACGGCTACGCGCCGCTCGCGGACCACTGGGCCGCTCACGGCTTCGTGGTCGTCCAGCCCACCCACCTCGACTCCAGGACGCTCGGCATCCCCGCCGACGACCCTCGTACGCCACGGATCTGGCGCATCCGGATCGAGGACCTCACGCGCGTACTGGACGGGCTCGACACCCTGGAAGCCGCCGTGCCGGGCCTGGCCGGACGTGTCGACCGCGAACGCGTCGCGGTGGCCGGGCACTCCTGGGGAGCCCAGACGGCCAGCACGCTGCTGGGCGCGCGGGTCCTCGACGCCGACGGCGTACCTGGTGAGGACCTGTCCGATCCGCGCGTCACGGCAGGGGTACTGCTCGCCCTGACCGGGCTCGGCGACGGCCTGACCCCCTTCGCCGCCGAACACCTGCCCTTCATGCGGCCGTCCTTCGCCACCATGACCGCGCCCGCCCTCGTCGTCGCCGGGGACCGTGACGACTCCGCCCTGTCCACGCGCGGACCGGACTGGTTCACCGACCCTTACACCTACAGCCCGGGCGACAAGAGCCTGCTCACGCTGTTCGGGGCCGAGCACTCCCTCGGCGGCATCGTGGGCCACGAGGTCGCCGAGACGACGGACGAGAGCCCCGCGCGCGTCGCCCTGATCCAGCACCTCACGACGGCCTTCCTGCGCGGCGCCCTCCTCGGCGACGACACCGGCTGGAAGGCGGCGGCCACCGCCCTCGCGCAGGAGTCCGGTCCGCTGGGGACCTTGCGGAGCAAGTAGGCGAACTCGGCCTGCCCGCGAGGAGGTCGGGCGGGGCGGGTCAGCCCAGGAGCTTCGCCACGACGCGGTCGAGCGCCTCGATGTCCTCCCGGGGCAGGCCGAGCAGGGCGTCGGGCGGCGTGGTGAGGATGGCGGTGGCGCGGTCGGCCTTCTCCTGGCCCTCCTCGGTGAGGTGGACCAGCTTGGAGCGGCGGTCGGCCGGGTTGGTGATGCGCTCGGCCAGGCCGCGCCGCACGAGATCGTCGACGATGACCGTGGTGTAGGGCGGATCCGAGCCCATCCGCTCGGCCAGTTCGCGCAGGCTGAGCGGACCCGCTGCGAGGCGGCGCAACGCCCGGACGCGGCTGAAGCTCATGCCGAGGGCCTCGGCGACGGTCTTGCGAAGGTCGTGGCGCTCCAGCAGGAGCGTGTTCAGCCCCTGCCAGGCGCGGGCCGCCGCCCTGGCGGTGTCGTCGTCCCTCTCGGGGCCCTTGTCGGCGTGCGGACGCTCCATCAGGCGTTCAGTTTCTCCTTGGTCTGCTCGGCAGCGAACTGCCGCGCGGTGCGCTGCGCCGTTGCCCGGCCCCAGCGGCCGGTAGTGAGGGTACCGAGGATCACCACGGTGGCGCCGCAGCCGGCGACGATCCACCACGCGGTACGGGCCGCGTCGACGAAGGCGGCCGTGTCCGTGCGGGCGGCCCCCGCCATGAGGGCGCCGATGACAGCCACGCCGAGGGTCTGGCCGATCTGCCGGCTGGTGGAGGCCACCGCCGCCGCGACACCCGCCTGCGAACGGGGCATCCCCGACACGGCGGTGTTGGTGATGGGCGCGTTGACCAGGCCGAAGCCGGTGCCGAAGAGCAGGTACGCGACGACGAGCACGCTCACCGGCAGACGCTCGGAGTAGGTGAGGGCCTGGAGGACCGCGCTCGCGCACAGCGCCGCGCCGGCGAGCAGCAGGGGAGCGCGCGGCCCCCGCGAGGCCACGAGACGGCCGGACAGCGGTGCCGCCAGCAGCGCCATGGCCGCCATGGGCAGCATGAAGAGCCCGGCGTGCAGGGCGTCGTACCGCCGCACGTCCTGCAAGTACAACGAGCTGACGAACAGGAAGCCGCCGAGCGCGGCGAACGCGACGACCGCGATCGCCGTGGCTCCCGAGAACGGTGCGGACCGGAAGAAGCGCAGGTCGATCAGCGGGTCACTGCGCCGCGGCTCGTACCACAGCAGCCCGAGCAGCGCGGCCGTCGCCGCGGCCGCGCAGCCGACGACGAGGAGCGATCCCGCGCCGTGGTGGGGCGACTCGATGATCGCGTACGTGAGCGCGGTGAGGAGTACGGCGATGAGGATCTGGCCGACCGGATCCGCCCGGCGGGGCCGCGGGGCCCGCGACTCGGGTACGTACCTGCGGGTCAGGAACAGCGCCGCCAGGCCGATCGGCACGTTGAGCCAGAAGATGGACCGCCAGCCGATCGACTCCACCAGGGCTCCGCCGACGATGGGTCCCGCGGCCATGCTGATGCCCACGACACCGCTCCACACCCCGATGGCGCGGGCGCGCTGCCGCGCGTCCGGGAAGGTGTTGGTGATGATCGACATGGCGACGGGGTTCAGCATCGAGCCGCCGACCGCCTGGAGCATCCGCGCGACGACGAGCCAGCCGAGCCCGGGGGCGAGGCTGCACAGCAGGGACGCCGTGGTGAAGACGACGAGCCCCACCTGGAAGACCCGGCGGCGGCCCACGCGGTCGCCGGTCGACCCGGAGAACATCAACAGGCTCGCGAGGACCAACGTGTAGCCGTCGACCGTCCATTGCAGCCCGGACACCGAGGTGTGCAGGTCGCGCTGGACGGCCGGCAGGGCGACGTTCAGGATCGTGTTGTCGAGGCTGACGATCAGCAGGCTCATGCAGCAGATGCCGAGCACGAGCCAGGGCCGTGGGGAGGGGGCTTCGGGCATGACGCGGCTCCGATTTACTTGTGTTAGTAACATCATTGTGAGCATACAAGTAAATGGGCGGGGCTGTCGTGGGGGATGTGAGGGGGCTTTTCCTGTCAGCTCGCGCCCGGCAGGGCGTGGTCCAGGAGGGCCTCTGCCGCGGCCCGCGCGTGGCGGCCGTAGTTCGCGTCGTCCAGCACCATGGCGCGGCTGGCGGCGCCGTCCGCGAGGGTCACCAGCTGCTCGGCGAGCGCGGCGGGCTCACGGCAGCCCAACTCCGTGACCAGCGCGGTCACCAACTGCGCCATCCGCAGCTTCTGTTCGCGGGCATACGCGTGGACCGCGCTCCGCGGGTCGGGGAACTCCGCGGCGGCGTCGATGAACGGGCATCCGCGCACCGGGGCCTCGTCCGCCGCGGGCTGGTCGAACAGTCCGAGGATCCGTTCGCGCGCCGGGACGTCCTCGCGCGTCAGCGCGCTCTCCAGGGTGCGACCCGAGGAGGCGAGGTCCTGGAGATGGGCGACGACCAGGTCGCTCTTGGTCCGGAAGTGCGCGTAGAGGGTGCGCTTGGACACCGGCGCCTGCTCGGCGACCTGCTCCATGCCGGTCGCGTTGATCCCCTGGGTGGCGAACAGATGGGCGGCGGCGGCCAGGATGCGCTCGCGTCCGCCGCGCCCCTGCCGCCGCGACGTCGCGGGCTCCGTGGTCATGCGGGAAGTATACGTACTCGTTTACTTAAGGAGCGGTGGCTTGCTAGGGTCGGTTTGAAGGTAAACGGAACCGTTTACTTGCAGGCTCTTGAGGAGTGTCGATGAACGAACTGGCCACGACCGAGCTGAGCGACTACGCGGAGCGGCTGATTCGAGGGCGCCGCGCGACCCGCGCGTTCCGCCCTGATGCCGTGCCCGAGGACACCCTGCGCGCGATCTTCTCCCTGGCCGGCGCCGCGCCCTCCAACTCCAACGCGCAACCGTGGCGCATCGAGGTCGTCGGCGGCGCCAGGCGCCAACGCCTGGCAGACGCCTTGCGGGCGGCCCACGCCGCGCGGCGCACCTCGGCCGACTTCCCGTACTCCGACAGCATGTACGCCCCCGTACACCGGGAGCGGCGGGCGGAGTTCGGTGCCGAGCTGTACGGAGCGCTGGGCATCGGCCCCGACGACCACGCGGCGCGCGCGGCGTACGACGCGGAGAGCCTGCGCTTCTACGGCGCGCCGCACGCCGCGTTCCTGTTCGTCACCGGCGACGGCGGAGCACGACTGGCCGCCGACGTCGGTGCCTACCTGCAGACCCTGCTCCTGGCCATGACCGCGTACGGCGTGGACAGCTGCCCCCAGGGCCTGCTCAGCTTCTACGGCGACACCGTCCGGACCGAACTCGGCGTCACCGAAGGCAAACTGCTCGTGGGCGTCTCCTTCGGCTACGCCGACACGAACGCGCCGGTGAACCGGGTCGCGACCGGCCGCGCCGCCCTCGAAGCGACGACTGCCTTCCACTTCTAGGGCTCGGCCTCGCATGCGGCAGCGTCGTCACGGGAAACGGCCCGGCACGCTCACCATGAGCGACCGGGCCGTTCCCCTCCGACCTGCACGCTTGTGCCCCCTCGCACCGGAGGGCCGTGGCTACTGGCAGAGCGCGAACGCCGTCAGCTGCTGAGCGTTGCTCCCCGTGTTCGTCCCCCGCAGGATCCAGGTGGAGCCGGAGGCGTAGGAATCCGTGAAGAAGATGCCGAAGGCACTGGTCGTGCCACCGCCGCCGGTCGGCGCCGTGCCCGCGGGGCAGTTCGCGTACGAGCTGAAGTTCTCGCCGGGGTTCAAGGTCACGGTGTCACCCGAGACGGGTGTCCCGGCCTGCTCCGCCCGCGCCTTGACGATCCTCGGCTTGGGCTTGGGCGCGTCGGAGCTGTCGGATCCCGATGACGCCGAAGCCACGGTCGTGAAACCGACGGCGGCGATGACGGCCGCGCCCACAGTGACTGCCTTGAGTCGCGTGGTCATGCGCTCACTCTCCTTCTGTAGCGGTGAGCACCGGGCCAGTCCGCCCGGCGCGATCCTCACCATGCGGGGCCCGCCGGGCGCACAGCCACCGCGATTCCGCTCACTGGAACGCGTTCCACTGAGCGGGCCGGAAGCTTCTCCTCGGCGGGGGGCCGGGCCATCCTCGGGCGCGCGTGACGCGAGTCGGCGAGGGGATCCGATCCGGACTGCCGCCGCACCCGACGACCCCCGGCACGGCGGGCGCGTGAGGGGTGAGGGGGCGCCGTGGAGGTGACGCCTGACCTTCAGTGGGCCGTGACCTGAAGGGCGACGGCGCCTGTCTTCGACCTGGGCCGGAATGAGCCGATGCCGCTACGGGGCGTACCGCTGAGTGGAACACGTGCTTGTCGCCCGCCGAAGGCCCTGAGCACGCTGAGGCCGACACGTTCCGGAGAGAGGAGAGAGACATGCGCAGACCGAACCGTCGGGTGGGACTCCTGGGCTCATTGGCGCTCTTGATCGGCAGCCTCGCCTTCACGACCTCGGCGTCGGCGGATCCCGCCCCCGAGGGTGCGAAGGCCGCCCCCGGGGTCCCGATCGTGGCGATGAAGAACAACAAGTGCCTCGAAGTGCGGGACGGCAACCGCGGCAACGGAGCGCTGGTGACCACGTGGGACTGCCACGGTGGCGCCCAGCAGCGCTGGAAGTGGTTCAACGACCAGCTCGTCAGTGACCTGTCGGAGGGTGGCCCGGCGAAGTGTCTTGACATCGTCGCGGCCAACGCCGACCGGGGTGCCGCGGTGAACATGTTCGACTGCCACGGCGACTGGCGGGCCCAGCAGTGGTACACCGCGGGGAGCCGGATCGTGAGCAAGCTGAACGGCATGTGCCTGGACCTGTCCGGCGGCAATCCTCACCCGGGTGCGGCGATCCAGCTGTATGAGTGCAACCACAGCAACTCCCAGGACTGGCGCATCGGCTGACAGGCCGTTTGCTCGCGGTTCGCCGGACCCGTTCGCCGGACCCGCCCGCCGGACCCGTTCGCCGGCTACGGTCGCCGAACCGCGAGCAATCCTCGCAACGCTAGCCGCGCTCCGCGGCGAGCCGGGCCTCGAAGCCGTCGAGGATGGCCCGGAGGCCGAACGCGAAGCTGTCGTCGGGCGCGGCGGCGTACTGCTCGGCGGAAACGGTGCCGAGACGTGCGCGCAGCCTCGGATACGGTTCGGCCGCGGCGGCGGCTTGGGTCATGGCGTCGGCCATCAACTGCTCGGCGTTCGCCCCGTTCTTGCCGAGGCGGCGTTTCAGTGACACCTCCGCGGCGGGCCCCAGCGCGCTGCCGAGGACGAAGATGAACACCGTGGCGGCGGCCCGGTCCGCGTCGGCGGGGCCGAAGCCCGCCTTCTCGTAGATCGCGAGGCTGTGGTCGTCGAAGCGCGCCTGGCCCGGGCCGTGCATGAGGTGGCTGCCGAAGGCCTGGCCGAGCCAGGGGTGCCGGGTGAGCATCGCGTGCATGCTGCCGGCCTGGGCGGTGGCGGCCGTACGCCAGTCCGTCGCGTCGAGGTCCGGCCGCTCCACCTCCAGCCACATCGCGTCACTGGCAAGGCGGACCAGCTCGTCCTTCGTCTTGATGTGCCAGTAGATGGCCGTGGCGGCCGAGCCGAGCCGTTTGGCCAGGCTGCGCATGTTGAGCCCGTCCAGGCCCTCCTCGTCAAGCAGCTCGGTGGCCGCACGGACGATCCGGTCTGCGGTCAGCGTGTCTCGCGGCATGGCCCCCACCCTAGTTGCACTTAGTTCATGACAGCTCTTGCACTTAGTTCAAGTGGCCCTCTACGCTGCACTCGTACTTAGTTCAAGTGCTCGAAGGGGGAGCGATGTCGCACGAGAAGCTGGCACAGGTCGTCGAGGCGCGGGCCGCGGAGTCCGGGGTGCCCGGGATGTCCGTCGGCATCCTGGTGGACGGCCAGGAGATCTTCGCGTCGCACGGCGTGACGAGCCTCAGCGATCCGACGCCGGTCGACGAGGAGACGCTGTTCCACCTGGCGTCGGTGTCCAAGACCTTCACCGCGACCGCGTTGATGCGCCTGGTCGCGGAGGGGAAGGTCGACCTGGACGCGCCGGTGCGACGCTACGTCCCCGAGCTGCGGCTCGCCGACGAGGCGGCGGCCGAGCGGATCACCGTCCTGAACCTGCTCAACCACACCGCGGGCCTGGACTGGAACCTGATCGACGACGGCCAGGGCGACCGCTCCCTCGCCGGGCTCGTGGCGAAGCTGCACGAGCTGCCGCTGATCGCGCCGCCCGGCACCCGGGCGTCGTACAGCCAGGCCGGTTACAACCTGGCCGGGCGGATCGTCGAGAAGGTCACGGGCCTTCCCTTCGAGCAGGCCGTGGCCTCCCTGGTCCTGGAGCCGGTGGGCCTCCCGGACACGGTGTACGGCCTGGCCGAGGTGATGGTCCGCAAGTTCGCGGTGGGTTATAACCGCGGTGACGACGGCGAGTTGCGGCCCGCCCGGCCGTGGGGCGCCTTCCGGGAGGGCGCGCGCGCCGACAACCCGGGCGGCGGCCTCGCCTCGTCGGCGAGCGACCTGCTGCGCTGGGCACGGTTCCAACTCGGCGACGGAGAGGGCGTGTTGCCCGCCGAGGCGCTGCACCGCATGCGGGAGCGGACGGTCGAGCTGCGCTCCAGCTCGCTCGGTGACGGCTTCGGCATCTGCTGGTTCCTGCACGACCTGGACGGCGTCCAGGCGATCGGGCACGGCGGCTCGGGCACCGGGCAGTTCGCCGAACTCCTGATCGTGCCGGAGCGGAACTTCGCGGTGGTCGCCCTGTCGAACGCCGGCCCGGACGGCTACACCTGCAACCAGTCCGTGGTGAAGTGGGCCCTGGAGCACTACCTCGGCGTCGTCGAGAAGGAGCCGGAGCCCGCCCCGTACGACGAGACGCTGGCGCGGCAGGTCACCGGGCGCTACGACATCGACGCCATGAACGTCGACGTCGCCAGTGACGGCACCCGCCTCACCCTGGCCGTCGAGATCAAGCCGGAGATCCGCGAGGCGTCGGACGAGGAGATGCCTCCCGGCTACCCGCCCGCGACCATCGCCTTCCTCCCCGGCGACGGCGACGAATACCTCGTCCTGGAGGGCGGACTCAAGGGCGAGCGCGGCTACTTCTCCCGCGACAGCGGCGGCACCGTCATCGGCATCGACCTGGGCGGCCGGCTCTTCAACCGGGTGAGCGACGCGTCCTGACCGATGGGGTGGAACGGGGAATCGCCTAGCTTGCTAGGATGCTAGCATCGCGGGCGTGGGCGATGAGGAAGTCAAGCAGTTCAACGTGTATCTGCCGCTCGGGCTGATCAAGCAGGTCAAGTTCCGTGCCATCGAATCGGGCATGTCGTTGTCGGCGCTGACCGCCGAGGCGTTGCGTGCCTACCTCGACGACGCCCACGCGCGGGAGCAGCGAGCGAGCGGCGCGGACTGAGGAGGAGGCCTGACATGGCGACCGAGGGCATCGAAGCCGTGTTCCTGGAGACGCACAACTGGGGCAAGGCGGCGAAGTTCTTGCAACAGCTCGGCTACGAACTGGAGTTCGCGACGGACCATAACTCCGGCCAGCTCCGCAACGGCGACGGACCGTACGTGTTCATCACCGAGGTCCCCGAGACCCAGGAGCCCCGCACGAGGCTCGTGATGAAGGTGCCGGACGCGGACGCGTTCCCCGCCGACCCCGCCGTGGAGGTGGTCACCCCGTTCGAGGACACCCACTACGGGACGAGGGAGATGACCGTCCGCGACCCCGACGGACGCCTGTGGAGCCTCCAGGCCCCGGTCAAGAACTGACCGTTGACCACGACGAGAGGGCACACCATGTCAGTCGAGCAGACCGAGACACCGGACAACACCGCCCTGCGCACCGCCCTCTGGCGGGCGCTGCACCTCGAAGTCGACGCACCGCCCCACGTCCTGAAGGACGAGGTCGGCCTGCGGCTCGCCGCCCCCGACGACGGCTGGCGCGAGCGGCCCGACATGGACCCGCGGTTCACCAGCGGATTCCGCGCGGCCGTCGTCGCCCGCGCCCGCTTCGTCGAGGACCTCATCGCCGAGCAGGCCGACCGCGGCGTCACCCAGTACGTCATCCTGGGAGCCGGCCTCGACACCTTCGCCCAGCGCGCGCCCGAACTCGCCTCCCGTCTGCACATCTTCGAGGTCGACCAGCCCGGCACCCAGGCCTGGAAGCGCCACCGCCTCGTCCAGCTCGGCTATGGCATCCCCGACCGGCTGCACCTGGTGCCCGTCGACTTCGAGTCCGGCGAAGCCTGGCCCGAGCGGCTGGCCGCCGCCGGTTTCGACTCCGGCCGGCCGGCGGTCGTCGTCTCCACCGGCGTCAGCATGTACCTCACCAGGGACACCACCGCCGCCACCCTGCGCGACATCGCGGGCCTCGCCCCCGGATCGACGCTCGCCATGACCTTCATGCTGCCGGCCGAGCTCGTCGACGAAGCCGACCGGCCCGGCCTGCGGGCCAGCACGGAGGGCGCACGGGCGTCCGGCACGCCGTTCATCAGCTTCTACGCCCCGCAGGACATGCTCCAGCTGGCCCGCGAGGCAGGCTTCAAGGACGTCCGGCACGTCTCGGGACGCGCCCTCGCCGAGCGCTACTTCGCCGACCGCGCCGACGGCCTGCGCCCCTCCACCGGAGAAGACTTCCTGCTCGCCACCACCTGACCCCGCGGGCGGGCGCCGCGCCGCGCGACGCCCGCCCGCCAGGGCTCAGGGCTGCGTCAAATAACCCGCGAGCGCGCCCCGGCTGCGCCGGAGTTCGTCGATGCGCTCGTCCATGGCGGCCAGCTCCCCGTCCAGGAGCGCCCGCAGGTCCGCACACCAGTCGAAGCCGGGCTGCTCACCCCGGGTGCAGGGCAGCACCACACGGATCACCTCGGTGGTCAGGCCCGCGTTCAGCAGGGCCCGCACCTTCCGCACGGTCACCACCGCGTCCTCGCCGTACTCGCGATAGCCGTTCGGGCCGCGCTCCACCTCGAGCAGACCCTGGGCCTCGTAGTACCGCAACAACCGCGTGCTGACGCCGGTACGCCGGGACAACTCCCCGATCAGCATCTGCTCCCGCCTCGTCCGCGCTTGACCTTGCCACCGATGTCAAGCCTTAACGTCACCCCGTGACCAGGCATTCCACGCCTGGCGTTCCACCCTACGGGAGCACGGCATGACCTCTTTCGTCACCCATCTCGACGGCCGCCCGGCCACCGCCGAAGAGCTGGCGCCGCTCGCCTTCGCGGGCTTCGCCCACTTCACCGCCGCGCAGGTGCGCGACGGCCGGATACGCGGACTCGACCTCCATCTACGACGGCTGCGGCACGCCTCCGACGCCCTGTTCGGCCGGGCCCTGCCCGACGACCGGGTGCGGGCCCTGCTGCGGACGGCGATCGCGGCCGGGCCGGACGACCACTCCCTGACGGCGACGGTGTACTCCCGCGCGGGCGAGTTCACCACCGCGGGGGCCGACGCGGAACCCGCCGTCCTCGTCCGCACCGGCCCGGCCGCCACCGGCCCCGAGGGCCCGCTGTCCCTCGACACCGTCGAGCACGAACGCGACCTGCCCGCCGTGAAGCACGTGGGCGAGGTGGCCAAGACACACCTCTTGCGGCAGGCCGTCGCGCGGGGCTTCGACGACGCGGCCTTCGTCGACCGCCGGGGCCGCCTCAGCGAGGCCACCATCTGGAACCTGGCCTTCTGGGACGGCTCCGCCGTGATCTGGCCCGTCGCCGACGTCCTCGCCGGCACCACGATGAGCATCGTCCGCCGCCAACTGGAGCGCCTCGGCGTCCCGCAGTACGAACGGGTGATCACCCCCACCGACCTGCCGCAGCTGTCCGGAGCCGTCGTCATGAACTCCTGGACACCCGGCGTCCCGGTCAACCGCGTCGGCTCCATCCCGCTGCCCGAGGCCCAGCCCTTCCTGGAACTGCTGCACAAGGCGTACGAGGCGGAGCCGCTGGTGGGCCCCTGAGGGATCCGCCCCCTCAGTGGTGGGCGTGCGGACGGCGGTGAGGTGGCTGGTCAGGCGCCGGCCGGGGCTTCAGCTCCGGGATCTCCCGGCTGCGCGGCTCCTCCGGGCTGAGGGTCAGCGGCTCGCCGTAGTGGCGGATCGTCAGCTCCGGGCCGCTGAGGACCGTGTACGTGACCGCCGTCGCGCGCACCTCCACGCGCAGGCACCGGCCGAGCACCTGGAGCTTGAAGGCGACCCGGCTCAGCCTCTCGGGCAGCCGCGGGGTGAACTCCAGCGTGTCCTCGCAGCGCCGCATCCCCCCGAAGCCCGCCACCAGCGCCGTCCACGTCCCGGCCAGGGAGGCGATGTGCAGCCCGTCACGCGTGTTGTTCTCCAGGTCCTCCAGATCCATCAGGGCCGCCTCCACCAGATAGTCGTAGGCGAGCCCCAGATGACCGGTGCGTGCCGCGATGACCGCCTGGCTGCACGCGGACAGGGAGGAGTCGCGGACGGTGAGCGGCTCGTAGTAGGCGAAGTTGCGCTCCAGGTGCTCCTCGTCGAAGAACGTGGAGCACGTGTACATGGCGAGCACGAGGTCCGCCTGCTTCACGACCTGCTTGCGGTAGAGGTCGAAGTAGGGGAAGTGCAGCATCAGCGGGTACTGCTCGGGCCGGGTGGCCGCGAAGTTCCAGCGCTGGTACCGGGTGAACCCGGAGTGCTGCTCGTGCACACCCAGGTCCTCGTTGTACGGGATGTGCATGGCCTCCGCGGCGTCCCGCCACGCCGCGCTCTCCTCGTCGTCGACGCCGAGCGCCGCGGCCGTCTCGCGGTGGGCCTCGGCGAAGTCCGCCGCCGCGAGGAGATTGGTGCGCGCCATCAGGTTGGTGTACGTGTTGTCGTCGGCGATCGCGCTGTACTCGTCCGGGCCCGTCACCCCGTCGATGTGGAACGCCCCGTGCGCGTCGTGGTGGCCCAGCGACCTCCACAGCCGGGCCGTCTCCACCAGCAGCTCAACACCGGTCTCACGGACGAACTGCCCGTCGCCCGTGGCGGCGACGTAGCGCACCACGGCGTCCGCGATGTCGGCGTTGACATGGAAGGCCGCGGTGCCGGCCGGCCAGTAAGCGGACCCCTCCGAGCCCTCGATCGTGCGCCAGGGGTACGCCGCCCCCCGCAGCCCCAGCTGCGCGGCCCGCTCGCGCGCGGCCGGCAGGGTCGAGTGCCGCCACCGCAGCGCCTCCGCCACGGCGTCCGGCGAGGTGTACGTCAGCAGCGGCAGGACGAACGTCTCGGTGTCCCAGAAGGCATGACCGTCGTAGCCGGAACCCGTCAGCCCCTTCGCCGGGATCGCGCGCCGCTCGGCCCGCGCACCCGCCTGGAGGACGTGGAACAGCGCGAAACGCACGGCCTGCTGGATCTCCTCCGCGCCGTCGACCTCGACGTCCGCGCGGGCCCAGAAGGCGTCCAGATAGGTTCGCTGCTCGTCCGCGAGGCCGGTCCAGCCGGTGTCCGTGGCCGCCGCGAGCGCCGCGTCGACCTGGTCGCTCACGGCGGGCAGGGACCGCGTGCTCGACCAGCCGTAGGCCACGAACTTCTCCAGGCGCAGCCGCCGGCCCGGTTCGAGGACGGAGGTGACGGTCAGCCGGGCCACGTCGTCCCCGGACTCGCTGCTGGTGCGGGTCCGGTCGGGCCCGTCGACGGTGTGGTCGGCGGCCGCGGCGACCCGTAGCCCGCTGCGCCGGGTGCGGTGCACGAGCCGCAGCCGCCCGTCCCGCGCCGTGTGCTCCTCCGGCGCCAGCGGCGACTCCAGGACGGCCGAGGCACGGGGGTCCTTCGCCGGCTTCGGCAGCTGTTCGTTGGCCACCAGCTCCGACTGGACCACGACGCGGACCTCATGGTCGACGGCCTCGACCTCGTAGGCCACGGCGGCCACCGACCGCTGGGTGAAGGACACGAGCCGGGTGGAGCGCACCCGCACCGTGCGGCCCGCCGGGGAGGTCCACTCGCAGGTGCGCCGCAGCACCCCCTCGCGCAGGTCGAGGACCCGCTCGTGGGACACCAGGCGGCCGTAGCGCAGGTCGAAGGGCTCGTCGTCCACGAGCAGCCGGATGACTTTGCCGTTGGTCACGTTGATGACCGTCTGCCCCGACTCCGGATAGCCGTATCCGGCCTCCGCGTAGGGGAGCGGGTGGGTCTCGTGCACGCCGTTGAGGTAGGAGCCGGGCAGGCCGTGCGGCTCGCCCTCGTCCAGGTTGCCGCGCCAGCCCACGTGGCCGTTGGACAGGGCGAACACCGACTCGCTCTGCGGCAGCACGTCGAGGTTCAGGACGTTCTCGCGCAGGCACCAGGGCTCGACGCCGTAGGACGAATGTGTGATCACGCCGCGCCCCCCAGCTCCGCGAGGTCCTGTACGACCCGGTCCGCGCCGTGGGCCCGCAGGGCGTCGGCCTGACCGACGCGGTCCACGCCGACGACGTAACCGAAGTGGCCCGAGCGCCCCGCGTCCATGCCCGCCAGCGCGTCCTCGAAGACCGCGGCCCGCGCCGGCTCGACCCCGAGGTCATGTGCCGCGGCGAGGAAGGTGTCGGGCCGTGGTTTGCCCGGCAGCTTCCGCTCGGCCGCGACGACGCCGTCGATGCGGACCTCGAAGAGCGACTCCGCGCCGACCGAGCGCAGGACGTCGCGGCAGTTGGCACTGGAGGACACCACCGCCGTACGCAGTCCCGCCGCCCGCGCGGCCTCGACGTAGCGCAGCGTGCCGTCGTACGCCTCGACGCCACCGGTGCGGATCTTCTCCAGGAGGAGGTCGTTCTTGTGGTTGCCAAGCCCGTGGACCGTCGGCCGGTCCGGCGGATCGTCGGGCCTGCCCTCGGGCAGTTCGATGCCCCGCGAGGCGAGGAAGGAGCGCACCCCGTCGGCGCGCGGCTTGCCGTCCACGTACTCGTCGTACTCCGCGACCTGGTCGAACGGCCGGAAGCCCGCGCCCTCCCGCTCGCGCAGGAACGCGTCGAAGGCCTCCTTCCAGGCGGCCGCGTGGACGACGGCGGTCTTGGTGATCACACCGTCGAGGTCGAAGAGGCAGGCCCGTACGGTGTCCGGCAGGCCGAGATTGGTCAGGTGAGGGCCGTGTTTCGTCATACAGGGCGTGTTCCCGGTCGAGCGCTGATCAACAAGGTGAGACGTACGACCTGTCGGCCGACCGGGTGTCCCGCCGAGTCACCGCCCCGCGGGACGCGGGTCACGGGGCTGCGCGAAGAGATACCCCGCGCGCCAGGCGCTCTTGTCACCACTTCTATCTGCGCACTAAAACGAGCGTTCTATTCAGTGCGAGGTTAGATGTCGTCCGTGGGGCGCCTGGTATGACTGGTGCATGCAGGAAGAGACCGCGCGATCCGCGATCGACACGTTCATCTCCGCGTTCAACGCCTCGAACGACAGCTATGTGACGACACTGCTCGCTCAGGCCCTGACCTCAGACGTCGTCTTCTGGGGCCCGTTGGGCCGCAACGAGGGAATCGAGGCGGTCGAGCGGTTCGTGCTCGACATCCGGCGGCACCCGGCAGGCGTCGGCACGATGGTGCGCTGCTCGGCGGTGGACATGCCGGACGAATGGGCCCGCTACCAGTGGGTCTTCACCACGCCGGACGGAGGCCCGCGCCTCGCGGGAACGGACGTCGTGCATCTGCGACGCAGCCTCATCGACCAGATCATCGTCTTCGCGGGCGAGATCGACCCGTCCCCCTCCTGACACGTGGCGTGAAGGCGCGGAACCCGAACCGTTCGGTGCCGCCAACACCCACGCGGCGCGAGGCCGGACTGGGTGACGGCGGGCGGGTGGGCTTCGTCGCCGACCTGGAGCCGGAGGTCCCAGGCGCCCGCCGCCTGGACCACCCCAACGGCGGTCTTCGGCCTCGGCGGGGCCGCCCTCGCCCTCGTGCCCAGCTCCGCCCTGGCGACCCTGCTGCCGGGCGAGCGGTTCCGCGCCGAGTCCCCCTGATCAGATGTGAAGTTCGGGTGGGAAGCCGGTCCAGCGCAGTTCCGCGGGCAGGTGCCGCATGTCGTTGTAGAACAGTACGGAGGACGGCTTGCCGGGCGCGTAGCGGATGACCGTCAGAGCCGCGTTGCAGTGGTTGAGGCCCACCCAGCGCCATTCGGGTGCGTCGAGGGCGGCTCGGATCAGCCATCCGATGACGAAGTTGTGCGTGACGACCAGTTCATGGCGGGGCTGGTCCCCGGCGACAGGGCCGGTGAATTCCGCGCGTGCTCTCCAGGCCAGCGCAGGGCCCCCGTCGCGTTCCTCCTCCGGAACCTGGGCGAGGAAGCTGAGCACGGCCTCGGCCGAGTCCGGGGGCAGGTCCTCCTCCGCGGGCAGGTAGGGGACGTAGTCACCCGCCAGTTCGGACTGGAGCAGCGGGACGCCGTCGAGTTGCGCGCCGATCAGCTGGGCCGTCTGCCGAGCCCGAGGCAGCGGCCCGTGGTGGATCACCGACAACGGGGCGCTCCGGAGCCGTTCACCGAGCAGGACAGCTTGCCGCCGGCCGCCTTCGGTCAGGGCGGTCTCATCCGGTGAGGCTTCGCCGTGCCGGGCGAGGTAGAGGTAGCGAGTGGCTGTCATGTGCGGGGTCTCCGTCGCGTCCGTGATCTTGTTCGTCAAGGAGGGACGCGGATCCCTGCCGGTCTGGTTCTGCTCCGGCTGCCACCCCTGAAGGTGCCCGGAATCAAGAAGCCTTGCAGGCCTGCCCGGTGCGCAGCGCGGTGGTCACCGTGGCGATGATGTCGTCCAGGCGGCCCCGGGTGTCCTTGAGATCGTCGATCCGCCGGTCGATGCGGTCGCGCTCGCCCGCGAGCCAGGTGATGAGCTTCGGGTCGCCTCGCCCGTGGCCACGCACGGCGGGAGTTCGCGGATCGACTTGCTCGGCGCTGCGGGGCGAGGTGTTCGTCGGATTCGGCGGGCCCGACGACCGCAGGCCCGCACCCGTGCCACGCCGGGCCGTCGCCGCGGGATTCGACGGCGTCGAACTGCACGGCGCGAACGGCTACTCGCCGCTGCGGACGGTCGACCGGGAACTCTGGTACCAGGGAGGGGACTCCGGCTACCTCGACTGACGGCCCCGCGTCCCCCGGCACAGTGGACGGGCCTGCCCGTTGTGCCGGGATGATCCGTGTTTGTCGGCCCGTTAGAGGGCGGTACGGCCCGAAATACAAGGTCGGCACGGCCTACCGATTCCGCCCGCGGGCGGGATATTCCTGGAACAGCCCCGGGAGGACCGCCTTCCCGGGCCTGCTTCCCGCAAAGGAGCCCCGACGTGGACGGATGGTACGTGGACGACCGCTGCACCAACTGCGATGTCGCGCGGCAGTTCGCGCCCGAGCTGATCGGCGAGGCCGAGGGGAAGTCACGGATCCTGCGACCGCCGCGCGACGAGGCGGAGAACCGGCGCCTGCACGCCGCCGTCTTCTCCTGCCACACCCGGTCGATCCGCCCGGCGTCCGGGCGGCCGGACCCGGCCCTCGACCCCTTCCCGATGGCGCTCGACGACAACGTCCTGATCTGCGGTCACAACTCGACCCAGACCGCGGGGGCCAACTCCTACCTGCTCCGGCGGCCGGACGGCACCGTCATGATGGTCGACACGCCCCGGTGGAGCCGGGACCTGGCCGAGCGCTGGACGGCCACGGGCCCCGTCACCGACGTGCTGCTCACCCACCGCGACCACGCCGCGCACGGCCGCCGCTACGCCTACCACTTCGGTGCCCGGCTGTGGATCCACGAGGGCGACCTCGACGCGGCCCCGGACGCGGACCAGGTGATCCGCGGCCTCGAACCCCGGGAGATCGGCGCGGGCGTCACCGCCCATCCGCTGCCCGGCCACACCCGGGGCAGCGTGCTCTACCTCGCGGACGACCGGTACTGCTTCAGCGGTGACAGCATCTACTGGTCACGCACCACGGGTGACCTGGAGGTCGCGGAGAGCGTGACCTGGTACTCCATCGAGGAGTTGGCCGCATCGCTGGCCCGGACCGCCGGGCGCCTGCGGTTCGGGTGGGTCCTCCCGGGGCACGGGGACCGCCGCCGCCTCGCCGCCGACGACATGTCCCGGCGGCTGCGCCACCTGACCGACCGCGTACGTCAACTGACTCCCCAGCCCGTCGACTTCACGGCCATCCGCTGGTGAGAAGGCGCCACCGCGGCCTCGCGCTCAGCCCGGCCGGTGGCCAAGGCTCCCGGCCCACACCGCCGGGGTCCGGCCCGACCACGGGCTCGCCAGTTCGAGCTGCCCGGCCAGGCGGAAGAGGAGGTCCTCGCGCCCGTAAGCCGCGGCGAACTGCATGCCGATCGGGAGGCCCGTCCCGGCGTCAGCCGCCAGCGGCACGGACATGGCGGGCGTGCCCGCCACGTTGAACGGCATGGTGAACGGCGAGCGCTCGTGGAGGCGCTCGACCCAGCCCAGGCCGTCCAGCGCCTCGGCTCCCTCGGCGAAGGAACCCACCGGCAGCGGAAGCTCCGGCAGGGTCGGGGTGAGCAGCACGTCGTACGCCTCGAAGTGCCGCGCCAGGCTCCGTGCCACCCGGTTGCGTACCGCGAAGGCGGCGGCGAACTGGGGCCCGCTGACCCGCTGCCCGTAGCGGTAGCCGGCCAGGGTCACCGGTTCGAGGGTCGAGGAGTCGACGGGCCTGCCGAGGGCGGTGGCGAGGCCGTCGACCGAGGCCGTGAGGTTCGCCGTCATCAGCCGGGCGGTGGCCAGGACGAATTCCTCCCAGTCGGCCCCGAGACCGACCTCGGCCTCCGCCACCTCGTGACCGAGCGATTCCAGCAGGCGCACGGTGCCGGAGAGGGCCGCGGCCACCGGCGCGGTGGTGCGGCGCCCGCCCCACGCGTGCGGGAGGACACCGATGCGCAGCGCGCCCGGCGGGCGGGTGACTTCCCGCGCGTAGGGCCGGGCGGGCTCCTGCGCGAAGTAGGGGTCCCCCGGCTCCGGGCCGCGGATCTGGTCGAGCAGCGCCGCGCTGTCGCGCACGGTGCGGCTGACACAGCCGTGCACGACCAGGCCGTTGAGCACCTCGTCGGCGTCCGGGCCCATGGACACCCGGCCGCGGGTGGGCTTCAGGCCGAAGAGGCCCGTGTGGGCCGCGGGTACGCGCAAAGACCCCCCGGCGTCGGTGGCGTGCGCCAGCGGCACCACCCCGGCGGCGACAGCCGCGCCCGCGCCTCCGCTGGACCCGCCCGCGCTGCGCTCCGGATCCCACGGGTTGCGGGTCGCGCCGTGCAGCACCGGTTCCGTCGCCATGCTGTACGCCAACTCCGGGGTCGCGGTACGGCCGAACGTCACCAGGCCGGCACGGCGGAAGCGCCGCATCAGTGAGGAGTCGGTCGCGGAGACGTGCCCGGCGGCGAGGCGGCTGCCCAGCTCCGTCCGCCGCCCGGCCATGGCGACACCGAGGTCCTTGATCAGGAAGGGGACCCCGGCCAGTGGCGTGCTGCCGGGGCGCGGCCGGTCGTCGGTCGGCCATGTCTCCACGAGGGCGTTGATCCGCGGATCGACCGCCCGGGCGGCCCCGCGCGCGGCTGCCTCCACCTCGGCGGGCGTCACCTCGCCCGCGGCCACCAGCTCCGCGAGCCCGACCGCGTCGAAGTTCACGTACTCGGTCACTTTCACTGTCGCTCCCAGCAGCAAGAACAGTACCGTCAGGTCCCGAGCGATACCGATCGGTCTCACCTGGAACTGATTGGTACCGTAACAGGCGTCGAGAACCTCACCACCGACCGGACGTCACGGAGCAGTCATGGCATCGACCACCAGCAGGCCGAGCAGGGTGGCGAAACTGCCGCCGCGTGAGCGCGTCCTCGACGCGGCGGAGGAGCTTTTCCAGAGCGAGGGGATCCAGCGCGTGGGCGTCCAGGCGATCGCCGACCGGGCCGGGACCACCAAGATGGCGATCTACCGGCACTTCGAGACCAAGGACGCGCTGGTCGCGGAGTGGCTGCGGATCCTCGCCGCCGACTACCAGGCCGCCTTCGACCGGGTCGAGGCCGAGCACCCGGGCCGGCCGCGGGAGCAGATCCTGGGCCTGGCCCGCTTCATCGCCGACGGGCTGCCGACGATCTCGTACCGGGGCTGCCCGTTCGTCAACTCCCTCGCCGAGCTGCCCGACCGCTCCCACCCCGCACGGCAAGTGATCGAGCGGCACAAGGCCCACCAGATGAGCAGGCTGGTCGGCATGTGCGCAGAGGCCGCCCTCTCCGACCCCGGACAGGCCGCGGCCGAGATCACGTTCGTCCTCGAAGGCGCCCAGGTCAGCATGCAGAACGGAAGCGTCGATCAGGTGGGGGACCGGCTGATGAGGACCGTGGAGGGCGTCATCGACCGGTACGGCTCGCGCCCGGGGGCGCCCCGGGCGGACGCCGGCTGACAGCTGGCTCCTAGGAGTCGACGCCCAGCAGGCCGAGGAACGCGGACGCGGCGGGTGTCGGGGTGGCGCGGCTCCAGACGAGGCGCTCGACGCGCACCGGGCCGTCGGTGATCGGCACGCTCCGCAAGCCGTGCAGTTCGGCGGCGAACGCCCCGGGCAACAGGGCGACGCCGAGGCCCTGACGGACCATACGGGCCATCAGTTCGACACCGGACACCTCGAAAGCCACCTCGCGCCGCAGGCCCGCGGCCGCGAAGGCCTGGTCCGACTGGGCCCGGGCGGCGCTGCCCTCGGCGAAGTCGACGAACGCCTCGTCGGTGAGGAGGCGGAGGTCCACCTCCCGGTGCGTGGCGAGCGGGTGGTCCGGGGCGACCACGGCGACGTGCTGCCCGTGGGCCAGCTCCCGGTCGTGGACGCCCTGCGTCCGGTAGCCCGGCCGCACGCCGATGAACGCCGCGTCCAACTGGCCGTCGCGCACCCGCTCCACGAGCTGCTCGCTGGAGCCGGCGCGCAGGCTGATGCGCACCTGGGGATAGCGCCCGCGGTAGTCCCGCAGAACCGCGGGAAGGTCCACCGCCGTCACCGTGGGGATCGCTCCGACGCGCAGCTTGCCCCGCACCTCGCCGCTGGCCGCCGCCACCTCCGCGCGGGCCCGCTCGGCCGCGTCGAGGGCCTGGCGGGCGGCGGGCAGGAACGCCTCTCCCGCGGCGGTCAGCCGCACCCGGCGGCTGGTCCGCTCGAATAGCCGGGCCCCCAATTCCTTTTCAAGGCGGGCCACTTGGTGGCTGAGCGCGGACTGCACGACATGGCACCGTTCGGCGGCGCGCGTGAAGCTGGCCGTCTCCGCCACCGCGAGGACGTAGCGCATTTGCTGGAGGTCCATGGATCCATCGTGGATCACGATGAATATCCATGACAAGTATGTGTTGGACTGATGGGTGAGTACGGGGTGATCATGAAGTCAGCGGCGGGCCACAGCGGCCGGCGGCCGGTCGGTGACCGGTCACCGGCGAGCCACCGCCCAGCCTCCGGCCGGACCGGCGGGGGCCGGGCGCGGCAGCCCCGTCGTACGACCACCGGCGCCACGGCGCCCCGACTCCGCGGAGACATCCATGCGCGTGATCGCCCTCGACCACATCGTCCTCAACGTCACCGACGTCGAGCGTTCGCTCGCCTTCTACACCGGCCCGCTGGGCCTCGAACCGGTGCGGGTGGAGGAGTGGCGGGCCGGGAAGGTCTCCTTCCCGTCCGTGCGGGTCAGCCCCACCACCATCATCGACCTCTTCCCGGCGTCCGGGGCACAGTCGCCGGGGACCAACGTCGACCACATCTGCCTGGTGGTCGAGCCCCTCGACTGGCAGGAGGTCATCGACTCCGGTGAGTTCACCGTGCTGGACGGCCCCGGCGAGCGCTTCGGGGCCCGGGGCACCGCGCTCTCCCTGTACGTGCAGGACCCGGACGGCAACACCGTGGAACTGCGCTGGTACCCGCAGGACGCCTGAGCCTCCGCCGCCCCGGACCGGATCGGGCCCCAACTCCTGTTTCCGGGCGGTGACATACGCGACGAGGCTGTGACGATCGGCCGTGCAACGTCCTTCGGCCGTGGCGGGTCGAACGGGGTGGAAGTGCCGCACGGCACGGAAACAGCCCGAGTTGGGGGAGACAAGTGAGCATTCGTACCCGAGGTGCCCTGGCCGCGATGACCGTCGGCATGTGCGTGGCGGCCACGGCCACGGCCGTCGCCGCACCCGCCGCGACTCCCTCCGGCAGCGGGGAGGCGGGCAGTGGGGAGCCGCGCTTCCTCAGCGCCCGTGAGCTGCCGCCGCACCCCACGTCGGCGTGGCACGCGGGGCCGGTGACCCCGGGCCAGCCCGAGGCCCTGCCGGTGTGCGCGGGCGAGGCGCTGCCGTCGACGTCGGTGCACCGCACGTTCTGGACCGACCTCGACACCAACGCCGTCCAGGTGACCGTGGTGGAGCGCAGCACGCAGCGGGCCAAGGACTTCGCCGCGCTCCTGCGCCAGAAGCTCGACGGCTGCGCCGCGCGCCTCGAGCGGGAGCACCCGGACGTCGAGGCGAAGCAGAAGTACTACGGCAAGCTGAACGTCGAGGAGGGCGCCCACGTCTACGGGCTGCACACCAAGTGGAACTGGGGGGCCTCGGACGCCAACCTCTTCGCGGTGGGCCGCGACGGCCGGACGGTGACCCTCGTGCGCTGGGGCCAGCTCGGCAACCTGTCGGACGCGCCCGTAAGCGGCTTCAAGGCCACCGCCAGGACAGCCGTGAACAAGCTCTACTGAGCCACCCGCGCGGCCCCCGTCGGTGACTCCGCCGACGGGGGCCGACGTGCGGGACGCCGTCAGGGGGCCGAGTTGTAGAGCTGGACGGCGAGGACGTTCGCCTCGTCCTTGGAGGAGCCCGGCGGGATCACGAAGACCAGGTCGAAGATCTTCAT